>JBEKJW010000089.1:0-15865 GCA_050011035.1 Candidatus Acidiferrales bacterium
CTATTTCTCGTTTGCGGCGGAAGCTCTGCCCCCCACGACTCGCACGGCGTGCGGAAGCACGGTGAAGGCTACGGGAGCGGAGCCCAGTGCCTCGCCGTCGCCGTGGACGCGAGCGGACCGCGACGACGCCAGCATCGCGCTCTTGCAGCGGAAGCGTTGCACTTCGGGGAAGCGGCACAGGTCGCCAGTAGACATCGCGTGCGGCAACGCTTCGAGCAGGCGCGGCAGGGTCACGTCCGCGACGATCGCGACGTCAAGCCAGCCGTCGTCGACCCGCGCGTCGGGCGCGATCTTTACGCCGGCGCCGTAGCTCGTGCCATTCCCTACCGCGGCAAACAGCGCACGGCCGTTCCACGGCGCGCCGTCGATTTCGGCGCGCAGCTCGAATGCGCCTTCGCGAAAAAATGTGCGAAATGCTCCGGCGAGATAGCGCGACGCTCCGGGCCACGCGCGGTAACGCGTATTCGCGAGGTGAGCGGCTTCCGCGTCGAGTCCCATCCCGCCCACGCCGATGAAGTGCGCCACGCGCCCGTCCGCAAACCGCGCTTCCACCAGGTCGATGCTTCGTGCCCGGCCGCGGACAAACTGCTCCGCCGCAAGCACCGGATCGTTCGGTATCCCCAGCGCGGCTGCAATGTCGTTCCCGCCACCGGCTGGAAAAAATCCAGCAATCGCGTCCGTGCCGTGAATTCCTTCAATCACGTAGTGGAACGTGCCGTCGCCTCCGAGCGCTACTACGTGCGTGTAGCCGTCATGTGTCGCGCGCGCGGCCTTCTCGCGCACATCGTCCGGGCTGGTCGAACGCACGAAGTCGGCGGCTTCGCCTCCAAGCGCCAGATAGCTCGCTACATCCTTCTCTGCCCGATGCGCGCGCCCTTCGCCCGTCACGGGATTCACGATCACGAGCGTTCTGCGCGGATTCCGGCGGCTGATTTTCATCGTGTAGGTGATTGTGGCCCGGATCGAGCCTGCGAAAACCTGTACTTCCGAAACCTGTACCATGCGCGAAGTACAGGCGCACCAAAAATCGGCATCGGTCTTCCGTCCAAAATAAATCTGTCCCGTCGTACAACTAGTCTTCCGCCGCGGCTCTGCTACGCTCGCCGAATGAACGCACTAGATGACACAGTTGACGGCTGTCGATTAGCCGCAAACGCCTACTTCGCCGGGCCGGAAAGGGTTTGCGATTGCACTGAGGCGGGATTGGCCAAGAATTGCGCAACGAGCGGGCCGGTGGAAACGCAATCGGGGCTCAGGTGCCCGCAGGGCGTATTCATCAGGAGCAGCGGCGAGCCGGAAGCTTTTGCGTAGGCGATGGCGGGTTCGGGATTGACCATGTGGTCTTCAGGCGAGACGACCACGAACACTTTAGCGTGAACGAGTTTGGGCAGATCGGCCAGCGTGGTTGAAAACTCGCCGGGTAAATCGAGCGACATGATCGCCTGGCGCTGGCGGATGTCGTCGCAGGCGCTGAGCGCCGAGCCTTTGTAATCGGCTTTGGCTTTTGTGAGAAATGTGGCGAAGTCGCCCGGCGGAGTGAGCGCCACTCGATACGCGGGCGAGCTGATGTTCATCGATTCAATTTCCGCGTAGACGCCGTAGCCGCCCGCCATCGATTTCGTGCCCTTGCCGTCCTTCCATTCAGGATCGAGCTTGAGCGCGTCAATCTGGCTGGTCCAGAGCAACTTGTCGTACGCGGTGGATTGCGGCGAGCCGACGATGGGCACCGCGACGTCCATGAAATCGGGATACGCCACGATCCACTCAAACGCTTGCATGCCGCCCATGGAAATTCCCATCACGGCGTGGATGTGGTTGACGTGCAGAACTTCGGTGGCGAGCCGGTGCTCGGATTCGACCATGTCGCGAATGGTGAATTCGGGGAAATCGAGCCGCGCTTGCGTTTTGCTGTTTGAAGGGGAAGTCGAGACGCCGTTGCCGATCGCGTCGATCGTCACGACGAAATATTTGCCGGTATCGACGACGTTGTTCGGGCCGATCAGGTTGGCGAGATCTTCGCTTCGGCCGCCGAGCCAGGTAGGGAAGAGCACGGTGTTCGATTTAGCGGCGTTCAGCGTGCCGGCGGTGCGGTAGGCAAGCCGAAAATCGTGAATCACTTTGCCCGATTGCAATTTCAGATCGCCGAGGTTGGCGTACTGCAGCGGCGGCGCGGCCGGTTTTTGTTCCTGAGCGCCGCCCGCCGCGCACACCAGCAGCGCTGCCGCCATGATTCCTGCCGCCAATTTCATCAGAGATCTCCCGCACCCTCGTGGATTAAGGGCGTCAGTTGTCGAACAGCATTTCGTCCACGTAGCACCACTTCCAGCTCTCGCCCGGCTCGATCGATTGCATGATCGGGTGCTTGGTCGCGTGGAAGTGCTTGGTGGCATGCTTGTTTTTGGAGGAATCGCAGCAGCCGACGTGTCCGCACTCGAGACACAGCCGCAGATGAACCCAGGTGTCATGCATCTTCAGGCACTCTTCGCAGCCGTTGGTCTTCGGCTTCACATTTCTGATTTGCGAGAAGTGTTTACATTCCGTTGCCATTCTTGCCTCCCGGAAAAATTGCATAACGGTTTATATGCCTCGTACTTCTTATCATGGAACGAGCCCGCTACATCATCGGGTGTTTGCCGGGAGCCGTCATAATGCGGCGAGGCGAAAAATTGTTGGATGGAATGGAAAGCGTGGTGCTACGCTCGCAATTCCGCCAAGGAGAGCCCCAAAATGCAGTGCCGTATCTCTCGCGTACTCATCGCCGTCACCCTTCTTTATGCCGCACTTTTTGCAGTTCAGAACGCCTCCGCGCAGTACGTTCCGCAAAAATTTCCCGCCCCGTGGACGTATGAGGCACCGACCGGGCCGGCGCAGTGGGGCGACCTCGATCCCGCATACGCTGCGTGCAAAGCCGGAACGCACCAGTCGCCGATCAATTTGACGGGCGCCGCACCGGCCGAACTTGCGCCGATCAAATTCGACTACAAACTAACGCCGCTGAAGATCGTCAATACCGGATTTACTATGCAGGTGAACTACGAAGCCGGCAGCAGCATCACGGTGAACGGCTCGGTCTACGATCTGGTGCAGTTCCATTTTCACCATCCGAGCGAAACGGCGATCGACGGGCAGAAATACGACCTCGAGCTGCACTTGGTGCATCGCAACGCGCAAGGGCGGCTGGCGGTGGTTGCGGTGCTGCTCAAGAACGGCGGAGAGAATGCTCCGCTGCGAGTGCTGTGGAATTACCTGCCAAAGGATGTGGGCAAGGAAGCCGAGCACAAGAAAGTGCAGCTGAACGCTGAGGATTTTCTGCCGAACGACCGCAACTACTACAAATATTCGGGATCGGTGACGATTCCGCCGTGCACGGAAGGCGTCGACTGGTACGTGATGAAAAAGCCTGTCGAAGTTTCGGCCGTGCAGATCGAGGCATTCGCGAAATTTTTCCCGAACAACGCACGGCCGCTGCAGCCCGCGAATGGGCGAGGCGTTCAGGAAAGTAGCTTTACAAAATCCTCTGCCGAATAGTCGCTGATGATCATCGACGCAGACATTTCAAGGAATACCAAGGACTATTGATGACACCGATCAGCCCGGCGTCGCGCCGCGAAGCCACCGGAATTCGCATCCGCACCCTCGCCAAAGCCGTTCTCGCGATTTTATTTCTGACCATCGCCTCCGCCCCAGTCCAAGCGCAAGTTTCGCAAGAGTCTGACGCGCTGCTGCACCGGATGTACGCGTCGTCAGACTTCGAGGTGAAATACTTCGGGCCGGCGCGCTGGCTCGATGACGGCGCGGCATTCACGACGGTGGAACCTTCGGCAGCGGTGCAAGGGGCGGCGGATATTGTCCGATACGAAACGGCGACGGGAAAGCGGGACGTGCTGGTGTCTGCGTCGAAGATGATTCCGTCGGGAGCGAGCGCGCCGCTCGAGCTCGAAGGCTTTTCGTGGTCAAAAGACAAATCGAAGCTGCTGATCTTCACGAACGGCGTGCAGGTCTGGCGAATTCCGACGCGCGGGGATTACTGGGTGCTCGATGTGGCGGCGGGGACGATGAAAAAGCTGGGAGGCGATGCGCCGGCTTCGACCCTGATGTTCGCGAAGTTTTCACCGGATGGGACGCGCGTGGCGTACGTGCGGGCAAACAACATTTACGTGGAGGATGTCGCGTCGGGAAAGATTACGCAGGTCACGACGGACGGATCGGACTCGATCGTCAACGGCACGTCGGACTGGGTATACGAAGAAGAACTCGACGTGCGCGATGGATTTCGCTGGAGCCCCGACGGCACGAAGATCGCGTACTGGCAGTTCGATACGAGCAACGTGGGAATTTTCAAGCTGATTTACAACCTCGGCAAGCCGAAGGAAATCGTGACGGGATTTCCATATCCAGGCCTCGGCGTTTATCCGACGGTACTGAACATCCCCATTCCGATTCCGGGCTCGACGAATTCGGCGGTGCGTGTGGGCGTGGTGGGCGCGGGCGGCGGTGCGACGACGTGGATGCAGGTTCCCGGCGATCCGCGGGAAAACTACATCGCGCGAATGGAGTGGGCGTCGAATTCGAGCGAGCTTGCGATCGAGCATTTGAACCGTCTGCAAAACCAGAACGACATGCTGCTCGCGAGCGCGGCCGACGGCAACGTGAAGCAGATTTTCCGCGACAGCGATCCAGCGTGGGTCGACGTCAACGACGAGATCAAGTGGGTTCATGATGGCGCGGCGTTTTTGTGGCTGAGCGAGCGCGACGGTTGGCGACATGCGTATCTCGTCTCGCGCGATGGCTCGAAGGTGCAACTGCTCACGCCCGGGCCGTACGACGTGATGGGCCTCCCAGGTGAGGACGAGAAGAACGGCTACCTCTATTTTTACGCTTCGCCGGAGAACGCAACGCAGAAGTATTTGTTCCGCACGAAGCTCGACGGCGGCGGCAAAGCGGAGCGGGTGAGCGCGCTCAGCCAGCTCGGGACGCACGACTACGATGTTTCGCCGGACGGGCACTGGGCATTTCACACGTACTCGCGCGCGGATGTGGTTCCGGTGTTCGACCTGGTCGACCTTTCGACGCAGAAACCTGTGCGCGTACTGGAAGACAACGCGGCGCTCGCGAAGACCGTTGCGCCGCTGGTGATTGCATCTCCGACGGAATTTTTCAAGGCGCAGACCGATCCATCGACGACACTCGATGCGTGGATGTTGAAGCCGCCGAACTTCGATCCATCGAAAAAGTATCCGGTACTCGTGTTCGTGTACGGCGAACCGGCCGCGCAGACCGTGGTGGATATGTGGGCGGCGTGGAATTTTGATTTTCACCGGATCGTCGCGCAGGCGGGCTACATCGTGGTGAGCTTCGACAACCGCGGTACGCCTGCGCCGAAGGGCCGCGCTTGGCGCAAGCAGGTGTACGGCGCGATTCATCCGGTGATCGTGAAGGACCAGTCCGCAGCGCTGGAAAAGTTTCTGGCGGAGCATCCTTACGCCGACGCATCGCGCGTGGCGGTCTGGGGATGGAGCGGCGGCGGATCGAGCACGCTGAATCTGATGTTCCGCGCGCCCGATCTTTACAAGGTGGGAATGTCAGTGGCGCCGGTGGCGGATTTGCGGCTCTACGACTCGATTTATCAGGAGCGGTATATGGGACTGCCGCTTCAGAACGTCGAAGGGTACAAGTCGAGCTCGGCGATCAACTACGCGGAAGGGTTGAAAGGTCACTTGCTGATCGTGCACGGCTCCGGCGACGACAACGTTCACTACAGCGGGACGGAGCTGCTACTGAACCGGTTGATCGAACTGGATAAGCCCGTCGATTTCATGGAGTATCCGAACCGCACGCACGCGATCAACGAGGGTGAGGGAACCACGCTGCACCTCTACAGCTTGCTGTTGCGCTACCTGGAAGAGCACAATCCGCCGAACGCAAGCGCCGCGACGGCCGGCACTTCTGCAAAATAGCTTTCGAAAGGAAGGCGACGAAATGAAAGTTCGTAATGCGTTGAGAATCGCGGTGTGGATCGGTATGGCTGGGCTGGCGTTTGCGTCGACGGCTGCAGCGCAAACGAGTAAGCCACTCTCGGTGGACGAGTTGTTGCGGATGCACCGTGTGAGCGAAGCGCAGATATCGCCGGACGGGAAATGGGTTGTCTACACCGTGGCGACGCCGGATATCGACGCGAATCGCAACGCGAGCAACGTCTGGATGGTCGCAACCGGCGGAGGTGAGCCGGTCATGTTGACGCAAAGCGGACACGACAGCTCGCCGGTGTGGTCGCCGGACGGGAAGAGCATCGCATTCCTTTCGTCGCGCGACGGCAATTCTGAGGTTTACGTGCTGACGCTGGGAGGCGGCGAAGCAAGGAAGTGGACGCATATCTCGACGGGCGTGGACATCGTGAAGTGGTCGCCGGACGGGAAGTTGCTGCTGTTCACTTCGGCCGTATATCCGGATTGCAAGGACGATGCCTGCAACAAAGAGCGCGACGAAGCAAAAGAGAAAAGCAAAGTGAAAGCGCACGTTGCGACTGAGCTTTTGTACCGGCACTGGACGCACTGGAACGACGGCAAGCGCGGGCACTTGTTCGTGCTGGGTGCACCGACGGACGGCGGTACGGCGACGGCTTCCGGGGAACCGCGCGATTTGACGCCCGGCGCGAATTACGATGTGCCGCCGGATGAGCGTGGCGGGCCGGAGGATATCGCATTCTCGCCAGATGGAGCCGAGATTTGCTTTACGGCCGTGACGGACAAGATGGAGGCGATTTCGACGAACGGCGATTTGTTCATCGTTCCGGTGGTAGGCGGCACGGAACCGAGACTCATCACCGGTGCGAACAAGGGATTCGACGGCGGACCTGTGTATTCGCCAGACGGCAAGTACATTGCGTATCACGCGCAGCTGACGCCGGAGTACGAATCCGATCGTTGGCGGGTGATGCTGTACGACCGCGCGAGCGGGAAGATCGAGAATCTGAGCGAGGGATTTGACCGGAGCGCTGGTGGACTGGCGTGGTCGGCGGACAGCAAGAAGATTTATTTCGAGGCTGAAGACGAGACGCTGCAGCCGATTTATGCGATGGACGCGCGCGTGGGAGCGCAGCCGGAGAAAGTGGTTGCAGAGAGCTTCAACATGGGAATTTCACTGAGCGCGGATGGGAAGACTCTGGCATTCGAGCGGTCGAGCCTGGTGATGCCGGCGGAAATTTTCGTGGCGGGCGCGGACGGTGGTGGAGTTCGGCAGATCACACATCACAACAGCGCTGCACTCGCGCAAATCGATATGAATCCGGCGGAGACTTTCTGGTTCACGAGCGCTGACGGCGTGAAGGTGCAGGCGATGTTGATCCGGCCGCCGCGATTCGACGCGACAAAGAAATATCCGATGGTGGTGCTGCTGCACGGCGGGCCGCAGACGATGTGGACCAATGCGTGGGGTTACCGTTGGAATGAAGAGCTTTTTTCCGCGCAGGGCTACGTCACGTTGATGATCAACCGGCGCGGATCGACGGGATACGGGCAAAAGTTCACGGACGAGATCACGAACGACTGGGGTGGAAAGCCGTACCAGGACATCATGACCGGAACGGAAGCGGCGATTTCGAAGTATTCGTTCATCGACGGGACGCATGTGGCTGCGGCGGGCGCTTCGTATGGCGGGTACATGGCGGACTGGCTGGCAACGCACACGGGGCGGTTCAAAGCGATCGTGAGCCACGCGGGGATTTACGACAAGACCGCTATGTTTGCGACCGAAGAGCTCTGGTTCGAAGAGCACGACATGCAGGGCACGCCGTGGGGAAACCCGGAGAGCTATAAGCAGTGGTCCCCTTCGACGTACGCGGGGGACATCGCAAAATACAAGACGCCGACGCTGGTGATTTGTGGCGAGATGGACTACCGCGTGCCGTATACGCAGTCCTTGGAATTTTTTAGCGCGCTGCAGAGGCAAGGCGTGCCGTCGAAGCTGGTGGTTTTCCCGGACGAGGGCCACTGGATTCTGAAGCCGCAGAACGCGCAGTTTTGGTATGCGACGGTCTTCGACTGGCTCAAGACGTACTTGCAATAGTTGAGCGCAGCGCGCGTTCGATCACGCGCGCGCCACTCGTAGCGCTCACGAGTGCGAGTTATTCCTGGCGAAGCGCCTGCATCGGATCGACGCGGGTGGCGCGATTGGCCGGCACATAACACGCGAGTACGGCGGAGATCATGAGCAGCACGGCGACGATTGAGAACGCCGTGAAGTCGATCTTGCCGACGCCGAAGAACAGCGACTGCATACCGCGACCCACGAAGTAGGCGCCGACCAGGCCGAGCGCCGCACCAAGGACGGCCAGCAGCATTCCTTCCCGAAGAATGAGTTTCAGCACGCTCGAGGAGTCCGCGCCGAGCGCCATGCGCAGGCCGATTTCATGGGTACGCTGAGCGACGGCGAAGGACATCACACCGTAAATGCCCAGAGCGGCGAGAAGTAACGCGAGCGCTGCGAATCCTCCGAAGAGAAAGGCGACAAAACGATCTCCGCCTTTAGCTTCGTCGATGATCTGGTCCATCGTCTTCACTTCAGCCAGCGGCAGGTTCGAATCGAAAGATTGAACGACGTCCGCGATGCTCTTGCTCGCGGCACCGGGATCGCCACTGGTACGAACGGCGATGGCCGCTTGGGGCCACGGGCTCTGCGCGAAGGGCACATCGATTTCGGGAAACCCGTTGCCTTTTGCACCGCCGTTTTTCACGTTGCGATAGACTCCGACGATTTGCCACGGCGTGGCGGCGCCGAGTTTGGTGACGCCGGGGATGAGCTGCTCGACGAGAATGCGTTGCGACAGCGGATCGACGCCCGAGAAGAACTTCTTGACGAACGCTTCGTTCACGACGGCGACTTGCATTCCGCCGGCTCGGTCCTGAGCGGTGATCGGGCGTCCGGAGATCATGCGAATGCCGAACGTGTCGAAGAAGCCAGGCATGACCATGTTGAAGCCGGCACCGGGACGTTTTGAAGGATCGCTCACATCGTGACCTTCGATGGTGAAGGGCATACCGAAATTCGTGCCCTGCATTGGCATTCCCTCGGAGATCGATACGGAGGTGATGCCCGGTAACGCGGTGATGCGATCGTGAAGCTGCTGGTAGAAGTTGACGATTTGCGACGGATCTTTTAACTGACCATCAGGTACAGGCAAGTAAAAAGTGAGCAGATGGTCGGACTTAAAGCCGAGGTCGACATGCGCGACGTTCCAAAGGCTGTGAACCGCGAGGCCGCCGCCGGTGAGAAGGCTCAACGCCAGGGCGAATTCGAACACAACGAGCGCGCGGCGAAAACCGTGGCGCCCGGCTGTTGAGCCGCCGCGGCCGCCTTCTTTCAAGACTTCATTTAGATTCATGCGCGCTGCCTGCCACGCCGGGACGCAGCCGAACAAAACGCCGGAGAGCAAGCTGGCGGCGACGGTGAAAGCGAGAACGGGAAGGCTGATGTGAACGTCGGCTTCGGACGGCAGCGTGAAGGGAGGCATCAGCGCCATGATCAATCGTATGAGTCCCCAAGCGAGAGCGACGCCGGCCAGACATCCGACCATGGAGAGCGCGAGACTTTCAGCGAGGAATTGCCCGAAGAGACGCCCGCGCGAAGCGCCGAGTGACGCGCGGACAGCGACTTCCCGCTGACGTGTAGTGGCGCGTGCGAGAAGCAGGTTGGCAATATTCGCGCAGGCAATCAGCAACACAAAGCCGGCGGCGCCGAGAAGAAGCCAGAGAGCGCGAATCACGTCGCGATCGAGAAAGTCGTTTTTGAGTGGCTCGACCTTCACGCCCCAACCCGTGTTGGATTTCGGATTTTCTTCGGCGATCCGCTTTGCGACGTTCGCCATGTCGGCATTGGCCTGTTCGACGGTGACGCCGGGTTTCAATCGGCCGAGGCAGAGTAGCCAGTGAAAATCGTGATTCATTTGCTCGGGCTTGAACGCGAGCGGGATGTACATTGCGTTGTTGAGATGGTCGGCGGGACCGGGCGCCATGACGCCGACGATGGTGGAAGGTTCACCATTCATTTCGAACTGTTTGCCGATGATGTTGGGATCGGAATCGAAGCGCGTGCGCCAGAGACGATTCGTGAGAATGGCGACGTGGTCCTTACCGGGTTCGCCTTCTTCGGGAAGAAAATCGCGGCCATACAAAAACTTGTGGCCCATCATGGCTTGAAAACCGGGCGTGCTGCGCGAAGCTTCGACGCGTTCCGGGCGGCCGGAGGTGGAAAGATTCACGCTGCCGCCGGTCCACGCGCCGAGATACTGGAACGTGGAGTTATAGCGGCGCCAGTCGAGGTAGTCGCCGGCGGCGGTGACATTTTTATCGCCTTGAACCAGAGACCAGACCATGACGAGCTGTTCGGAGTGAGGATAAGGAAGCGGCGCGAGAAGAGTGGCATAGACCGCGCTGAAGATCGCGGTGTTCGCCCCGATGCCAAGTGCGAGGGCCAGCACAGCAACGGCAGCAAAGCCGGGATTCTTCAGAAGGGTGCGAAAACCGAAGCGGAGATCATTTAGGACGTTCCCCATGGTTCCCCCAAAGGACTCGAGCTGGAGCAGGCGCCCGCATCACAGAGCAGTCGGGAGCGCCGTCATGGATATAGACGAAGCGGGGCTAAATAATGTTCAGCAGCCCGAGGCGATTCAGGTGAGTTTGAGCAGGTTAGACGGGATTTACGGGGAAACTGGCTAGATGGTGGTGCCGGTTGGGGGAATCGAACCCACGGCCTAGGGATTATGAGACCCTCGCTCTACCACTGAGCTAAACCGGCACGAGGCAGCTTTTGATGCTACGGACGAACCCGCCTTGTGTCAAGAAAAAGGCCTTTTCGGAGCGGAAGATTTCTAAGGAAACGCAGAAAAGGGCCTAGAAATGGGCCTTTTCGCACTTTTGAAACGGCGGAAATCATAGTACCTTCGTAACATTGACCCACCCGGACCAGGACCGTACTCTCACTGGCGACAACTGAAAAAAGTACTGGCGAGGCCAGTTGAGCGGGGGTGTTTCTCCGTCCCGCAAACTTTCCTTGACGGTATTTGTCACTTTGAAATAGACTCCGCTCCGAAGTTTCCCCTCGGAGGAGTCTATGTCTAAGAAGTCAGTTGTTTTGATGGCGATGTTGGTTGTTTGCGGTGCAATGGGCGTGAAGTCTGCGCTGGCAAACACGTCGTCGCCCGTACCGGCTACGCCGTGGACGAACACATCTTCACCTGTTCCTGCTACGCCGTGGTCGAACACGTCATCGCCCGTACCGGCTACGCCGTGGTCGAACACGTCATCGCCCGTACCGGCTACGCCGTGGATGACGACTTCGCCGATCCAGTCACCGCTGAAGTAGCAGCGGCGATTTAAGCCCCGGGAGGGGCGGGTCAGGCGCTAGGATGCGTTCCGAATGCTCGGCCCGATGGACTACACAGTTTGGACCGCAGGCTTCCTATTGGAAGTCGTCGTGGTGGTGTCTGCGTTTGCTAGAAGTCAAGTTCGCCGCTACCTTTCGCTCACGCTGTATATGATGTGCTGCGGGCTTGTGCAGTGCGCCCACTTCTACTTTCTTCGTAAGTACGGGCTCTCATCCAAGCAATACACCTACGTTTATTACTACACCGAAAGTCTTCTAACGATTTCCTTATTCAGCGTGGTCATCCAACTGTATCAGCATGTATTCGAGGAAATGAGGGTAGGCAAGCACATCCGCACGGCTGCCGCCGTGCTGGTAGGCGCGACCGCATTCTTTTCCTATGCGGTGATTCGTCAGAACCAAGATCACCTGACGAGTCGTTTCGTCGTGGAACTGGGCCAGAACCTGTACTTCGTTGGCGTCGTGCTTACGTATCTTCTGTGGGGCGCGATCATGAAATTACGGGAGACGCGTACCCGGTTGATTCAGCTGGTTCTGGCGTTGGGAATCTATTTCAGCGCGACCGCGGGCACTTACGCGCTGCGCAACCTTTTCCCGCATCTCGAAGTCAGCGTATTACATGTGATTTTTCCGATCCTGGGAGTGTGGCTGCCAGCGGCGTGGAGCTACACGTTTTTGCGTGTTTCTGACGAAGCTCGACTGATGCCGGCGCAATTGTCGGTGAAGCTGTGATGATGCCAATCATCATCTGCGTGTTCTCGATCGCGGCGCTTCTGCCGTTTGTGGTGTCGTACTTCCGTTCGATCGTGGCATCGAGCCGCAACGTGGAGCTTTCGCCGCGATTGCAGGAGGTCACGGGCATCACGAGCCAGAAAGTGAAGGCGGACGACTTCGCCCGCTTGCTGCAGTTGGTACAGCTCTGCCCGGAACAGAAGGACGACCAGACCGACATCCGCGCGGTGGGCGCCTACTACAGCGTGCTCGCTGTGCTGGGCCGCTTGGCGCACACGATCGCACCGAATCTTGCTTCGTGGTTTGAGCGCGAACGTGAAAGCTGCTCGTACTTCGCAGCCGTAGCACTCGACCGCCGCATTTCCCACAGCCGCGATTTGTTCTCGCAGCAGCTGGCCGACCGGCTGTAAGCCGCGGCGCTGCATCTCGACCCGCTACCTTCCGGCTGATACCATTCGACAAGCCGTTGCATTCAGCATGCGCGACGGAGCCGCGTGATTGGCCCATGCGAAGTCCCTTCGAACAATTCGCGCTCGAAAAAATTCGGAGTGGCGGCATGCTGCCTGCGGGAAGCCGCGTTGCAGTAGCGGTGTCTGGCGGCTCCGATTCGGTGGCGCTGTTACGGCTGCTCGACGTGCTGAAGAGCGAGCTGGGGATCTTGCTGCTGGTGGCGCATTTTAATCATTCGCTGCGTGGCGCGGAGTCGGAAGGCGATGAGAAATTCGTCGAGGATCTCGCGCGCGATTTGCGAGTGGAGATTGTTCGTGAGAAGCGCGACGTGCTTGCGGAGAGCGAGCGCGAGGGTTGGAATTTGGAGGACGCTGGGCGACGGATGCGCTATGCGCTTTTTCATTCCATCGTCCGCGAGGGACGGGCGACGCATGTAGCGCTTGCGCACACCGCTGACGATCAGGCCGAGACGGTACTGGCACAGATCATCCGCGGAACGGGAACGACGGGTCTTGCTGGAATTTATCCGGTAGCTGGACCAATTGTGCGCCCGCTGATCGAAATGCGGCGGCAGAATCTGCGCGAATATTTGCGCGGGGTCGGACAGGCGTGGCGGGAGGATTCTTCGAACGCTGACGTAGAGCGCCTTCGCGCGCGAATTCGAGAAAGGTTGATGCCTCTACTGGCGTCAGAGTTTTCGCCGGCGATTACGGAACACCTTTCGACGCTGGCGCGACTGGCGCGAGAAGAGGGCGGGTTCTGGGATGCATTGGTCGAGGAGCGGTTTCGAGAACTCGTGCGAGCGGATGGACGGACGCTTGCGATCGATGCGGCGAGGCTGTTCAATCCTCTGAGTGCACTGAACGCCGACACCATTTCGCAGAGTTCGAGTAACGACATTCGTTTCAACCCCTTCCGAGCGCTTACGGAACGGCTGGTGCGCCGTCTTTATAAAGGAATTCGGGGAAACCTTCGGGAACTCACATCCGAACACGTCGAGCAAGTGATTCGTCTTGCCAGCAGCGGAGCCGGCGGAAGCCGCGTGGAGCTTCCGGGGCGCGTCGAAGTTGAGAAGGTGTTCGACTCGATCGTGTTTGGATCAACGGACTCGCGAACGATGGCGCGCGGTGTCGGTGGAACCGCGCGGAAGAATCTCTCGTATCACTATCAGGTCGAACGTCCGGCGAACGGACAGGCGACTGTTTCCGTTCCAGAACTGAAAACGGCGTTCTGCCTGAAAGTAATTGACTGGTCACAGAGGGAGAGGGACACTAAAAGAGAGACGGTGGCGCTGGATGCGGATTTGATCCATTTTCCGCTGATTTTGCGGAACTGGCAGCCTGGGGATGCCTACCGTCCGAAAGGGCGACGCGACGAGCGCAAAGTGAAACAGCTGCTGCTCGCGAGTCGCGTACCGGCATCGGAGCGAGCCGGCTGGCCAGTGCTGGAAAGCAGCGGCCGGATCGTATGGGCGCTCGGGATGCCCCCCGCGGCAGACTTCCTGGCTTCGCAGGCGACACGTGTGGGATTAGTGATTGAAGGTGCGGCTTTTCCGGACGATCGGGGAAATTGAAGATTCCCGAGAGGCTGCCGCATCTAACGGGTATCGGTAAACTGAGGGTGAGGTTATTTCGGTGAACTCAACAGTACGAACAATTTTATTCTGGCTCCTGATGATCGTGCTCGCAGTGTTCCTGTGGAAGATGGCGTCCACGGGTGGTCAGAGCGCGAAAGACGACGAGCCCAATTATTCAGATTTCCAGACAAAGGTGACGAACGGCAGCGTCAAGGATGTCACGATTATCCTTGCTCCGAACAGCGCCGAACTGCAGGGTGAATACCGCGAAGGCGGCCGGTTCCGCAACGTGACGGTAGCTAACACCGCGATCCCCGACATCACCAAATCGCTGACCGAACACAACGTCAAATACAACTACAAGGAAGCAAAGAATCCGGACTGGCTGAGCTGGCTAGGCACGATGGCGCCGCTGATTTTGCTGGTGCTGTTCTGGGTCTTCATGATGCGCCAGATGCAGGCCGGAGGAAATAAGGCTCTGAGCTTTGGCAAGTCTCGCGGACGGCTTTTGACGGCGCAGCAGAAAAAGGCGACGTTCAAAGACGTCGCCGGAATCGATGAGCCGAAGGAAGAGCTGTACGAGATCATCGACTTTCTGAAGGATCCGCAAAAATTCCAGAAGCTGGGCGGGCGCATTCCGAAGGGCGTGCTGCTCGTCGGGCCTCCGGGAACGGGAAAGACTTTGCTGGCACGCGCAATTGCGGGCGAAGCGAACGTTCCGTTCTTCTCGATCTCGGGTTCGGACTTCGTCGAGATGTTCGTCGGCGTGGGCGCGAGCCGCGTGCGCGATTTGTTCGAGCAAGGCAAGAAAAACGCGCCGTGCATCATCTTCATCGACGAAATCGATGCCGTAGGCCGGCACCGCGGTGCGGGTTTGGGCGGTGGACACGATGAGCGCGAGCAGACGTTGAACGCGCTGCTTGTGGAAATGGACGGTTTTGAATCAAACGAAGGCGTGATCTTGATTGCCGCGACGAACCGGCCGGATGTACTCGACCCGGCGTTGCTGCGTCCGGGACGCTTCGACCGCCGCGTGGTTGTGCCCCGGCCGGACGTGAAGGGACGCGAAGACATTCTGCGCGTGCACACGCGGAAGGTTCCTCTGTCTGACGACGTGGATCTTTCGGTGATCGCGCGCGGCACGCCGGGTTTTTCGGGCGCCGATCTGGCGAACCTGGTGAACGAGTCCGCGCTTTGGGCAGCGCGCCAGAACCGCAAGCTCGTCGCGATGGTCGACTTTGAAATGTCGAAGGACAAAGTATTGATGGGCGTGGAGCGCCGGTCGATGATTTTGTCCGACGAAGAGAAGCGCAACACGGCGTATCACGAAGCGGGGCATGCGCTGGTAGCTGCGGTGACGCCGGGCGCCGATCCGTTGCACAAGGTTACGATCATCCCACGCGGCATGGCGCTGGGTGTCACGATGCAGCTGCCGATCGACGACAAGCACACGTACACGAAGGAATTTTTGGAGGCGCAGTTGGCCGTGCTTATGGGCGGCCGCGCAGCCGAAGAAATCTTCCTGCACCACATCACGACGGGCGCGGGGAACGATATCGAACGTGCCACGGAAATCGCGCGGCAGATGGTCTGCGAATGGGGCATGAGCGTTCTCGGGCCGCTGACGTTTGGCAAGAAGGAAGAGGCGATTTTCCTGGGCCGCGAGATCAACCAACATCGCGATTATTCGGAAGACACGGCGATCAAGATCGACGGCGAAGTCCGGAA
>JBEKJW010000090.1:0-19134 GCA_050011035.1 Candidatus Acidiferrales bacterium
GATCCGGAAATTGTGGGCAAGACATTTCAGATGAACGACAAGGTGCATACCGTCGTTGGCGTCCTGCCACGGCTTCCACAATATCCCGACGAAGACGACGTCTACATGCCGACGTCGGCGTGCCCGTACCGCTCGAGTGATGACATGATCCAGGGCCGCGGGATGCGCATGATGGAACTGTTTGGGCGCTTGAAATCGGGCGTGACTTTGGATCAGGCGCGTGCGGACCTCGCAACTGTTACCGGCCGGCTCGATGCCTCGTATCCCGGCGACTACACACCGGACGCGGGTTTCGCTGTGACGGCGACGCCGCTCAAAGCCGAATTGACAGACACGGCGCGTCCCATCCTTCTCGCTCTGCTCGCTGCTGCGGGTTTCGTGCTTCTGATCGTTTGCGCGAACGTAGCGAACCTGACGCTATCGCGCGTCACGCGCCGCGAAAGGGAATTGGCCGTACGCTCGGCTCTGGGAGCGGGGAAAATCCGACTGCTGCGACAGCTCTTCACCGAGAGCTTTCTCTTAGCGATCATGGGCGGCGGACTCGGACTCCTGCTCGCGAACATGAGCCTGGAGCTTTTCACCACGTTTGCTGCGCGCCTCACGCCTCGCGCGCGTGAGATTCAAATTGACGCCGGCGTGCTGATCTTCACGTTTGCCGCCGCTCTCCTAACCAGCATTGTCTTCGGCACAGTGTCGGCGATGTTCTCCGGCGCGGATATTTCGAGCGGATTGAAAGAGGGGAGCACCGGTGCTGGGATCGGGCGTTCGCGCAATCGAATGCGCAGCACGCTGATCGTTTGCCAGGTGGCGTTTTCTTTTGTGCTGCTTGTGGGGGCAGGATTGATGCTGCGCAGCCTTCTGAATCTCGAGCGCGTGAATCCGGGCTTTGTTCCCGAACACGTCCTTGCGATGCGCATCAGTTTCAATTGGTCGAAATATGCGGGAACGGAACAGTTTGCGGCTGCGGCGAAAAAGCTTGTCGATCGAGTGCAGTCCGAGCCGGGCGTGGAAAGCGCAGCGGTGGCATCGAACTACCCGCTTCAGCCCGAGTTGATATCTGGCGGACCAGGCGCAAACGCATTTCAGGTCGAAGGACGTCTCCCGAAGGCTGGCGCACAACCACCGCTCGCGAGCGCCGAAGCGATATCGTCGGACTACTTCAAAGTGCTCGGAATTCCGCTGCAGCACGGCCGCGTGTTCGAGGAAACCGACGACAAGAAGCATCCGGATGTTGCGATCATCAATCACGAAATGAAGCAGCGCGTGTGGCCGAACGAAGATCCGATAGGAAAGCGGATTTCGTTCGATCAGGGCAAGAGCTGGATCGAGATCGTCGGTGTGGTCGGAGACGTGCGCGAGTTTGGGCTCGATCACGCGCCGGTGGCGGAGATTTTCGTGCCGATGGCGCAGAATCCCGACCCGGCCACGCTGATCGTTCGCACTGCCGCGGAACCGACTGCAATGGCGCAGCAGATTCGCAACGTGATCCGCGACGTGGATTCGCAGACGGCCGTGACGCATGAGATGTCGATAGAGCAGGCGCGTAGGGATTCGCTCGAATCACCGCGACTCACCGCCAGCTTGCTTGGCGTCTTCGCTGTTCTCGCTCTGCTGATCGCGGCGACGGGCATTGGCGGCATCATGGCGCTTGCCGTCGGCCAGCGCATTCGCGAACTGGGCATTCGCATGGCCCTCGGCGCACAGCCGCGCGAAATTCGGGGAATGGTCGTACGTGAAGGCGTCGGCATGGCGTTGATTGGTGCAGCGATCGGCGCCGTTGGAGCGCTCGCGCTCACTTCACTTGTGAAGTCGATGCTATTTCAAGTGAGCCCGTTCGATCCCGCGACGTTCGCGGCGGTCGGCATCGTGCTCATTGGCAGCGCCTTCGCCGCCAGCTACATCCCTGCGCGCCGCGCCGCTTCCGCCAACCCCATGGACGCGTTGCGCTCGGAGTAGGACTTCGTCCAAGTCGCGCGCTTTGCGAGCCAATCTACACCGACTACCGACGATCGGCTTCGGGCGGCGAGCGACTTTGGCTCGCTCGACCGCCATCATCCACCCAATAGCGCGCCGACCGCTGCTTCTACCGAGCTAGCCTCGCGCGGCTGGAAATACGCCTGAAGCTCCAAGTCCGGAAACCCGGCGCGCGTAGCCAGCGCCATTAGCGTCTCGCTCGTCACCGCTGCCCCGCGCTCCGCCGCACCACGAATCGCAGTGAACACGACGGCGTGATCGGGCTCGGTCCAATCGTACCCGGCTAGCCGCGCGACGGCAGCGCGTGTTCGCGCCAGTTGAGTGCTTGCACACAACGACCGAAGTACGCGCAGCTCAAGCGCCGATCGATCGGTAGCCACGACGAGAGTTTAGATCAGGAAGGACGTGCGAGCACACAACCCCGAGTAAATCCCAATATGGAGTGAATCAGAATTGCGATGAATTAAGCAGCGTGTGCGGAAACCGGCCGCACGAAATCGAGCCGGTCAATCGTCGCTGCGACTGCGAAGAGCGGAGTAGCCTCGCCCTCGAACGGTGACATTCGCAGCGCTTTTGCCGAGGCGCGCACCAGCACCGAAGTGCCGCTGCCACGCTCTGCAGGCAACGAGAAGGTCAGATCAATGGGTGTGCCAGCTTCGATGGGAACCTGGGAGTGGAAGAAGATGCCCGTGCGCGAAACGTCGCGCAATTGACCAGTGTGAAAAGTCGCCGGTCGTTTTCCGGTGAAACAGACCTGCACCGGCAAGAAGACTTCGTAACGACGAGCCTTACGACGTTCGCCCATAAAGCACCCCCAGTAACTTGGATGCAATGCATAGGCCAGACGATGACATTTAATAGCGCATTGAAAATAGGGGAGTTAGGGCTATTGGGGTACGTCGTTTTTGCGATAACCCTGCAAATTTTGCCCGGATCGGGAAATACATGCAGGGTTCGCCACGCTTCGCCTTTCGCCCCGGGCGACACGCGCGAGCGCGGCGAATCGTTATTCTACTGCCTACAAAACGAACTTCACAGCGATGCCGGCGGCGCCGTTTGTCCGCTCTTCGACACGGACAACCGACCCGAGGAACTTCTTGTGCGCTGAGATCTTCTCGCCGAAAGGGAAAGTGACTAGCACGCGCATGCCCACAAAATAGTGGGGCATGCAGGTCGCGAAAAAAAGGCCATCTCGCGTGAAATCAAGCACTTCGCCGACGTCTCGGACATCCGAGAAGCGCGCGTCAAACGGGCGCACTTCGAGCGGCAAGGACATCTTCAACCGCTCGCGCCGCCGAAGACCGCGCCCTCCTGTCGCTGCTGGACCCTGGCCTATCGATCCGTGGACGTGAGTGGACGTCGCCATATGAATCTCCATGCCGAGCTGGGAGAGCTCTGGTTGAGTCAAGGCTAAGGTCCGGCGAAGGTGGGCGCTATAGAACGACGGTACCAGTCGGCACGACCGAAAGTTTAAGTCTTTTGAGCGGCGGAGGCTGGAGCGTGGATTCTGTTTTGGCGCGGGATTTCCCAACATGGAATCCGATGCATGGCCCTGGCAGGAGCTGCGCGAATTTTGGTGGCGAGCCTGAAATGCCGTATCGTGTTCTGCGCCACATGCC
Source organism: Candidatus Acidiferrales bacterium (assembly GCA_050011035.1). Classification (GTDB taxonomy): domain Bacteria; phylum Acidobacteriota; class Terriglobia; order Acidiferrales; family UBA7541; genus Palsa-295. Next base: position 3,594 of record JBEKJW010000090.1, read on the forward strand.
CACCCCGATAACCATCGAACGCCTCACGCGCGCCGACCTGCCGAAAAGGGCGGCATGACGAAGCGCAACCGCCCGCTTTTCATGGAGCGCGGCCACTCTTACGTGTACTTCATTTACGGGAACCACTTCATGCTGAACATTTCCGGCAACCGCGACGGCGTGGGCGAAGGAGTTCTGTTCCGCGCGGCGGAGCCCATCGAAGGGATAGGGCTGATGCGCTGGCATCGTGCCGCGCTCGACAGCTCGAAACTCGAAGATCTCGCGCGCGGCCCCGGCCGGCTCGCTGAAGCGTTCGCGATTGACCGCAGCCTCGATGCGATCGACATGGTCGATGGTAAATCGCCGCTCTGGCTTGGCACTTCGGTTCGCAAGCGTAGTGCGATCGGCGAAAGCGTCCGAATCGGCATCACCAAGGAAGCGGAACGCGTGCTGCGCTTCTACGAGCGGGGCAGCAAATTCATCAGCGGCACCAAAAAACTCAACGTGTAACGCGCGCGTTTCACTCGGAGACGAACGCTACTTTGTCACGGTCATCTTCCCGTTGACCACGTTGATCGTGAACGGTTCCGCCGGCGTCGCCGTCCACGTTCTTAAATTCAGAGACGATCCCGCCGGTGCCACGAACCCGCTGATGTTCCGAGCCGTGAGCGGCTTTCCATCCACGCACGTCTCTGCCGGCGCATTCATCGCAAAAATGTGCGCCGCGCCTTTACCCACCACGCGCGCTGAGCCGTCCGCTTGCACCAGCACGGCGGTAGTTTCATCGATCCCCATCACGTGAATTTGCTTGGCCCATCCGTCCTGCAGAATCCGCGCCGCGAATACCACGGACCGCCCCATGCGCGACCGCGCCGAGTAGTGGCTGTCCGTAATCACGCCTCTCAGTTGCGGAATCGCAAGAAAGCCTTGAGCGAGCGTCACGTGAATGTCGTACGGATTTGCGAGCGCTCGCTCGGTGGTGACCGTGTCAATCATCGACGCGAAAATGAACTCGCCCTCCACAGCCAGCCCCGCGCTGATTCCCGCGATAGGAACGCCGCTCGCAATCGCCGCGTTCATCTCTTTTTGAACCGAGGTGCCTTTCCAGAACTTGATGTAGTTCGACTGGTCGCCGCCGGCGATAAAAATGGCGTGAGCGTCGCGCAATTGCGCCAATACCCACGGCTGCTCGCTGGCTTCGCGCGAACTGAAGACGATCGTTGTGGTCGAGTTCGCCGGACACTTCTCGTGAAACTCTTTGTTGTAATCGTCGTCACCCGATGCGCGAAGAATCACCACTTTCCCACCGCCGGAGTGTTCGCAGAAAAACGCGGTCGCTTCGTCCACATCGCCGTGGCCGCCGAGCATCACCACGCCGAAGTACGGCGGATGTGTTTGTGCGGGAGCCTTCGCGGCCAGCGTGTACTCCACGTAGCCGATGCCTCTCGATGTTGGTGAGGGTGCCGACGCATCCTGTGCCACCGCACCAAAAGCCGTTGCCACCATTACCGCCGCAACCACCGCAACTGCCTGCATGAGCCTGATCACCTGGACCCTCCCGCTGGAATTTGGGCCAATCTCAACCCGTCCAACGTAAATCCTGCTATTCTGGCGGTATAGAGCGCACTCGCGCGCGACGCTGCTCGCTACCTCGCACGCGCCATCGCGCATCTAACCACTATGCCTCGCCGCCCGCGACCTCCTAAGAGTTCCGTCCTATCACGCTTGTTGCAAACTGGCTTGCACAAGGGACTCACGCGCGCCTACAACGGCGTGCAACTCGATCCCGCAAAGTATCTCGAAACGATGCGTCGCGCGCACCGGCTGCCGATTCAAACTTGGAGCGACATGTTCCGCGTGGAAGAGGCTGTCGTCAAGCACCATGCCGACCGCATCATCCGTTCGGCGTCGCGCACGGCGGCTCTTGAAGGCACCGGCCTCGGGCTCGGCGGCATGCTCACGATTCTTCCGGACGCGGGAATTCTGTCGGCGATTACGGTTCGCATGCTGCATCGGCTCAGCCTGATCTACGGATTCGAATACAACACCGAGGACGAGACGCAGGAGTTGTGGCTTGCCGCCGCCAGTGCCGCTGGACTCGATATCGGTCGCGAATTCGTCGGCAAGCAAGCTGCGACGCATCTAGTTCCCGCGATCATCGATCGCATGGCTGTGAAGCTCGGCAGCGAGGTGGCGGAGAAGTGGACCGGCCGCGTGATCCCGCTGATCAGCGCCGCCGCCGCCGGCACTCTTAATTATTATTTCGTGCGCAGCTGGGGGCGCCGCGCGCAGAAACATTTCCACGATCGCCACATGGCTGTGCGCAAGCGGAGCCTTCGCGAGCCTCGGTATCTAGTGCCGGCGCACGCAACGCACTTGAATCGCGCCAACTAAGCCGCTCTCACCGATTACTTCCGTCGTATGAATACAATTCCCATCCCAGCCGAGCGCGATAGAGAAGAGCCGATGTTCTGCTTGGCGCTTATGCATAGTCCGCCGGAATTTGAGCGGCCTGCTTCGCTTTCCGCGCCCATCGATTATGCGCGTCGCCTCGTCGCCGATCTTCTTACGACGTCGCGTCTCAACGAAGTCCTCGATCGGTCCGCGCTCCGGGTCATCATCGGTGAAGGGAACTGGATCTCGTACGAGTGCAGCTTCTGGGATTACCTCAAGTGCGATTCGCAATCGCTGAGGCCGTGTTTGAAGCCCGCGGCGTTGCGAAAGATTCTCGCCCTCACAGGCGCGCAGGACCGCCGCGCGTGGTTTCGTATGCGGACTCGGCCATCGCTTCATTACTTTGTCTATCTCGAAGAAGGGCTCCTCAAGCTCAAAGGGCACATTGACGCTGCCGCTCCACTCGCGAAACCTTTCGTCCACCTAGTTCATGATTACTTGCCCGCGCATGGCATCGGCACGCATCCCACACCGCAGCAGCTTTGGGCCGCTTACAAACCTCGGCGCTAACAGATTTACCCTTCGGCAATAGCACGGAAACGTCTCCGCGAAACTCTTGCCCGCTCGCGCCGCGTCATGCGATGCTTTCGGCACGCTTTCCGCCCCGTGGAGGCCCTTGGATGCCCGTCTGTGACGGCTGCGGTACGCGCGCGGACGAAGCTCACATACGCAGCCGCAATGAACGGATTGAGCTCGCGCTCCGCTACCGTCCCACACAAATTAAGGTTTTGATTTTGGACGGAGCGCCGCCAGCACGCCTGGAGGATACGTTCTATCAGGCGACGCGCGATCGCAGCGTTCGCTCTGTTTCGTCGCGCGTGTATTTCGACGAACTCGTGAAGGCGTCGGGCGCGACTGTCTCGCCGGCGATGGTCGAGGATTCCGCACTGGTCGATTTCCGCAAGAAGGGATTTTTTCTGGCGCACGCCGTCGAGTGCCCTACGGACAACGACGGCGACTTGCAAGCCACAATGCGCCGCTTTGCGCCCACGGTTCTGAAGCGAGTTCAGTACACGCTGCAGCCGAATTACATCGTGCCGATTGGCGTAGCGACAGCCGAATTGATTCGCTTGTTTGGCATGATCGGCTGGGGCGACCGTTTGGTCCTCGATAAAGCCGGTCCTTTCGTAGATCCCTACCTCAACGACCCCAAGAAGCAGGCCACGTTTAACTCCGGCTTCGGCTCCCGCATCTCCAAAGCGCTCGAAGGCCTTGTCTAGATTTCTCTTCGCTTGGCGCCGACAGCGCGGCTTCGCAGGCGGACCATTCTCGAATTCGGTGGATGGTCGTGTAGAATGCCGCCGCCGAACCAAGCACTGGGAGCATCACCATGAAACGAGCAAGGTTTCTCATCATGTGCATCTTGTCGGCCTGCGCCGTTACGGCAGTCTGGGCACAAAGGCCGACTTCGCAAGTGACCGTCATCCGCGCTGGGAAGCTGGTCGATACCGACGCGGGGAAAGTGCTGAACGATCAGGTCATTGTGGTGACAGATGGCAAAATCACCAGCGTGGGGCCAGCAACCGGATCGACGGCGGCGAATATTCCGGCTGGGGCGAAAGTGATCGATCTTTCGCGGATGACGGTCCTGCCTGGGCTAATTGATTGCCACACACACTTGGCAGACGGGGCGCGCGATCCGAGCGGCGATCCACTCGGATACTTGAAGAAGACGGCGGCGGAGGTAGCGCTGGAGTCGGTGCCCAACGCTAAAGTGACGCTCGAGGCTGGGTTCACGACGGTGCGCGACGTGGGGGTGTACCGCGCGCTGAATGACATTGCGCTGCGCGACGCGATTGCTCGCGGCGACATCATTGGGCCGAGGATGTACGTGGTGGGCGCGTACGTGACGATCACCGGCGGCGCCGGTGCGCTGACCGGCGCGGCGCCGGATGTGACTCTACCGTGGGACATGCACTACGGGCAGGCGGACAGCCCGTGGGAAGTTCGCGCTGTGATCCGTAAGCTGGCGAACCAGGGCGTAGACGCGATCAAGATTCTTTCGTCAGGCGCGGTGCTGGAGCACGGAAGCAATCCGAACTCGCAGGAATTCACGGAAGAAGAGCTACGAGCGGCCGTTGAGGAGGCAAACAGTTTCGGACTGCGCGTGGCGGCTCATGCGCACTCGGCGCAAGGAATCAAAAACGCGATCAACGCGGGAGTGGCGTCGGTGGAACACGCGACGATGATCGACGACGAAGGCCTCCGGCTCGCGAAACAGCATGGTACGTACCTCGACATGGATATTTACGACGAGGAATGCATTGAGGCGGACGCTCGCGCGGGCAAGATTCCGACAGATTTTGTGGAGCACGATCACGACCTCGGGCAGATTCAGCGCGACAATTTTCGGAAGGCAGTGGCGCTGGGCGAGAAGATGACGTTTGGCACCGACGCGGGCGTGTGCCCGTACGGGATGAACGCGAAGCAGTTTGCGTTCATGGTGAAGTATGGGATGACGCCGATGCAGGCGATACAGGCAGCGACCTCCAACGCGGCGGATCTGTTGGGGCACAGTGATTTGGTGGGATCGGTCAAGGCGGGAAAGTCGGCAGACATTATCGCGGTGGCGGGAGATCCGACGAGCGATGTGAGCTTGCTGGAAAACGTGGCGTTCGTGATGAAGGAAGGCGTCGTTTATAAGCAAAAATGAAACGTCGCCGCTGCGTTCCCGAATCGGGAAGGTTAAGCAAAGGGCAAAACGGCGTGGATGGGTATCGCGGCGTATTGTATGATTCTGGCGGACGGCAACAACGCCGCGCGTTAGGCGGCGAATCCATCGAAATTCGAGGCGGGAAGGCCGATGCAATCGTTCATGCGAGTTTTCGTGTGCGCTACGGTGTTGGTGGGCGCGGGAGCAATCACGTCGGTGGTGATGCACCAGCCGGCTAAGGCGCAAGCGGCGAAGACGCAAGCGCCGGCGGCGACGGATCATCAGAAGGTGGTGGCGCGCGGGAAATATCTGGTCACCGAGGTGGCGAAGTGCCAGGAGTGCCACACGCCGCGCGACGCGAACGGAAATGAAGACGATTCGCGTTGGCTGCAAGGTTCGCCGATCTGGATCATGCCGGTGCACCATACGTCGAACTGGGCGATGAACGCGCCCGCGATTGCGGGATTTCTGGGCTTCACCGACCACGACGGCTACAAGATCTTCGAGGAAGGAATTGGGCCGAACGGGATCACGATCCGTCCCCCGATGCACATCTATCACATGAACCATGACGACGCGGTTGCCGTGATCGCGTATCTGCGCTCGCTGCCGGCGCCTCCACAGTAGAGACGAAAGGCTGACCGCTTCCGCCCCGCGTGGCGGGACGAAAGCGGCCTTTACAATCCACCCGGTTATTTCGGAAGTTTCGCGGCGAGGACGTCGACTTTTTCGATGGCGGGCGGCTTCGAAAAAAGGTCGGCGGCTTTGGCCATCAGCGCCGCGGCGACCTGACCGTTCAGGTGCGCGTCGCGACCGGCTTCATCGGGAAACGCGTCGAAGATGCCGAACGTCGATGGGCCGGTTTGAATTCCAAACCATGCTGTGGTGGCGGGTTCGTTGTTGACGAGCGCGAGACCGCCCTTTAGGAATTCCGCGACTTCTTTTTCCTTTCCCGGCTTGGCTTCCAAGCGCACGTACAAAGCTGTTTTCACCATCGCTCTCTCTCCTTGTGACTGATTGCCGATTCCAGAATGAACCTGTATCGAAAAGTTCGGCTGTTAAAACTACGTAACATTTTTCCGGAGCGTGGCGTCCATCCATGCTCTACTCCCGCGCGGAGGACCTCATGAGTTCGAGGTACGCGCTGCGCTCTATCGTTGGATGCACGATCTTCGCGTTTGTTACCGCGATTGCGGGCCATTCCGGACAGAACGGATGGGCCGCTACGCAGCAGCTGCAGGCTCCAGCCTCAGCGTCCTCCACGAAACCGAATGCGAACGGATTCACACCTCCAGTGCACTTGACGACCGAAGAGGAGCATCAGCGCGAGATGGACGCGCTGCACGTCGCGAGCGTGCGGCACGGCGCCGATGGGAATGCGGATTCGCCGTACGCCGCGAACTACGATGAGGCGAAAGTGCCGGCGTATCCGCCGATGCCCGATCCGCTAGTGATGAACAACGGAAAGAAAGTCACTTCGGCGAAGATGTGGTGGGCGAAGCGGCGACCGGAGATCGTGGAAATGTTTGACCGCGAGGTCTACGGGCGCGTACCGAAGAATGTGCCGCCACTGAAGTGGGAAGTGGTGAGCACGACGAATGAGAATAATGGGGGCGTGCCGGTAGTTACGAAGAAGCTCGTCGGCCACGTCGACAATTCGTCGTACCCGCTGATCACCGTCGATATTCAACTGACGGTGAGCACACCTGCCGATGCAAAAGGCCCGGTGCCCGTGATCATGGAGCTCGGTATCGATCCGGCGGTGATGGCTGAGTTTCGCAAACGGATGACTCCTGAGCAGCTTAAAGCCTTCGAGCAATCGGGGCCGACCTGGCAGCAGCAAGTGCTCGCGAAGGGATGGGGCTACGCGACGTATTTGCCGACGAGCGTTCAGCCCGACAACGGCGAAGGGCTGACGCAGGGGATCATCGGGCTGTGCAACAAAGGCCAGCTGCGAAGACTCGATGACTGGGGAGCGTTGCGAGCGTGGGCGTGGGGAGCGAGCCACGCGCTCGATTACTTCGAGACGGATGCCGCGGTGAATGCGAAGCAGGTCGGCCTAGAAGGGCATTCGCGCTACGGAAAAGCGGCGCTGGTGGCGATGGCATACGACCAGCGATTCGCAATCGGCTACATCAGCTCGTCGGGCGCGGGCGGCGCGAAAGTCTTGCGGCGGGATTTTGGCGAACGCCTGGAAAATTTAACCAGCAGCTACTCGTATCACTGGCTCGCCGCGAACTTCATCAAGTATGGCGGCCCGGGTAACACGGTGAACGACATGCCGGTTGACGCGCACGAGCTGGTCGCGTTGTGTGCGCCTCGGCCGGTGTTCATCGGCGGCGGAAACGTGAAGGGCGACGGATGGGTGGATGCGAAGGGAATGTGGCTCGCGGCGGAATTGGCGAGCCCTGTGTATGTGCTGCTTGGGAAGAAAGGATTGAGCGCGCCGGACTTTCCGCCGATGGAGACGGACGTACTTGGGGGCGACTTGGCGTTCCGGCAGCACAGCGGCGGGCACACCCCTGGGCCGAATTGGCCAACGTTCATCGAGTTTGCGTGCCGCTACTTGCACGCCCATGACGCTCCGGCGGGAACCGCCTCGACGCCAAGCTAGTTCTTACTGCTGCCCTCAGGCCTGCGCGCCAAATCGAGCCGCCGAACGCGCCTTTAACCGTGCGGTTTCCTCTTCCCGATTTTTCGGTGGCGCGTTAGTTTCAAGTGAGCGAAGCAGGCGAGCCGATGCTTCGGCGATTTCTTCGAGGGCCTTGTTGAAGGCAGCTTCATTCGTTTTTGACGGCTTGTTGAAGCCGCTGATTTTCCGCACGAACTGCAGCGACGCGTCGCGAACCTCGCCATCCGTAACGGGCGGCTCAAAATTGAAAAGGTTCTTGATGTTCCGGCACACGGCAAACTCCTGCTCGATTTAATTTCTGCGCGATGAATAGTAGTGTACGCCGAAACGATTGCCACATGGAGCGGGCGGAAGATCCCAACGCGTCAGAATCGCAACTATTTTGCGGGTGCGGAGTCGTGGAGCAGGATCGCGTTCGAAGTGGTGAGGACGCGCACGCATCCGAGGTGTTGCGAATCCGCTGAAAATTCGCAGCCACCGGCAGCGCTATCGTCGAAGTGCGTCAAAAATTTCCCCGGCGCCGGATGCGACTCGGTCGTCCCGGCGATGGGTTGAAGATATGAATTCACAGTGCCATTTATCGTGACGGGGTACATGAGGGACTTTCCATCCGGGGAAAAGACCGGAGTTCCCGAGATTCTCGGATCGGGCGCGAGGAACACGGGCTTCGCAGCGGGATTCGTCCAATCCACGAACACGATGCGCTGCAGCGGCGCCCCATTCTCGGGTGTGAGCGTGGCGTGCGCTGCGATCGTTTTCCCGTCGGGCGAAATCCCGACGGAGCCGACAAGAAGCGCGTGCGGAATCCGAAGGCCGGGGATCGACTCCGGCTTCCCGCCTTCGGGAGACATCTTCATCATTTCTCCGGTGAGCTGATCCGTGTAGACGAAGAATTTCCCGTCCGGCGAGCAATTCAGCAGTGCGTCGTTCCGGCCGGAGGTAAGCGAGGTTAAATTACTCCCGTCCGAGTTTACGCGCCAGACGCTTTGCCTCGGTTCGTGCCCGGCCCACGTAAACAATACGTAGTTGGTGTTCGGGCATGGAACTATATTTCCAATCGCAGCTTCCGGATCCGCGGCTAACGTCTTGCTTGTTCCGTCGGCAGCGTAGTGCTTGAGCTCGCTGCCGATCACCTCATACGTGCCGCCGTCTGGAGCCATGGCTCCATTCGCCGAATCAACCTCAGAGGCGACCGGAACGGCTAGCGAATTCGGCTGTCCCGAGATTGGAAAAAGGTAAAGTGAGGCGCGCGCTCGTGCAGTGACGGAAGCCAGAGTGGTGCCGTCGGCGGAAACGGTCGGCGCGCCATAATTTTCGGTGTCGCGCGTGATCTCGTGGACTTTGCCTGTTTTCGCTTCGATATACGCCAATTGCGCGCGACGAAAGCCGCCGGATTTCGAAAGCACGGTCGCCACAAAACCTTTGGCGTTAGGCATAAGCGCCATCGAGGTTACGAAGTCGGCCGGGCGCAAGGTGCGCCCCGTTTCTTTGCCGGATGCAGCATCGAAAGTGATTAACGTCGTAAACCCATCGCCGGCAAAAGCTATCCGAATATCCGAGGCCGGCATCCATGAAATCGCTTGCGGAGAACCGTTGCTGATCTCGCCGCTGGCGACCATGCGCTCGCCGGTGCCGTCGGCGTTTGCGACGAGCAAGCGCCACCGGCCGAGGTCGGGATCGTTATCGCGGATGTAGGCGAGCTGCTTGCCATCGGGGGAGAATGCAAATCCGCGATCCACGTCATGCACGAGCTGCTGGGGTGCTCCTCCAAGGGCTGGCGCGCGCTTCACGTTCCACACGTCGCCTGTAGGATCGGCAGCTTGGCGGAAATAGAAAAAGTTGCCGTCAGGCGAGAAGGCCAGGCTTTCAAATTGTCCGTCCACCGGCGCGACGATTTGCGTGTCGCTACTCGTGGCGATGTGGTGCAGCCAGACGCTCTCCAGACCTTTCTCTTTTTGGATCGTGATGAGGTATTTGCCGTCTGGCGAAATCGCGGCTTCCTGGACGTGGCCGGTGTGCGTCGCCTCTGTGACCGTGTACTCCTGAAACGGAATCGGTCCTGTGCGGCCGAGAAACGCGATGACACCGTAACCGGCGAGGGCAACTAGCGCAGCAACGACTATGAAAGTGATCGCGAGTTTCCCTTTGTGTTGTTTTGCTGCTGCAACCACTGCCGAGCTGCCGGACTGGGTCAGCGCGGCCGGTGCGGTGGCAGTGGAGCTCAAGGGAACGTTCAGGATGTCGCTTTGAGCGGCGGGCGCAGCCGTGCTGGAAGCGGTCGCGACCGCGGTGCCGGCGGGCTGCGCCTGCGCTTGTGCGCCGGGCGCCGTGCCCCATCCGGAAGCAATCGTCCCGCTCGATGAATCGGAAAGCGTCGAGTGGCGGCCGGAGTGTGATTGCAAGTCGCGCTTCACGCGCTGCAGATCGGCGCCCATGTCCCGTGCGGTCTGATAGCGCAGCTTGGGATTCTTCTCCAGCGCTTTGCCAATGATTTCTTCGAACTTCAGTGGGACGCTCGGATTCAGCTGCGTCGGCCGGACGGGGTCGCGTTCGAGAATCGCGCCGAAGATCACGCCGCTGGTGTTGCCGGTAAACGCCTGGCGGGCCGTGGCGAGTTCGTACAGCACGAGGCCAAACGAAAAAAGATCGGTGCGCGCGTCGAGCTTCTCGCCGCGGACTTGCTCGGGCGACATGTAGGCGATGGTTCCGGGCGTCGTGCCGGGGCCGGTGAGATCTGCGCCGGAGTTCTTCGGCGTATCCATCGTCACAGTGTTGCTGGAAGCGCCGCGCTGCTCGATTTGCTTGGCGAGGCCGAAGTCGAGAATCTTAGTCTGACCCCGTTCGGTGAGAAAAATGTTCGCGGGCTTGATGTCGCGATGGATGATGCCCTCGGAGTGCGCGGCGTCGAGCGCGTCGGCAATCTGGATGCCGATTTCGAGTTGTTGCTCGGTGTTCAGCGAAGTGTTCGCGGGATCGAGGCGGTGCTTGAGCGTCATGCCGCGAAGAAGTTCCATAGCGATGAAGGGGGCGCCGTCGGCTTCGCCGATGTCGTAAATCGTGCAGATATTCGGATGGTTGAGCGCAGATGCGGCTTGGGCTTCGCGCTGGAAGCGTTCGAGCGACCCGGCATCGTGAGCGACGTCATGCGGCAGAAATTTCAGCGCCACTTTGCGCTTCAGGCGCGTGTCCTCGGCAACGTAGACGACGCCCATGCCGCCGCCGCCAAGTTTTTCGAGGATGGCGTAGTGCGAGACGGTGCGGCCAATCAACGAGGACGGATCAGGCACAGGTACACCACGCAGCGGAGACGGTCAAAAGGGAAAGATGGGCCTGCCTGGCGAACGTTGAGTGGCCGAGAGGTCGCGACACCAGGCGATGGTAATGGATGCGTGGACGTGCGTCAACGCGCTCCGAATGAGGTAGGCTTCCGCAGAGCGTTGGATGTCCGATTTCGCAACGGAGAATGTCGGAATCGCGCGTCGGTCCTGAAAGGGCGGGCGAGCCCCATCGGTAAGTCTTATCGGCGCAGAGTGTTGCGGAAAGACCGGCGTGGCGGCGGTGGATGGTAAAGTGCACAGTTAACGTAAACTCCCCGGAGGTGTTCCGATGACCGACCTGTTCCAGGACATTCGTTACGCGCTGCGGATGCTGGGAAAATCGCCGGTGCTGACGGCGATCGTCATCCTAACTCTGGCGCTGGGCATCGGCGCGAACACCGCGATTTTCGGAATTATTCAGGGACTGTTGCTTCGCCCGCTTTCGGTGCCGAATCCAGATCGGATCACGATCTTCGCCGGGCACTTGCCCGGCGACACCATCGGCGTAACGACACTTTCCTACGCACACGTGGAAGACCTACGAAAACAAGCGACCGACTTCTCCGATATTTTTGCGTGGCAGATCGACATCGGCGGGCTGAGCGTCGATCAGAACGCTCACCAGTTCGTGTACAGCACGGTGACGGGCAACTACTTCACAGGCCTGGGCGTGAAGCCGGCGCTCGGGAGGCTCTTTGTGCCGTCCGAGGGAGAGAAGGGCGGCAGGGATCCCTACGTCGTCCTCGGCTACTCTTACTGGCAAAGTACGCTCGGCGGCGACCCGAGCATCGTGGGAAAGCATGCGCTTCTGAACGGCCAGCCCGTCACGATCATCGGTGTAACTCCGCAGGATTTTTATGGGACGGGCTTCGGGATGAATTTCGACGGTTACGTGCCGCTGAACTTGAACGTCCCGGATGCGACGATGCCCTTGTGGACGGACCGCGCGGCACGCGGTCTGATCGTGCTTGGGCGCTTGAAACCAGGCGCGACGTTGAAGCAAGCGCGCGCTTCAGTGAATGCGATTGCAGCGCGGATGAGCCAGGAGTATCCGGCGACGGATCGCGATGCGGGAATTGAAGTGACTGAAGAACGCTTCTCGCGGCCGGAGCCGCACGTGGCGACCATGATTCCGTTCATCAGCGGAATTTTTCTGTTGCTCGCGGCGATGGTGCTGGTGCTCGCCTGCACCAACGTGGCAAACATTCTGCTTGTACGCGCGACGATGCGCGAGCGCGAGATGGCAATTCGCGCGGCGATGGGCGCAGGGCGCGCGCGTTTGATCGGGCAGATGCTAACCGAATCAATCGTCTTGGCGATTCTCGGCGCTGCTGGTGGGTTACTGGTGGCGCGGTGGGCAACGTGGATTGTCAGCGGGATGTTGCCGCCGATGAAGCTGCCGATCCGTCTCGACATCAATTTCGATTGGAGCATTTTCGCGTATGCGATGGGTGCGGCTACGGTCACAGGGATTTTGGTCGGCATGTGGCCAGCGATTCGTGCCGGGCGCACGGACGTAAATAGCGTGCTGCACGGCGCCGGACGAAGCGACACGGCGGGAGTGGGACGCCACCGCGTGCGAAGTGCGCTCGTGGTACTACAGGTGTGCGGTTCGCTGGTGCTGCTGATCGTGGCGGGCCTTTTTGTGCGAACGCTGACCCACGCGCAACATGCTTACATGGGGTTCGATCCGGACAACGTGCTGAACGTAAGCCTGGACCCGACACAAGTTGGTTACGACGAGACGCGCACGAAGTCGTTCTATCACGACTTGAAAGCGCGGCTGCAGGCATTGCCGGGTGTTGAAAGCGTGGCGGAGACGACGAGCGTTCCGTTGGGGACCGTAAATGGCGGCGCGATGGTGTATGTGGAAGGGCGCCAAGTCGATGCAACGCATACGGCACCGGTGATCATGACGGGCAGCGTGGACCCCGATTACTTCATGACGCTGCGCGTGCCCGTGCTGCGGGGGCGGACATTCACCGAGCAGGACGATGAGCACGCGCCGCTGGTTGCCGTGGTGAATCAGGCGATGGCCCGCGATTTGTGGCCGGGCGAGGACGCGATAGGGAAACGGTTCAGCGCCAAGGGGCCGCGGGGACCGTTTATCGAGGTGGTGGGCCTGGCGGGCGACGGAAAGTACACGTTCATGGGTTACGACCATGAGCGGTTTTTCTACGTGCCGATGCTGCAGGATCCCAATGCGTTCCGAACGCTTCAGGTACGGTCGACGTTGCAGCCGGACACGCTGGAGAACGAAGTGCAGGCGCAGGTTCGCGCGCTCGATGCTAATTTGCCGATTATCGACATCGAGACGATGCGCCAGTCGTTGACCGGGCCGAACGGGACGTTCGTCTTCCGAGTCGGAGCGTTAGTAGCGGCGGCGATTGGAGTGCTGGGGCTAATTCTCGCAATGGTGGGTGTATACGGAGTGGTTTCGTTCGCGGCGAGCCAGCGCACGCATGAAATTGGAATCCGGCTGGCGCTGGGCGCGAGCGGGCGTGACATTTTGAAGATCGTGCTGCAGCAGGGAATTGTGCTCGTGGCTGTAGGCGTTGGCGCAGGATTAGTGCTGGCGTTGCTTCTTACGCGAACGATGGCGACGCTGCTGGTAGGCGTGAGTCCGACGGACGCGGTGACGTTTGTGAGCGCGACCGTGATGCTGGCGGCGATTGGAGCGTGGGCGTGCTATGCCCCGGCTCGGCGAGCGATGAAGCTCGACCCGGTGGTGGCGCTAAGGCACGAGTAGTTCGGACGCCGCGCGTCGAGTGTAATGCGGCCGAGAAGAAATCGAAGGCCCCGAAGATGTAAGATGATTAAGTGGGCGTGAGCCGGTAAGCGGGCTCCGCGCCCTCGCAGATTCGACGGGGGATTCGATTTCATGACGAACGAGGAACTGCTGGTCGCGAACGCGGTGAGTTTCTGGAATTTGGCGCTCGGGCGGGTGGACAAGCTGTTTCTGAATCTGACGCCGAAGGAACTCGATCATGCCGTCGCGCCGGGGAAGAACCGGCTGATTTATTTGTGGGGCCACCTGGCGGCCGTGAACGACTCGATGATTTCGCTGATGGGACTCGGTCAGCGGCTGCACCCGGAGCTGGATGAGGTGTTCATCACCGCGCCGGATCGCACGGCGGTAAAGGAAATGTCGGTCGAGGATGTGAAGAAAGCGTGGACGGAGATTAACGCGAAGCTGAATTCGGAATTCGCGAAGATGACGCCCGCGGACTGGCTGCACAAGCACACTGCCGTTTCGGAAGCGGATTTTGCGAAGGAGCCCCTGCGCAACCGGCTCGCGATCTTGCTCACGCGCACCGGACACTTGGCGTATCACATGGGCCAGGCCGCGCTGATTGAGAAACAATCGTAGCTCGTTCTCGTCGCTGCTGTAGCTAGAGATAGCCTCATTTTGCAGTTCTAAGATTCCCACTTCCAATCAGCGAAGCGCTTGCGCAACTCGGTCTTTTTGAATTTGCCGACGCTGGTCCGCGGAATTGCGTTGATAAAGACGATGGCGTCGGGGAGTTGCCACTTCGCGAAGGTCTTCGCGAGGAACACGCGCAGCTCCTCAGCCGTTGCGGCCGTGCTCTCTTTTAGCACGACGGCAGCGATAGGCCGCTCCTGCCATTTCGGATGAGGCAGGCCGACGACGCATGCCTCTTTCACGGCCGGATGCGCCATCAAGCTGTTTTCGAGGTCGACCGAGCTGATCCACTCGCCGCCGGATTTGACGAGGTCCTTGGTGCGGTCAACGAGTTTCATGATGCCGTCTTCGTCGATGGTGGCGACGTCACCGGTACGGAACCAGCCGTCGGAGGTCCAACGATCGTCGGCTTCGGGCAGCTCGTAATATTTCGCCGCCACCCACGGGCCGCGAATTTCGAGTTCGCCCGGCGTTTCACCATCCCACGGCAAAATCTGATCGGCGTGATCGGTACGCGTGACTCGGAGATCGATGAGCGGCAACGGCCAACCTTGTTTGGAGCGCGCGGCATACTGCTTTTCGGCGGGAGCGTCCACGGTGTTGCGTTTGAGGCGGCCGGTGGTGGCGAGTGGTGAGGTCTCGGTCATACCCCAGAAGTGCATTATGTGGATGCCGAGTTCGTCGAGGCGGCGCATCATCGATACGGGCGGAGCAGAACCGCCACAAATCACGCGTACGGGATTGGCGAATTTCCAGCGGCCGGGATTTTTCTCCATTGCGTCGAGAACGCCGATCCAGATCGTGGGTACAGCATTCGCGATCGTGACCTTCTCGGAGACCAGCAGATCGAGAATGCTTTCAGAGTCGAGCACGGGGCCAGGAAGGACCAGCTTGGCTCCGACCATCACAGCGGTGAATGGGACGCCCCAAGCGTTCGCATGGAACATGGGAGCGATCGTTAGAAGCGTGTCGTGATGGCTGAGCGCCATCGAATCGGCCATCGCTTCGGACATGGAATGGAGGACGAGCGAGCGATGAGTGTAGACGACACCTTTGGCGTTGCCCGTCGTGCCGGAGGTGAA
>JBEKJW010000091.1:0-15556 GCA_050011035.1 Candidatus Acidiferrales bacterium
GATCCTGAACCTTATATAAAGGGTGCCCAGATCCTCGGCATTCCGCCCGCCGAATGCATCGTGATCGAGGACGCTACCGCCGGCATCCGCGCCGGAAAGGCCGCGGGCTGCCGCGTGATCGCGCTCCGCACCACCGACGAAGACTCCGCCCTTGCCGCAGCCGGCGCCGACTGGATCGTCAAAGACTGCTCCTACATCGACTGCGATTACTCTCGCGGCGCCGATCCCTTCCGGCTTCTTCTATACTGACTGCGGGAGCCTCGATCACATTGATAGCCAAGCACGCACCCGTGAAACGGAAGCATCCGCGCCCGCCCGGCCCGAAAGGGAAGTTCATGCTCGGGCACCTGAAGGATGTGATCCGCAACTCGAACCGGTTCCTGGAGAAATGTTCCCGAGAGTACGGAGATGTGGTGATGCTGCGCATCTTTCACATTCCCATTTGCCTGCTCGCGAATCCGGCGGATATCGAAGCGGTGCTCTCCAAGAATTCCGCGAATTTTTTGAAAGCGCGCGATTACCGCGCCATGAAAGCGGTGCTGGGCGAAGGCCTCCTTACAAGCGAAGGTTCGTTCTGGCAGAAGCAGCGGAAACTGATGCAGCCGGCGTTCCGCCACGAAAACATCGCTACATACGCCGAAACGATGGTCGAAGCTACGTCGCGCATGCTGGATGCGTGGCGCGATGGCGAGACGCGCGACGTCCAGGCGGAATTCATGGCCGTCACTCTGGAGATCGTGACGAAAGTTCTTTTCGGCTCGGTGGTTCCCGGCGATGCGGCGACCGTGGCCCATTCGGTCACCATCATGATGGAGGATTTCAACCGCCAGGCAGGGCTCGCGTTTCTGCTGCCGGAATCCGTTCCCGTTCCGACGTTTTTCAGGCTGAAGCGCGCGATCGAGAAAGTGGACGCGATGATATACAAGCTGGTCGATTCGCGGCGGACCGAGCGCCGCGCGGCGCGGAATCGCAACGGCGGGCACGCGAGCCACGACCTGCTCGAAATGCTGCTGAGCGCGCAGGACGAAGCCGGCTCGGAAATGACCAGCGAGCAAGTGCGCGACGAAGTGATGACGCTTTTTCTGGCCGGGCACGAGACTACGGCAAACGCGCTTTCGTGGACCTGGTATCTGCTCGCGGAGCATCCGGAAGTTGCGAAAAAATTGAGCGCGGAAGTCGACTCCGTGCTCCACGGGCGCGTGCCAACGGCCGCGGATGCGGGTCGACTGCCGTACACCGAAATGGTGATCAAGGAATCGATGCGCGTGTACCCGCCGGTGTGGGCGATTGGACGGCAGGCGATCAAGCCGTTTGACGCCGGCGGATACCACCTTCCCGCGAAGACGAACGTGGTGATCCTGCAGTGGACGCTGCATCGCGATCCGCGGTTCTGGGCCGATCCGGAAGTTTTCGATCCGGAGCGGTGGTCGCCGAGCGGCGCGCGGTACCGCGTACTTCCGCGGTTCGCGTATTTTCCTTTTGGCGCCGGGCCGAGGGTCTGCATCGGGGCCGGTTTCGCGATGATGGAAGCGATTCTGCTGCTCGCTACCGTGGCGCAACGCTTCGAGATGAAACTCGCGCCGAAGCAGAAGGTGCGCATGCTCCCCAGCGTGACGTTGCGTCCCCGCCACGGCATCAAGATGATCCTCCGCCGGCGGTGACGTCGCAGCTCTCTCTCGGACGGCGCTCACAGGCAACACGAGCCAGTTCCACTCGCCCTCTCCGCCTATTTTGTTGGTTGGAACGGCATTGAGAGTTGCCAGTATTGCGACTCGCGACCGTCGGAGGACCGGCCTTCGGGACTGTCCGACGCGGGCTGTGGCGTCGCGCGACACCTCCAACTCGTGTGTAGCGATTGGCGTAGGTCGAGAGGCTGGCGGCGTTCATGGCGAACCTCGGTCGGATTCGGCGAAGGTGGTTGTGGAACGGGCTGGTGTTGCCTGCGGCGGGTCGATTTTTGTACTGCGAAAGTTGCGATTAGACTTGGGCTCGGTTGTTTGTTTTGTTGGAGTTGCGGGCGTTTCTAATTTCTGAAAGTTGCGATTAGAAATTGCGGTTTCGGGGGCGGAATTTGCGACGGATTCGGCTTCGGACTGCGTGACGTTACGGTGTTCGACGATGATGCGTTTGGGAGGGTCGTTCCATTTGCCTTCGTCGTCGATCAGGGTGCAGGCGCGAATGGCGTGGAGAACGCTGGAGGCGGTGGGCGCGACGGATTCGGCGCGCTCGGCGATGTGGACGGCGGCGAAACGGATGTTGGTCATACGTTCGTTGAAAAGCCCGGTGGCGTGGGCGTGACGGTAGATCGCGGCGGATTCGAGATCGTACTCGTGGGCGATGCTCTCCGCGCTAAACCAGTGAAGAAAGTCGAGTTCGATATCGGCGCGATGCTTGTGACGGCAGACGGCGCATTTTCGGGCGTGGCGTTCGAGCGAGGCGGATTCGCGTCTGGCGAAGGGACGGGCTCGCCGGCGGTGGGCGGTGGGACGGGCAAGCCCGCGGGGCGCGCATTCCGGGTCGGCGACGACTGTGGTTTCGGTGGTGGCGGAATTTGTGTCGAGTATCACTTTTGTCTTTGATTGAAACGTAACAGACGGGCGGCTGAAATTGCCCTGTACTACCGGACAGATTTGGGAGGGGACTAGGACTACCTGGATTCCCGGGATACGAAGACGGAAAAGGCTGCCGGGTCTATGCTTCGTCGCATAGACCCGCCTTTACAAGCAGGAGGCGGGCGCGTTTCGAAGCTGGGTCGTTTTCGGCTAGGGCGCATCGAATCGGGCATGGCGACCAATGCCAGCACGACCGTCGAGCCGCTACCTCTAACAGAGACCCAGGTGCAGTCCATCGCGAAAGCACTGGCCGACCCACGCCGCTACGAGATTCTGCGGACGCTCGGCGAAAGGGAATACGCGACGGCGTGCAACGACCTGCTCGGTTGCGTGGACGTGACTGCCGCGACGCTCTCCCACCACATGAAGGAACTGGAAGCCGCGGGGCTGGTTCGCGCCGAAAAGGCCGGAAAGTTCGTGCGCTACTACCCGAAACGTCAGACCTTGCGCGCTTACCTCGAACGCGTGCAGTCCGATCTTGTTTAATACCCCGTAACTTCTCGACGTTTTGTACGTTGGTACAGTTTATGAGGAGGCATACCCACCTCGCGAAAAGCGTTGGTGAGGCTGCCAGAATAGGCCAACATTTCTCCTATGAAAAAGACCATCGCGAAAGATAATAAGGCGCTACAGCTCCTTGCCTCGTACCGGCTTGCCGCTCACTTTGGCCGCCTGCCGCTGGAAGGGCTGGTTACTTCAAGCCGGACATTTCCACTTCCTTCACGCATCGACCTGCAAGTCGCGCTGGAGGAGCAGCTAGAGAGCGTCTTCAAGGCCGAACTCGTGGGAATCAGCCGGCGGTACGCCGCGCACGAAACGTTGACGTTCGCCGAACTTGTGAGCGCCGACCAGTACGCGCCGCGGATCGCCCCGCTGCAGTACGAGGAAATCGACATCGGAGAGATCGCGCCCGCGCGGTGCCTGCGCAACGCTGTGTGGCTCGCATCGGATGGCGGCCTGCGTTTCGCAGCGCTGGTCAGCTCAGCCACAAGCTACGGCCGCGATAGTGGCTCGCACGTGGAAATCGCGGTGCCGCCCGGAGAAGCCGGGGCGGCGCTGTGCCGGCGCGTTTTCGAAGCCATCGAGAATCGGGTGAAGCAGGCGACCGCGTACCGCGGGAAAGTGATCTCGCTCGAAGCTGCGGACGATTACAGCGGACGTTCCGGCAAAGTGCGCGTACACAAGCTGCGGAAAGTGGGCCGTGAAGCGCTCATTCTGCCGAAAAACACGCTTCAGCTTCTTGACCGCAACGTGGGCGACTTCATCCGCCAGCGGCAGAAGTTGAAAAAGCTCGGTATGCCGCTGAAGAAAGGCCTTCTCTTCTACGGGCCGCCCGGCACGGGAAAAACGCACACGATTCATTATCTGGCAAGCCAGCTTCCGGACCATACGACGCTGCTCGTCACCGCCGAACAGGTGGGTTTGCTCGATCACTATTTTCAGCTCGCGCGGTTCCTGCAGCCGTCGATCATCGTGATCGAAGACGTCGACTTGATCGCACGCGCGCGAGAAAACATGGGCGGGGTGTGCGAAGAGAGTTTGCTCAATAAGCTCCTCAACGAAATGGACGGTCTGCGCGAGGATTCCGAAATGATCTTTGTGCTCACTTCGAACCGGCCCGAGCAACTGGAGGCGGCGATCAGCTCGCGGCCCGGCCGAATCGACCAGGCGGTGGAATTTCCGCTGCCCGATCCGGAAGGGCGGCGCATGCTGGTGAAACTCTATTCCGGGGGACTCGAAGTGCCCGCCGACGTGACCGAAGAAATTGTCCGGCGGACCGAGCGGGCCAGTGCGGCGTTTATCAAGGAACTGATGCGGCGTGCGGCGCAGTTCTCGCTGCAGGACGGGCACCAGGCGCGGCTGACGATGGAGCACATCCGGTCGGGTCTGGACGAGATGCTGTTTTCGGGCGGCTCGCTCAATGTGAAGCTGCTGGGCGGTCCCGGACAGGTCGTGAATTAGCTGACGACGAAGGCTAAGTCTTTCATTCTGAAACCCTTTGTAAAAATTGAATCTCCGGCAAGGCGCCCCACATCAATTAGACGATTGTCGAATTATCGAAACCGGCGGCCAGCAGGCCGTACGAGATTTGAAGTGACATCGAGAGATCGAGGAGAACCAACGTGAGCAAGCTGAAAGGGAAAGTAGCAGTGGTGACGGGCGCGTCGAAGGGAATCGGAGCCGGCATCGCGAAGGCGTTGGCGGCGGATGGCGCGTCGGTGGTGGTGAATTACGCGTCGAGCAAGGAAGGCGCGGACAAAGTGGTGAAGGCGATTACGGACAAGGGCGGAAAAGCGGTGGCGGTGGGCGGCGACGTTTCAAAGGCCGCGGATGCGAAAGCCATCATCGACGCGGCAATTAAGAATTTCGGCAAGCTCGACATCCTGGTGAACAATTCGGGCGTGTACGAATTCCAGCCGATCGAAAACGTGACCGAAGAGAATTTTCACAAGATTTTCAATGTGAACGTGCTGGGCCTCTTGCTAACGACCAAGGAAGCCGTCAAGCACTTGAAGGAAGGCGGAAGCATCATCAACATCGGATCGGCAGTGACGGAAGTGACGCCGCCGAACAGCTCGGTTTACACGGGAACGAAGGGCGCAGTGGACGCGATCACGGGAGTGCTCTCGCGCGAACTCGGTCCGCGAAAGATTCGCGTGAACGCGCTGAATCCGGGAATGGTGGAAACCGAAGGCACGCATACGGCGGGATTCATCGGCTCGGAGTTCGAAAAGCAGATCGTGACGCAGGCGCCGCTGGGCCGGATCGGGCAGGTGAACGACATCGCGACGATTGCGACGTTTTTGGCGTCGGACGATTCGGGCTGGCTTACGGGCGAGAAGTTTGTGGCTAGCGGCGGGATGAGGTAAGACGCAGTAGCAATTAGTGACAGCGGGCGGTGAAGTTGACCCGCGTAGCGCATCGAAGGGCAAAGATGCGCTACGCGGGTTTTTTGTGCTCCCCCTGAATTCCTTCGGCTTCCGGCGCTATCCGACGATGAAATCTACAGGTGTTGAAGTATGATCGGTCACTTATTTTCGAGGTTTGGGCGCTGCTTACTCCCGACGAGGAAAAAGAAGTTCCAGGGCCAAATGGAGAGGCGGCGAACCTCGATGAGGAGTCTCGCGCCGACTTCGTGGCGGCGGACGCGCCGACCAGAAGTACTCTCGAGCCCGGTAAACCTCGGCCAGCGAATTCGCGTGGATTCCGGGCAGATGGCACGACGTTAGCTGCCGCTAAATCAGGTAGCGGCTTCGTGGCCCCCCAATTCTCCCCAGGCGATGTGTTGGCACGCCGATTCAAAATCGTAAGCTTCATAGCTGCAGGCGGGATGGGGCAGGTTTACGAAGCAGAAGACCTGGAACTAAAAGAATCAGTCGCAGTCAAGTGCATGTCTTCGGGAGTTCTGCGAGCGCCGCGATCACTCCACAGATTCCGTCGCGAAGTAAATCTCGCCAGAAAAGTGACCCACCCCAATGTTTGCCGAATCTTCGACCTGTTCCACCACGTTCCGAATTCGAGCCAGCCCGAAGTTCAAGTAGCTTTTCTCAGCATGGAATTGCTGCACGGCGAAAGTCTCGCGTCACGTATTAAGCGTGAAGGGAAAATTCCGCCGGCAAAGGCGATGCCAATCATCATGCAGCTCGCTGAAGGCCTCGACGCTGCCCACCGGGCCGGGATCGTTCATCGCGACTTCAAACCAGCCAACGTAATGTTGGTCCGTTCGGCCAATTCTGAGGGCGATCGCGCCGTCATAACGGACTTCGGCGTGGCGCTGCACACGAATCCATTACTCGCCCACGACACCGACCAATCCAGCGTGTTTAATGTCGCCGGCACTCCGGCCTACATGGCCCCGGAGCAAATCGAAGGCGGGCGAACGACTCCCGCTAGCGACATTTATGCGTTTGGACTTGTGATATTTGAAATGCTCACGGGCACACGTCCGTTCTCGGGAGATACGCCTGCTGCGGCTGCGGCGAAAAAACTGACGGCAGACACGATTTCTCCGAAGCCATTGATGCCGGATTTGGCGCCAGAGTGGGACGCTGCCGTCGTTCGATGCCTGCGGAGGTCGCCAACGGCACGATTCTCGTCGGCGTCCGAAGTCGTCAAAGCAATTCAATCCAACGCCATTCCCTCAAAGGAGTCGCCGGCTCACGGTTCACGCCCCGCGCCTTCCCTGGTAATCAAGGTCGCGACCGGTGTGGTGATTGCCTGCTTGCTTGGAGCCGTCGCATACAAGCTGCGGAGCATGAGCGATAAGAATCGCGGTGAAGTCGTGCAGGCAGCGAGGCGCCCGTCGGTCGCCGTTATGGGGTTTACCAACCTGTCCGGCGCGCAAGATCGTAATTGGATTTCGCCATCTCTCACTGAAATGCTGGGCACAGAACTAGGTAGCGGCGAGCGGCTAAGACTCATTCCGACAGAGCAGGTAACGCATGCCAAGAGTGACCTATCGCTTGCTGCGGAAGACAGCTTTGGCCCGGACACGCTGCACCGGTTGCGTAACTACCTTGGAACCGACTACGTGGTTGAAGGCTCGTATCTCGATACGGGAGACGAGGTGCGAGTAAATTTCCGCTTGCAGAACGCTTCCAACGGAGAAACCGTTGCGACATTCTCGGAGCAGGGTACGGAACGCGATCTGCCAAAGTTGGTTTCGACAGCAGGCGAATCTCTGCGCAGTAAACTGGGAATCGCTGAACCAACCCCGGACGAGCTTTCCGAAACGAGAGCCTCGCAATCGACCAATCTGGAAGCGACGAAGTTGTACGCCGAAGGTCTTCAAAAGCTTCACTCGTATGACGCCTTCGGTGCCAAAGAACTGTTTGAGCGAGCCATCGTAGCAGATCCTAAGTTTGCGCTCGCGCATGCCGCTCTTGCTGAAGCGTGGACCAGCCTGGGCTATGGCAACAAGGCGGAGGAGCAGGCGCAAAAGGCGTTTGAGTTGTCGAAGGAACTGGGACTACCGCTGGAAACGCGCCTGAAAATCGAAGCAGAGTATCGGGGTTCGATGAACGATCACAAGGCACAGTCCGAACTCTACAAAACACTTTTTGACAATTACCAAGACAACCTGGAATACGGCTTATCGCTGGCGCGAAGTCAGTACTTAAGCGGTGAGATTCAAGAAGCCGGCGCAACTCTAGACGCGTTGCAACGACTACCCTCGCCATCGGGAGATGATTTAAGGATCGATTTCGTGCGTTCATCGGTGGAACTGCAAGGGGGCGATTATCAGAAGGCACAGGGACTCGCGGAGCGCGTGGTGCTGAGAGCGCAGCAGCGAGGGGCGAAGCGACTCGCAGGCCAGGGGTTGGCGCTCCAGTGCACACTGCAATCAAAGCTTGGAAATACCGACGCGGCGACGGATGTTTGTAACCGAGCACAGCAAGCATTCGCGGAAATTGGAGATTATGCGGGCGAAGCGTCCGTGTGGGGGCAGATTGGCTTTGATGCGGCAAACCGTGGCGACCTGAAGACCGGCCGAATGGCAAACGAGAAGCAAATCGCCCTCCTGAAAAAACTCGAATACGACCGAGGCCTCGGTTGGGCGATGACCGTGGCTGGCGAGCTGGCTTCCGACCAGGGCGATTTCAAAGTGGCAGTTGCCGATTACAACGAAGCGCTACGGCTCTACGAGAGGACCGGCTATCAAGCTGGCGTGGTTTCGGCCTACGGGAACCTGGGCTACGACTACGGCGTCGAAGGCGATCTATCTCGCGCCATCCAAAGCAATAGACACGCCGTGGAGATGGCGCGCGCAACCAAGGTCTCGACGGACCTTGATATATGGCTGGTGGATCTCGCCGACGAATTGCGAGCGAGTGGCGATATTGCAGGGTCGAAGCAGGCCCTCGACGATGGGTTCAAAGTTAACCAAGAGACCGGCGACAAGCGCGCGAGTTCGTTTCTTCACTCGAGTCGAGCGGAGCTACTTCTCGCGCAGTGGCAGCTTGAGGAGGCTCGCCGAGAGGCATCGCTCGCCTTGGAGGTCTGCGAAAACATGAAAGATGATGATGGAATCAGGCAAGCCAAGCTGTTGCTTAGCCGACTTGACATCGCAGGCGGAAAGCCGGAACTTGCCACGAGTACCGCTCGAGCGATGCTCGCGACTGCCGATTCCAGGCACATGGATGATTTTCAGATCGGCACTCGTTCGGTGCTTCTCGAGTCGCTGGTGGCGAGTTCAGTTCCCACTTCCCACCAAGAAATTGCCAAGCTGCTTCGAGTTACTCCGGTAACGGAGAATTTGGGCCTTCGGCTCACAGCCAATTTACAGATTGGCCGGGCTTACACCGCGCTCGGACAAACGGCTCAGGCGAGCGAGGTTCTTGGCAGAGTCGCGGCGGAGGCGCAGTCCCACAATTTTGAGATTGTTCGATTAGAGGCCGAGGTTGCGAGAGCGCAATTAAGGCTCATCACGGGCGACTCGCGAGCAAGATCGGATCTGCAAGAGCTCGCGAAAGCGGCAAGCGCAAAGCAACTCTACTCAAT
Source organism: Candidatus Acidiferrales bacterium (assembly GCA_050011035.1). Lineage (GTDB taxonomy): Bacteria > Acidobacteriota > Terriglobia > Acidiferrales > UBA7541 > Palsa-295. The sequence goes on from JBEKJW010000091.1 coordinate 9,114, forward strand.
CGCAAACCGAGCTCAGGCATTGAGCACGCGATAGTCGTCGCGCTATCGGACGACAGGCGCGGGCTCTTGTTTGTGCGCCTCGAAGTTCGAGCGCCAACGTCGAAGCGTACTTACGCGGCAAAGTCTTCGTCGTCGAACGAGCATTAACACCTTGTGCAAACCCCGTAGAAAACTCTGACTTTCACGCGCGTTTGCCGCGATGATGTTGAGAAAGGCGGCAAGCCGCACCACGGAAAGCACGCAGTTCTTGCGAGAAAACCTTATGAGCATGTCCGAATCGTTGCGGATCTCGGTGAAATATTCCGGTGGATTCAAGCAGCCTGCGTTTATCGGGACGGGCGGTCAAAATGCTCCGATCGCGATACGAGAGAACGTTTCCGAAATCGTCGTGACGGACTCGTGGTGGGTGGTGGGCGTGACGATCGCGGCAACGGCTTTCTTCGGGCCGGGGCTGATGTACCTTTATCTTCGCTCTACACCGAGGATCACCCCGCCGCTGATTTTTGCGATCATCGGGGTGCTGATCGTCGGCGTCTGCTGCTTTAGTTTGGTGACGACGCTTTGGAAAGTTTTGTTCCACAGACCGCGGATGGTGATTACCGGGCAGGCGATTCGCTGTTTTCGAGGAAGTACCGAAGCAAAAGCGCTGTGGAGAGAGCAGGTCACATACGTCGCGAGCCGTTCGTGGCTTTTTGAGATGAACCGAGTTACGGTGCCGAACTACGTGCTGTATGCGCGGATGCAGGATGGAAGCGATGTACCGCTGTGCGTGACGGACAAGCAGAAGTTGATCAGCCAGCTGGAGCGGGGCCTTGCTGACAAGGGATACAAAATCGAGGCGCAGCAAAGTTTGTGACGTCGAGCGCGGGGCGAGGGCGTTCGACCCGTCAGCGAGTGTAGGAACTTCGGAGTTTTGAGGTGGTTTGGCCTGCGCAGCGCATCGAAGAAGAAGGATGCGCTGCGTGGGCTTTTTTTGTGGGTGCGAGGCGGCTGTGAAAGCGCGCGCACTGAAGTTTGTGACGCGAAGAGCTGTGTGACGTTTGGTTGAGGTGATTGTTGACGTGCGTGGCGTTGGGGGAAATGGCTCAACCCGCACGCCAGAGGAATCTGGCGTGCGCACATGCACGAATGCCTTTGCCACAGACTGAAGGCTGTGGCCACGGTGATGTCCGAGAGGGCGTGAGTGGAGGGCGAGAGGGGCGGTGGCGCGCACCCTTTTGGGGTGAAAAGGGTGCGGCACCCGGAAAGGCGGCGACGGAAATCGCATAAGGTGCTGGGCGGAACTGAAACTTGAACAACGACGGAGCGGTTACACAAACGCGGGAACGGGTTGTGCTTGCGGCCACGATTTTGGGCTCGAGCATGGCGTTCATTGACGGCACCGTTGTGAATGTGGCGCTGCCTGCGCTCCAGAGCGGATTGCATGCATCGCTCGCCGACGTTCAGTGGGTCGTCGATTCGTACATGCTGGTGCTTGCGGCGCTGCTGCTGATGGGCGGGTCGCTTGGAGATATTTATGGGCGGCGCAAGGTGTACGCGATCGGCGTCGCAATTTTCGCTGCGGCGTCGGCGTGTTGTGGGCTGGCGCCGAACGTGCGCGCGCTGATTGGGGCGCGTTCGATTCAAGGATTGGGTGCGGCGCTACTGATTCCTGGAAGTTTGGCGTTGATCACGGCTGTGTTTCCGCCGGCCCGACGCGGGCGAGCGATCGGCACGTGGTCGGGCGCGACCGCGATCACGACGGCGATTGGACCGGTGATCGGCGGATGGCTGATCGAGCATGCCAGCTGGCGATGGGTGTTCTTCCTGAACTTGCCGCTCGCTGCGGCGGCTCTTTTGCTGTGCGTGAAGGTACCGGAAAGCCGGGGCGGGGAATCGTCGCGTGACGTGGACTGGATCGGCGCGCTGCTGACTACGGTGGGGCTTGGCGCTGTGACGTACGCGCTGATCGAATGGCCTAACGGGTGGCCGAACCGGAATCCTGCGATGAACCAGCGCATCGCCGCAGCAGGATGCATCGGGATCCTCGCACTCGCGGCTTTTGTCGCGTACGAACACCGGTGCAGCTCGCCGATGATTCCGCCGGCGTTGTTCCGGTTGAGGAACTTTACCGGAGCGAATGTGCTGACGCTGCTTCTCTACGCCGCGCTTTCAGGGCTGATGTTTTTCTACCCGATGAATTTGATTCAGATCCAACATTACACGGCGACGGAGGCGGGTGCGGCGTTGCTGCCGTTCATTGCGATTATGTTTTCGTTGTCGCGTTGGGCGGGAGGATTGGTGGAACGATGCGGATCGCGGCTGCCGCTGGTGATTGGCCCACTGATCGCGGGGTGCGGGCTGGCGCTGTTTGCGATTTTGCCGCAAGGGCGCAGCTATTGGATTTCGTTTTTTCCGGCCGTCGTGGTGATGGGATTCGGGATGGTAATTTCGGTGGCGCCGCTCACGACAACGGTGATGAACAGCGTGCCGGAGACGGAGTCCGGGCTTGCTTCCGGCGTGAACAACGCCGTCTCGCGATTGGCAGCGCTGCTGGCGGTGGCGGTGCTGGGCGCGATCCTGGCGGGAGTTTTCAACCATTCGCTCGATGGGCAGCTGTCAGAATTGAGATTGAGCGCGGAGGCTCGGGCGCAGGTGGATGCGGCGCGGCCACAACTTGCGTCGATTCAGAGTGCGAGTCCTGGAGTTCAGCGGGCGGTGGCTACGGCATTTTTGGATGGGTACAGAACGATGATTTGGATTGCTGCTGGGCTTACGGTTTTGGGTGGGGTGCTTGCGTTTTTGCTGATTGATCCGAGGAGGGCTGCGCCGTCGACGTCGGGTTGAGGTGAGTGTTGGCGTGGATGGTCGTGGTGAGATGGCTCAACCCGCACGCCAGAGGATCTAGCGTGCGCACAGGCACGAATGCCTGTGCCACAGACTGAAGTCTGTGGACCAAAGGCCCCGTAACCAATCCATAAGGGTGGGTGATGGAGGGATGGGGTTAGTGAGATGGCTCAACCCGCGACCAACTGAGAGTTGGTCTCGCACAAACTCCAGAGTCTATGTTACAGCGCCGTAAACGGCTACCAGACTGAACCGAGAGTGCGTCGGTGGATGGAGTGTCGGCCTGTGGCGCGCACCCTTTTGAGATGAAATGGGTGCGGCACCCGGAAGGCGTCTCGCGGGCGGGGCGGAGGTGGCGGGCCGGCGAGAAGCGGAGTTAGAATCCGGCGTAGGGACGCCGTGGGGCGGGGCGGAGTTAGAATTTGCGCAGATAGGGCGAGCCGCGGAGGTGGATGATGTTAAAAGCGGGGCCGGCGAAGAAAGTCATCATTTACGTGGGAGAGGAACAGAAGTATCACGGAGTTAGCGCGTACTCTGCGATTCTGGATTTTCTGTTTTACCACGGAGTTTCGGGAGCGACGGTGCTGCGAGGGCTCGCGGGATTTGGCGCGGACCATCACATTCACTCGGACCGCATTCTGGCGGTAGCGACGAACTTGCCGATGAAGGTGGAATTTGTCGAGAGCGCGGAGAAGGTGGAAGAGATTTTGCCGAAGCTGTTTGAGATGGCGGGCACGGGGCTGATCGAAATTCAGGAAACGACGGTGGCGAAACCCGCGGCGACGGGGAAGAAGTCGAGCGAGCGAGCGGCCGAAGCGACGACGCTGCGAAGCGAGAGCACGGCGAAGATCATGCGGATCTTCGTTGGCGAGAGCGACCGGTGGCACGACAAGCCTCTCTACCGCGCAATTCTGGAATGCTTGCGAGCGAACGACATTGCGGGAGGAACGGTTTACAAAGGGATTTTGGGATACGGGGCGAACAAGCGCGTTCACAAGGGGTCGACGATGCTGTCGCACGACGCTCCGATGATGATAACGGTGGTGGACACCGAGGAAAAATTGAGGAAGCTGACGCCAACGCTGGACGAGATGGTGCAGCACGGCGGACTTTTGGTGATGTCCGACGTGGACGTGATCAAGTACACGCGCGGCTATGCGGAGGACGACCGGAGAAAGGAGGCGCGCGCATGAAACTCGAAGGCAAAGCCAAGATGCTCCGGATTTACTTCGGCGAAGACGACAAGTGGAAGGGCCAGCCGTTATACAAGGCAATCGTGGAAAAGTGCAGGACGATGGATATCGCGGGCGCGACGGTGTTTCGCGGCATTGAAGGTTACGGCGCGAGCACGCTGATCCGGCGGCCGCATTTGCTTTCGCTATCGCACGACGCGCCGGTGATGGTGAGCGTGGTCGATACGGAAGACAAAATTCAGCAACTGCTGCCGGCGCTGGACGAAATGGTGGTGGAGGGCTTGATCGCGATGTCGAATGTGGAAGTGATCAAATACATGCACGAGGCTGCGGCCGCGGCGCGGAGTTAGAGATCGAAATGCCCGCGCGATGCGCTTACTGCGTTGGAACGGGTTTCTGCCCGAAGTGCAATGGCACCGGCACGGATTTCCTCGCAAAGTGCGTCGCGTGCATGGGATCGGGCAAGTGTCCCGAATGCGGCGGCAATTCGTCGGCGGACCTCACGGAGCTGAAGATTCCGCCGCCGTCGCGAAGCTAGTCCGAAATTTTCCGCACGCAAATTGGGCTGGGATCGGGCTGGGAAAGGCGGATCAGGCCTTGGCCTCGGTGATGGTGCGGACGTGGATCATGTCGGTCTGGCCGTCGAGGGTTCCGGTGATGTTGACGACCTTGCCGAGGAATTTGGCGGCTTGTTGCTGATCGTCGATGTGATACCAGACGTTTTCCTGATCGTCGCGAAGGATGAAGCGCACGCCGTTCTGCGACACGATTTTGCCGGCGAAGTTTTGGGTTTGGGCTTCGGAGGTGGAAGCGGCCTGCTGGGGCGCGAGGTGGGCGGGCGCGGCGCTAGCCGGTGTTACGCGAAGAGCGCAAGGTCCGGCGAATATAAGTGCCGCGACGAATGCGGCCGGAGCGAACACAGCTTTAAGCTTCATGGTTGCCTCGTAGCTTTGGATTTGGGCTGGAATGCTTACAGCGTATCGGAATGTGCTTAGGAGCGAATCGGGTGATTGGTGTAACGAGGCACGATGGTCGCTGTAAGGGCGCCTTAGTACGCGACGAAATTGCGGGACTTAGCGGAAGTCGGCGTTTTGCGTTTAATCGTATCTTCGGCGGGAGGCGCCGTGGCCGAGGCTGCCTAGATCGACCGCGATGGCGATGACCAGGATCAGGAGATTGATGCCAGCTATCGGTTGTCTGGTGTTGGCCATCCAGGCGTAGACGAGTGTGGTGAGCGGCAGGATGAAGAATCCAATTAGAGGAATGATGAAGCCGTGATACGCGCGTTGCAGGTAATCGGAAAAGAAGAAGAGCAACGCCAGCGCGATGCGAGGAAACGCGAGAAATATTATCAACACGATGCAAGGCACTGCACCCTCCAGCAAACTGTACTGGCGACTTGAACTGAAACTACGAGTGCCGCCAGAAAAAATGAATCAGGGCAACGAGCAGCCAGATCGCTCCGATCAGTCCCAGAAAAATTGCGGCGACGGCCAGCAAACTAAAGTTGCGAACTTTTCGCGCGCCGATCTTGATTTCGGATTTCGTCAGCATCATCAAAGGACCGATCGCAACTGCGTTTAAACGCTCTTCAACTCTCGGGCTTTCGATGCAGAGGAGCCCTGAAGAGGCACGTGCCGCGACGCATAAATTCGCGCCGCAGCACGCTGACAGCCCTCTGACTTAGTTCTTGGGTGGCGGGTTATCCTTCGTATCAGGCTTCGATTTCTGCTGAGCCGCAGCCTGTTTGTGCTCTTGCTCCTGTTTTTGCTGCAGCTGTTGCTGTTCCTGTTGGTGTTTGTCCTGCAGCGCTTTCAATTGCTGCTCGTGCTGCTGGGCCAATTGTTGCTGTTGGGCGGCCTTGGCTTTCTCCTGCTGGAGCTGCTGATTTTCCTGCTGCTGTTTTTGCTCGAGCTGCTGGCGTTCCTGATCCTGCTGTTTGTGCAGATCGTCCGATTGCTGCACGTGCTTTTGTTCAAGGTCCTGATCGACCGGATGCGCGGTCGGCGGACGAGATGCGTTCGCAGGCGGAGGTGGAGCGGGCCGATTGGCGTTTGCATTCGGCGCGGGTTGTGCTGCCGGCGGACGATTCTCGTTATTGGAAGCGGGCTGCGGAGCGTTCTCGGGCCGTTGCTCGCCGGCGCGGACCGCCGGCTGTGCAGGCGGTTCGGGACGGGGTTGCGGTTGTGCGCCGGGTTTAAATGTCGGGTTCGCCGCTCGCTGAGCCGGTGTTGCGGGAGCAGAGTGCATCGGCGCCGGGTTCGACTTGGGCGCTTCGACTTTCACTTTTGCTGCGACTACCGTGGCTGTATGTGCGGGCTGAATCTGCCGCACCTGCGCGACGGACAGCGGCCTGCCGCCGTTGCTCTGGATCGCGGCTTGCCGTTGTGCGAACGGAGGCGGCGGTGGAGGCGGCGCGGTCTT
>JBEKJW010000092.1:0-16646 GCA_050011035.1 Candidatus Acidiferrales bacterium
ACGTCTGAGTGCCGCGCAGAAATTCTCAACCGACAATGAAAACGGCTCTCGATACACGCATCTCGCGGAAATTTCGCGCGCTCTCCGAGGCAGGCGAGTTGGGACTCGTCGCTTACGTCACGGCGGGCGATCCCACGCTCGATGCCACGGAGAAAATCGTGCTTGCGTCGGCTGCGGCGGGCGCGGACGTGATCGAACTGGGCGTTCCTTTCAGCGACCCCGTGGCGGATGGTCCGACGATTCAGCGCGCCAGCGAACGGGCGCTCGCATCGGGTACCACGCTCGAAAGCGTGCTCGGCCTTTTGAAGCGGATCCGCGCGAAGTCGGACGTACCGATAGTGCTCTTCAGCTATTTCAATCCTATGCTGCAGATGGGCCTCGGGAAATTTGCCGCCGCCGCGGCACAAGCTGGCGCGGATGGCGTGTTGGCGACGGATTTGACGCCCGAGGAAGCCGGTGACTACCGCGCGGCGCTTGAAGCGAACGGGCTCGATGCGATTTTTCTAGTGGCGCCGACTACGAGCGACGCACGGCTTGGTTCCGTCGCCGAGGCTTCGTCGGGATTCTTGTATTTGATTTCGCGCAATGGAATCACGGGCGCACAGGATGCGCTGCCGGCGGATTTGCCGGCTCTGGTTCGGCGCGTCCGGAAGTCGACGAAGCTGCCCGTAGCAGTGGGGTTCGGAATTTCGCAGCCAACGCACGTCACAGTGCTCGGTGGTCTGGCGGATGCGGCGGTGGTGGGCTCGGCGCTCGTCGCAGAAATTGAGAAGGCAGGCTCGGCGGACGCCGCAGCGATCGCGGTGGCGGCGAAGATTGCATCGCTGAAGGGCGCGGCCAGCAAGGGTGTGAGCCGGCGGAGTTTTGACGCGCCGTGAAGTGATGGGCACGCGAAAGCGCCGAATTCCTTCGTGGTCAGAGATCGTCTGGCTGCGCCTGCCTTGAAGTGAATCGTCCGGGGAGCTCCGATGCGGCTGACTGGCGATTGCAGTACACTTCAGGCGCGAAATTTGGAGAAAGACGGATGGATAAGCGGATCTCCGGCGCGGACGCGGCGGTGGAAAAAATCCGGGACGGCGCGACGATTCTGCTCGGCGGCTTCGGCTTGTGCGGCATTCCCGAAAATCTAATCGCGGCGCTGCGGCGGAAGGGCTCAAAAGACCTTACCCTGGTGTCGAATAACGCGGGCGTGGACGATTTCGGGATCGGCCTGCTGATGCAAAACAAGCAGGTTAAAAAAATGATCGCGAGCTACGTGGGCGAGAACAAAACGTTCGAGCAGCTCGCGCTGAAAAAAGAAATCGAAGTCGAATTGAACCCGCAGGGGACGCTCGCAGAACGCATTCGATGCGGCGGAGCGGGCATTCCCGCGTTTTTTACGCCGACCGGCTACGGAACCCTCGCCGCGGAGGGCAAAGAGATTCGCGACTTCGACGGCCGGCCGCACGTATTGGTGCCGGCGCTGCGTGGCGATTTCGCTTTCATCAAAGCCTGGAAAGGCGACCGTTGGGGCAACCTGATCTACCGCAAGACGGCGCGGAACTACAACGCCGTGATGGGCACCGCGGCGGACTACGTGATCGCCGAGGTGGAGGAAATCGTCGAACTGGGCGACCTCGATCCGAATTTCGTGCACACGCCGGGGATTTTCGTCGATGCGATTTTCAAAGGCGAGAATTACGTGAAGCGCATCGAGCGCCGCACGGTACGGAAGCCTTAGGAGGCGCGATGCCATCGGACAACGAAAAGCGTGAACTGATCGCCCGCCGAGTAGCGCAGGAGATGCACGACGGCTACTACGTGAATCTCGGCATCGGTTTGCCCACTCTGATCCCGAACTACATTCCGAAGGGAATTGAGGTTGTGCTGCAGTCTGAAAATGGAATGCTGGGCATCGGGCCGTATCCGTATGAGGGCGAAGAGGACGCGGATCTGATCAACGCGGGCAAAGAAACGATCACGGAAATTCCAGGATGCTCGTACTTTTCGAGCGCCGAATCGTTTGGGATGATTCGCAGCGGGCGCATCAACGTGACAGTGCTCGGAGCACTGCAGGTCGATGAAGGTGGAGACCTGGCGAACTGGGCCATCCCCGGGAAAATGCTGAAGGGCATGGGCGGCGCGATGGACCTCGTGGCAGGCGCCAAGCGCGTGATCATCGCGATGGAGCACTCCACGAAAGACGGCGAAGCGAAAATCGTGAAGAAGTGTTCGCTGCCGCTTACGGGCGTAGGCGTGGTGGACCTGATCGTGACGGAACTGGGCGTGATTGAAGTGACGCCCGAGGGGCTGGTGCTGCGCGAAGTGGCGCCGGGCGTGACAACAGAAGAAGTACAGAAAGCGACCGAGCCGAAGCTGCGCGTCGCCTCTGACCTGAAAACGATGCAGATCTAGGCGACGCTGGGGGCCGTGATTTCCGCGGCAACTGTGCCGTGGCTGCGCACGGGGCGCAGTTGCGATAACATGCAAGGCAAGCAATCCCCTCTCAGGGAGACGGAATGGAACCGAATTCGATCGTGGTGCTGAGCCTGCACTCGCCCAAGGAAAAACTGTGGGGCGAGCTGCGCGAGATTTCGAACGCCGGCGTCACCGTTCGCGGCATCGATTTGGGATCGTTCGACGATTTCATCAGCCAGGTGCTGCATCCTGAGGGCGACCGCGTGGGCCTTCCGACACTTTTCTTCCCGATGCTTCGGATCGAGCGGATCGCGCTCGACGAGCCGCGAGGGTCGATTCCTTCGATGGCCGAGATTTTTGAGAAGAAAACCGGCCGCACGCTGGGAGATTATTTGGCGCAGTTCGTATAAAGGTGCGCTCGATTCGCGCCTGCAGACCCCGCGACATCTATGACGAGCCGAATCCTCACTGTTCCGAATCAGCTCACGTTCCTGCGGCTGGCGTTCCTGCCGTTTTTTATCATGGCGATTCACTACGAGCGCTACAACTGGGCGCTCGCGATCCTCTTTGTGGCAGGCATAAGCGACGCGCTAGACGGACTGCTCGCGCGCGGGTTGAATCAAAAGACGCCGCTTGGCGCGTATCTTGATCCCCTTGCGGACAAGCTGCTCCTCTCGACTTCCTACCTGGAACTTGCGATACACCAAAAAATTCCATGGTGGCTCACGATTCTGGTGCTCGGACGCGACGTGCTGCTGCTGATGGCGAGCGCGGTGATTCTCATCACGGTGGGATACATGTCGCTGCCGCCCAGCATTTACGGCAAGCTCACCACGCTGTTCGAAATTCTGCTGATTTTTCTTGTGCTCGTGCTGCAGATCCGCGAAAGTCCGGCGCTCGCGACGGCGAAAGAAGCTTGTACCTACATCGTCGCTGCGCTGGTGTGTATATCGGGATTGCACTACAGCATCGTGGTATCGCGGCGATTGCACACGGGCGCGTGACGGCGTCTGCGGAGCGACCTAGCCGAAATGCTTGATCGCGAAGTAGGCGACCACTGCGGTAAACGCGATGCACGCGAAGACCACCAAGCCCGTTCCCCAACCCAAAATGTTCGCGATGCGATCCTCGGCCGGGGACATCGGCGCGCGATCGGCCATAAACTTGCCGACGATGAAGCCGGTGACGAGTCCGCCGCCGTGTGCCCAGTTGTCGGTGCCGGAGAAGAAATAGCCCAGAATGGCCAGGTACGCGACCCACTTCAGAAGCTGGTTGCGAAGCATGCGGATGTGCTCGCCTTGGCGCTTGGTGGTGATGGCGAGCATCACGCCGATCAAGCCGAGTAGCGCACCCGACGCGCCAATGCTCACGTGACGTCCGAAGAAGCCGCTCACGAGGTACGCGCCAATTCCGGTGAAGAAGTAGATGAACAGATAACGCGCCGAGCCGTAGACTTCTTCGAGCTGCGGTCCCACGTCCATCAGCACCCACATGTTGAAGCCAATGTGGAGAAGGCCGCCGTGAAGCAGCGTTGGCATAATCAGCCGCCACGGAAAAAACTGGAGGTCGCCGGGCCATGGAACGGATGCCCCGAAAAACTGAAGCACGCCGCCGTTGATTCCGCCGAGTCCCATTACGCCGCCGAGGCCACCGCCGGGGGCTTGAATGCCGGAGTAGCGAACAGTGACGGCAAACGTGATCGCATAAAAAATGCAGGTGATGCCGAGGATGCAGTACGTGACAGGCGATTCGGCGGGCAGCAGGCGCCTGAGACCTTTGGTGGCCGCAGCAAAGCCGAAATTCACGTTGGCTCCGCAGTTTGCGCACTTCGTAGCGGTGGCGCCGACGAGGGTGCCGCAGGACGGACAGAGCCGCGGACGCGGATTTTCCTTCGGCGCGCCGAAAATCCCTTCGAGTTGCTGTTTGAATCGATCGAGTTTGAAGCGCAGTCGCGGTGAAAGTTCCAAGAGTGTTCCTTGCGATAAGGAATGTGCGTTTCTATAATAACGCCGAAGCGAGCAAACCCGTGAACCGGCCAACCGCGTGAAATCGTTCGATCCTCGAGTAGCCCCCGCAAGAATCTCAAGGCATCCCGCACGAACAAAATGCGTTCGTTGCGCGCGGTTCGCGGCCGTCTTGGGCGCGATTGCGTTCATTGTGGCAGGCTGCTCGCATCACAACACCGTTTCGCGCACTCCGTCGCATTCCACCACACCGCAGCCTTCGGCCACACCGCCCGCTTCAGGCGCAACGGCGGCGAATCCGAATCCGTCCGGGCCGCCTCCCGCTATCGAGCACCAACCGCCGATTCCCGGGCAGTACGTGGAGGAGGGCGTCGCGTCGTGGTACGGCGTGCCGTTTAACGGTCGGCGTACCTCGAACGGCGAAATCTACGACATGCACACCTTCACGGCAGCACATCGCACGCTGCCGTTCAATACCGTGGTGCGCGTGACGAATATGCGCAATGGCAAGCAGACTGAAGTGCGCATCAACGACCGCGGGCCGTTTGTGGCGAACCGCATTATCGATCTGTCGATGGCGGCGTCCGAAGCGATCGAGATGATCGGAACGGGCACGGCGCAAGTTAGGCTGGAGATTGTTTCCGAGACGGCGAACCCGACGACGGGCGCGTTCGGCGTGCAGGTAGGCGCGTTTCTGCAGGCGGAAAATGCGAACAAGCTGAAGGCGCAGCTGGAGCAGCAGTATCCGCCGGTGAGCGTCGCGACGTACGACTCGCCCAGTGGCACGTTCTACCGGGTGCGCGTAGGCCGATTCGCCACCGAGGATGAGGCGCAGGATCTCGCGAACCGGCTGCATACCGAGCAGGGGTACACGACGTTCGTGGTACGGATCGATAATTAGCCTGCGGCGACTGGGAATTGAGACGTACGCCACTATTTGTGGGTGAGGACGTAAACGCCGTCCCAATCGGCAGGCGGCGCCACAGCGAGATACTCCGAGCAGCGAGCAGCGAAGATGCGTGACGGCTCGTCCTGCGGCCAGCGCTCCAGCACTTTTTCGAAATGGCTGCGCGCTTCCGACCACGCACGCAGCTTGTAGGACTCGCGTCCCTTTGCAAATAGCGCGACCATCTCGCGTCCGTCGTCTTCAATCACATCGCCGCCCAGAATTTCGAAAATGGTTACGGGCTGCAATTTCCCTTTCACGCGAATCAGATCGAGTTCGCGGAACACGATATTCTCGTCATCGACTTCGGCGCGCGTGAATTCGCTGGCGAGTATGCGCGTGCCGTACTCCTTATTCAGCCCCTCGAGGCGCGCCGAGATGTTTACGGCGTCGCCAAGCGCGGTGTAACCGTAGCGTAGGCTCGAACCCATGTTGCCTACGGAAACGATTCCGGAATTGATCCCGATTCCGATTTCGAGGACGGGCTTATTTTGTTCCCGCCAGGCGGCTTGCAGCTCGGACAGGCGGGCGAGCATCGACACGGCAGCATTGCAACAGCGAGTTGCGTGGCCCGGCTCAATGTAAGGCGCACCCCAAAACGCCATGATTGCGTCGCCGATGTACTTGTCGAGCGTCCCTTGATAGCGGAAGAGAATTCGCGTCATCTCGGTGAGGTACCCGTTGAGAAGCTCGGCCAACTCCTGCGCGTCGAGCTGTTCGGAGATAGACGTGAATCCGCGAATGTCGCTGAACAGAATTGTCAGAGCTGCCTTACGCGGTGCGACTAGTTCAGGCGACTTCACGACGCGGCGCACCACTTCGGGCGGTGCGTACTGTTGGAACGCGCCGCGCACTTTGCGCTTCTCGCGTTCTTCGACGAGCACGCGGTAAAGAGCGACGAGGCTCACGTTGGGGACGAGCGTAAAAAGCGCCGGCACGATGAAGTTGAGCCACCAGCCGTGCGTGAAAGCGAAGTAGTTCACCGCGCCGAAGGGAATCAAAAGCGCGAGAGCGAGCGGCATCCACTTCGGCTGGACGACCGCAAGCCACATGCCAATTGGAAGGCCGAACAGCAGGATGAAGCCGAAATCCGTCAGAACCTGGGGCCCGGTGCGTACGAGGAAGTGACGATTCAGAATGTTGTCGATCACATTGGCGTGAATTTCGACGCCGGGAAAATCGAGGCCGCCATATGGTGTGGCGCGCATGTCGCCAATACCGGTTGCGGATGCGCCAATCAGAACAATCTTGTCTTTGAACGTGCCGGGCGTGAATTTCTTCTGAGCGACGTCCGCGAACGATGTGTATGGGTAGGTTCGCGCGGGGCCGTGATAGTTCACAAGGAGCCGCGCCACATCGTCCGGTTTGACTATCAGGTTCGGCCCAAACTCGATCGAGGCGACGCCAGCGCCGCCGTAATTCAGTATCGTGACGTCGTTCGAAAGTCCAAGGTAAAGCCGAACGGTTTGCACGTCGAGCGACGCGTACATGTCCCAATTCGCGCGGTCGGCGTCGCGGCCGTAGGGAATTGCGAGAAACACGCGGCGGACGACGGTGTCTGGATCGAGCACGACGTTGAAAAACCCGCAGCCGCCCTTTTCGCTTGAAACCGCAGCCGTGAAAATCTGGGCGTTGGCTTCGGCTCCACGCGGCAACAGCCCCTGCTGTTCATATTTGTCGATCAGATCCAAGCGCCCCTGTGTGCCTTTTGCGGCCGAGAGAAGCGGACGAATCTGTGGGAACGGGAAGAAGGCCATTAGATTCGCGTACTCATCGAGGGCTTGCGGTGAAACGCCTTCGAGATCCGTCTGCGAGTAGAGAAAATAGTTGCCGAGCACGACGCCGCCGAAATTCGTGATCGAGTCGGCGAATTTCTTGTCGTAGCCGTATTCCTCTTCCTTCTGCGCGAGCAACTTTTGTACATCGCCTGAAACGGGCTGGCCTTTTTTCGCGCGCTCGGCCAGTTCGGCGGAAAGATTTTCGAGCGGCAACACGGTCTGGTCCGGCTTGCTGAACGTCATGTCGAAGGCGACGACCCGCGCTCCGTCGTCGTGCAACGCGTTGATTGCGTCGGCGAAGTGAATGCGCGGAAAAGGCCAACGGCCAAGCACTTCCTGCGAGTGTTGGTCGATGTCCACGATGGCGATGCGGGGATCGATCGGCGTCTGGCCGCGCAATTGGAAGCGCGCATCCAGGCTCGATAGCTCGAGCCGCTGGATGAAATCGAAAATCGGCATCGGCCGTTCGCCGAGAAATGTCCCGTAATAGACGGCGATCGCAGCGACGGTCACTGCCGCGCTGATGGTGAGCGAAACCCAGTGCTGCTTCCACTCGTTGAATAGATTGGCGATCGTGTTACGGTTTGGCGTGGCCATTCGGAACGAACGTTCCTGCGGGGCGGAAAATCGAATGCCGAGTCACGCAAGGCTAACAAACGCACCGAGCGGTTTCAAGGAGCGCGCGGCCGAAGGTGTGCGTTTCACGCGCATTTTTGGTGTTGTTTGCGCCGCGTTCGGCGCGATTCGCTATACTGAGGCGAACCGTTCGCGCTGCCCATCGTGGGCGTTCGGTGTAGTGGTTCAGCAGCCAGCTTTCGGAATCAATGCCCCAAAAGCCGCAAATCTGGGTCGTCAAAGGATCGAGCGCGGAGAAACTCGCTGCGCCGCTCGGCGCGCACTATGAAGTGCGGGCGCTCGATCGCAACGCGCCAGAGCTGACCGATCCGGCGAATACGAACTCACACGCTCCGGTCGTCGTAATCGACGATGGCAGCGCCGCGTTGCCGACGGCTCTGAAGGCAAACCCCGACGGCGTACGCGTGATCCGGCTGGTCGGCACGAGCGTTCTGGCGCGCAATGCGTCGTTCAATCACGCGTTTTTGTACGTACCCGATGCTGCGCCGCAACAGGCGCTCGAAAGCGCGGTGCGTGCGGCAATTGAAAACATCGAACTCGCGGCACGCGAAAAAACGGCGCGCGAAGGTCTGGCCACAGCGCAACGGCAACGCGAGCAACTCAACCAGATCGGCGTCGCCCTATCGTCCGAACGCGACATCAGCGTGCTGCTGAACCTGATTCTCGCGAAAGCCCGCGAAATTACCGGCGCAGACGCGGGCTCGCTGTACTTGGTCGAAGAGGGCAGCGACGGTAAGAGCCAACTTCGCTTCAAGCTCACGCAGAACGACAGCCTCGATTTTCCGTTCAAGGAAGTGACGCTGCCGCTCTCCGAAGATTCTATGGCGGGCTACACGGCGCTGCGCGGCGAAACCCTGAATTTCGACGATGCATACAAGATGCCGCACGACCTTCCGTTCCACTTCAACGATCACTTCGACAAGCAGACGGGCTATCACACGCAGTCGCTGCTGACTCTTCCGATGCGCAATGCGAAGAGCGAAGTGCTGGGCGTGCTGCAACTCATCAATTCTAAAAAAGATCCGGCAATGCGCGTCAAGAACGCTGCCGACGCGGCGAAATATGTACAGCCATTCGGCCCGCGCGCTGTGGACCTGGCGCTGTCACTCGCGTCGCAGGCCGCGGTGGCTTACGAAAACCGCAAGCTCTACAACGAAATCGAAACTCTGTTCGACGGATTCGTGAACGCCTCTGTGACGGCGATCGAACAACGCGACCCCACGACGTCCGGTCACTCGCAGCGTGTGGCGATTTACACGGAAGAACTCGCAAAGACCGTCGGCAACCTAAAGGCCGGCACGTACGCCGGCGTGACTTTCGACGCGATGCAGCTCAAGGAGATCCGATACGCGGCGCTGCTGCACGACTTCGGCAAAGTCGGCGTGCGCGAGGAAGTGCTGGTCAAGGCCAAGAAGCTCTACCCGCTGCAACTCGATTTGCTGCGCCAGCGGTTCGATTACATTCGCAAGGAAGTCGAAGCGACCAGCGTGCGCCGCAAGCTGCAGGTGTACCTGGAACGCGACCGCGGAGGCGCGCTCGCCGAAATCGCGCGGCTCACCGAGGATTTCGAACAGCGCATCAAGCGCATCGACGAATATTTCGCGTTCATTCTCGAATCGAACGAGCCTACCTTGCTCGAAGGCGGCCAATTCGATAAGCTCCGCGAAATTGCCAAACAGTATTACGTTGACCAAGCCGGTATCGACCGGCCGTACCTGAGTCCGGATGAAGTGAGGATGCTGCTGATTCCGAAGGGAAGCCTCGACGCATCCGAACGTTTGCAAATTGAATCGCACGTGGTGCACACGTTCAATTTTCTGAAGCAGATTCCCTGGACGAAGAGCCTGGAAAAAATCCCCACGATCGCGCGCGCGCATCACGAAAAGCTCGACGGCACCGGCTATCCCTACAAGTTGCACTCCGATGAAATTCCGCTGCCCGCAAAAATGATGACGATCTGCGATATCTACGACGCTCTGACCGCCGCGGACCGGCCGTACAAACGGGCAGTGCCCGTCGAGCGGGCGCTCGGCATCATCAACGACTGCGCGAAGGCCGGCGAAGTTGACTCCGAACTTGTGAAGCATTTCATCGATGCGAAAGTGTACGACCGGGCGAGCCATCCCGCCGCCGCGAAATAGATGATAGGGCGCGTGGTCTCCCGCTTCGCCGCGGTTGGCGCTGCATGCGTTTTTCTGTCCGCGTTTGTGGCGCCCCAGGTCACACGCGCGCAGTCCTCTCCCTCGACCACCTGGAAAGTCACGATCGTGATTCCGCCCAAACTGGTCGCCGGGCAAGATGCGACGGTCGCCATACTGGGCGTTGATGGAAGGCTTGCGGAGGGCATCACCGTCGATTTCGGAGAGGATCAGCGGCGGAAAACCGACGGTTCGGGCCGCGCGACGTTCACCGTGCCGACGGGCGTGAGATTCGTGATCGCGAATGCGCTCGGGGCTTCGGTGGCGGCACTCGTGGACGACGCGGTTCCTGCATCCACAACGCAGGGAATGAAAGTCCCTTCGGTAATCGCGCAACGCGACCAGTTCGTGATCTGGGGCACGGAATTTCACGGCGACGCGCGGGAGAATCACGTTTCGTTCGGCGGCGATCCTGCGTTCGTGCTGGCTTCGTCGCCGGAGTGTCTTGTAGTGGCTGCAGGCACGCGCGCCATTCCGGGGCCGGTGAAAATTCTGATTCAATCGCCGCCGGCGCAGTGGAACGCAGCGTCCACGGTGGTGGGACTGAATTTCGATCCGCCGTTGCCACCGCTCGAACCGGATAAGCGCAGCCGGCTCGTACTGCACGTGCAGGGAAGCGCGTTGCCGTTGCGTGTTCTGGTCGCGAACCAGACGCCGCGGATCTTGCACTTTCTCCACGGCGACGAAGAACAGGTCACGACCTCCGGCGGCGAGCAAAACACCGCGTCGGTTGAAGTGCAAGCACTCGCGACTGGCGATTTTTCGTTCGATGCGCGGCTACTGCCCGATCCGGACCCGGAAATGGCGCGCCGTTTTTTGGAGGTCGCCCAGGCGCTCGCTTCCCAGGATAGAAAGAACGAAGTGAAAAAGCTTGGCGACCGGCTGAAGCATCATCCCGAGGACACGTTGCGCGTGTGGGTTGAGTTGCGCAATATCGAAACGCTGACGATCGCCGGCGACTTTCGCACGCTGATCGAAGCCGCCACGTCGGCGCTTGAGTAGCACCCTTCCGGCGAAAAATCGGCACTGTGATAAACTGCGGTTTACGCCAGTCCTTCACGCAATCCGTTTGAACCCGTGACCACTGCCGCCATCCTCGTCGCTATCGTCGCGCTCGCCATTGGTCTGGCCATCGGCTGGCTCATCGCCCGCGGTCGCGTCTCAAGCGGGTACGAATCGCAGCTGCGCTCGCTTGACTCTGCAAAGGCTGCGGCTGAGAGCAGCGCTACCGAGGTACGCAGGCAGTCTGACGCGCTGCGATCCGAAGTGGCGCAGGCGCGCACGCGTATCGAGCAGGAAAGCAATCTGCGCGCTGCCGCCGAAGCATCGCTATCGAAAACGGAAGAAAATCTGAAGCAGCAACGCGCGCTGCTGGACGAGGCGCAAGCGAAACTGTCCGACGCCTTCCGTTCGCTCGCCGGCGAAGCGCTCAGCGAAAGCACGAACCAGTTTCTGAAACTCGCCGAGTCGCGCCTCGAAACGATGCAAGTGGACGCGACGAGCCAGCTCAACAGCAGAAAAGTCGAAATCGACGGGATCGTGAACCCGCTCAACGAAACGCTGAAGGAGCTGAAGGCCGAACTGAACCGCGTTGAGTCGTCGCGGCAGGAAGCGTACGGGCAGCTCACGTCGCAAGTGCATGCGCTGAACGACATGAATCGGCAATTGCGCGACGAGACGGGTAGCCTGGTGAATTCGCTGCGCCAACCGCAGATCAAAGGGAAATGGGGCGAGCTGACGCTCCGGCGCGCCATCGAACTAGCCGGGCTTTCGCCGCACTGCGATTTTAACGAGCAGCACCGCGTCGAGACCGAAGACGGCATTCTTCGCCCGGACTTGGTGATCCACGTCGCGGGCGGAAAGCACATCGTGGTCGATTCGAAGGTGCCGCTGCACGCGTTCTTGAATGTGGTGTCAGCACAGAACGAAAACGACCGGCTCGCCGCCATGAAATCGCACGTCGACCTGGTGCGGAAGCACATCCGCGACCTTTCGAGCAAAACGTACTGGAGCCAGTTCGAGCAGACCCCGGAGTTGGTAGTGCTGTTCATGCCGGCCGAGGCGTTTTTCAGCGCGGCTCTGGAGCAGGATCGCGATCTGATGGAAGACGCAATGAAGCAGCGTGTGATTCTAGCGAGTCCCACGACGCTGATCGCGCTGTTGAAGTCGGTCGCGTACGGCTGGCGGCAGGAAGACGTCTCACGCAACGCGGAGAAGATCAGCGACCTCGGGCGGAAGCTCTACGATCGAGTTCTCACATTTTTGAATCACATGGAAGGAATTCGCCGCAACTTGGAAGCGACCAACAAGGCCTACAACAGCGCGGTGGGTGCGTTGGAATCGCGAATCCTTCCGTCGGTGCGAAGCTTCCGCGAACTTGGTGTGCAAACCACAGAAGAAATTGCGCTGAACCAGCCGACGGAAATCTCACTCCGGGAACTTCCGAGCGCGACGCCAGACGACGAGTCGTAAGTCCTGACTTCGCTCCTACCCGATCTGAACGAGCGTCTCGTGGCCGGGTGTTGGTGAGGAGTCGTTCGTTTGCGGCCCGCGCCACGAGTCCATCGCGGCCACCTGGTGAACGCACGAGACAGTGCAACGCGGCGCGCAGCCCTTCTTGGTAAGAAATTCTCGCTGGCGTTGTTCGAAAGTATAGTTCGCGAGAGGAATGCCGGGATAGCCGCGCTGCTGCGAGCAGTAGTGCACGAGGCCATCTTCACAAATGTAGAGGTAGCGCGAGCCCGCGCGGCAGCGCCACTCGTTCTCCAGGCCGCGCGCGATATTGTCCTGAAACTTGTTGATGCGCGTGAACGAAGCCTTCCCCAGCGCCATGATCTCGTCGAAGATCGATTGCTCGCGATCGCCAAGCGGCTGCAGCTGGCCGTTGCCATCGTGAATGATGCCGACGGTGGACGTAAACCCGAGCTCGACCGCGCGATGCGCGACCGTCAGCGCGTCTTCCGAATCCGCGACGCCGCTGCCAAGCACCGAATTGATATTCACTTGGAAATCCGCGTGTTCGGCGAGCAACGCCAGCTTCTGATCGAGAACTTTCAAACTCTTCTTCGAGACTTCGTCCGGCTTCACGTTATCAATGCTGATCTGCAGGTATTCGAGCCCCGCACGATTCAAACGCTCGATGCGGTCTTTCACTAGCAAGTAGCCGTTGGTGATCATGCCGGCCATGATGCCGTTTTTGCGGATGCGTGCGATGATCGCATCGAGATCGGGATGCAGCAGTGGTTCGCCGCCGCTGATCGTGATGATCGACGTGCCCATCGCGCCGAGCTGGTCGATGCGCCGGAGCATTTCGTCGGTCGGCACCGGCTTCGAAAAATCGTCGAACTCGTTGCAGTAGGTGCAGGCCAGGTTGCACCGGCGAATCGGAATGATGTGGACGAGCACTGGGTGCTTGGTCGAGACGAGCCCCTTCACCAGCATGCGGCCTTCGCGCAGCTTGCGGTGCGCCGCGAGCAGCTTGCGCCGGATTGTTTTCTTAACGCCCATGCGTGAAATGTGGCCAACAGGCGCCCCGAGCGCCCGCAGCACAACCTAAATATTATGCCACATCCGATGCACTGAACCGGCCCGGCGCACCTCTGTTTCGCGCCGATTAACCGGCGTAAATCCAGCACAATACGGCGATGTTTCGTTGCTAGGCCGGCGGAACCTCTGGCAGACTCCTAAGATTCACTTCAAGGAGCTTTGGATGAAGAAGCCGTTCCCGATTGCCGCCGCTGCCGCTCTGTTCGCCTCGTTCGCCGCTTTGCCGGCCGCGCACGCGCAGGAGAAGGTCGGGCCGCGCGCCGACTTTGCGATAGCCGATGGCGACCACGTGGTTTTCTACGGCGACAGCATCACGGAACAGCGGCTATATACGTCAGACATCGAGAACTTCATCCTGACGCGCTATCCGACGCTGCACGTCGATTTCTATCAGTCTGGTGTGGGCGGCGACAAGGTGAGTGGCGGCAAATACGGGCCGATCGATCTGCGCCTACATCGCGACGTGTTCGATCACAATCCGACCGTCGTGACGATCATGCTCGGCATGAACGACGGGTACGTCCGCCAGTACGATCCCGACATTTTTACGACGTATTCCAACGGCTACCGCTACATCGTCGACGCGATTCAGAAGGAATTTCCCAAGGTGAAGATCACGCTGGCCGAGCCTTCGGCGTACGACGACGTTACGCGCGCGGCGTCCATGCCCGGCGGGTACAACGCGACTCTCGTGAAGTTCAGTAAGTTTGTCGCGGACCTTGCTGCGGAGAAGAACACCGGCATCGCCGATCTGAACACGCCGGTTGTCGACACTTTGAAGAAAGCCAAAGCCGAAGATCCCGGGCTTGCGCCAACGCTGATCAACGATCGGATGCATCCGGGCCCGGCGATTCACTGGGTGATGGCCGAGGCGATTCTGAAAGCATGGAACGCCGCGCCGCAGGTTACGTCGGTGAATTTGAGCGTGGAGCACGAACGCATCGAAGTGAGCGACAACACGGAAGCTACCGACCTCACCGTCCTGCCGAACGGGATCACGTGGAACCAGCAGGACAAGGCGCTGCCCCTGCCTCTCGGGCCAATCGACGCCGATCCCGCGATGCAGCTGGTGATTCGCTCGTCGGACCTGATTTCGTCGCTCGACCAGGAAACGCTCGCGGTGACAGGACTCGAAGCTGGCACGTATCAGCTGAAGATCGACGACCGTGTGGTGGGTTCGTTTTCGGCGGAGAAGCTCGCGAAGGGCATCAACCTCGCGCTGCTCGAAACGCCGATGCTCGAGCAATCTCGGCGCGTCGCGCGTGATACGGATCTGGTGAATCAGTACGACGCGGCTTGGTTCACGATGAACGCGTTGCCGCCGGACGAGATCGTCGCGGACACGCTGAAGTCTCTCGAAGACGCGCGCGACAAGGCCATCGACCGCCAGCACCGCGACGCGATGCCTCTGCCGCACCACTTCCAGCTGATTGAAACCTCTACGCCAACGCAGCCGCGCCCGCAGCACAGAAAGCCCACAAAGAAGTAGCCGCATCGAGCGCGGCAGCGATACGAGCTAGTCGGACCACCGCGACGGCTTGCGATCCCAGCGATGTTCGCGCAACTTCGCGATCAGGGCCGGATCGAGCGGCCCCTCGTCGCTGGTCTTCATGTTTTCGCGGACGTGGTTAAGTTTCCGCATGCCGACGATGATGGTGCTCACGTCGCGGTCGGCCAGAATGAACCGGAGCGCCATCTCCGGCAGCGTCATTCCCGGCGGTACGACCTTCTTTAGCTTTTCAACGCGCTCGATCGTCGGCGCCAGGTTGTCCGGTCCGAAATATTTCGAGCGCCAGTCAGACGCATCGAACCGCGTGTCGAGCGTCATTTTCCCGCCAAGGCTGCCCTCATCGAGCGGGACGCGCGCAATCACGCCGATGTTGAGTTCGCGGCAAACAGGGAACAGCTGGTCCTCCGGCGCCTGATCGAAAACGTTGTACCTTCGCCCTTCAGCCGCTTCACCATTTCATGAAATTCTTTCTCCTGCGCCCAGCGGTCTTCCCACACGTGAAGCTGCAGCACGTCGATCGAATCGCTGCCGAGTTTCTTGCGAATTTTGTGCGCGTACTCGATCACATAGTCGGTGGGAAAGACGTGATGGTACGCGGCGGTGGGTTTCGGTGGCCAGTTGCCGTCTTTGGGTGGAATTTTAGAGGCAGCGTAAATGCGCTTGCCCTTGTTCTTCGCGATGATCTCGCCGAGCAACTCGTCGCTGTGCCCGTCGCCGTAGGCCCACGCAGTGTCAAAAAAATTGCAGCCTGCATCGATCGCGGTCTGCATGGCGGCGAGCGACTCTTTATCGTCCGAACCACTCCAGCCGCTCATGCCCCAAAGCCCCTGGGCCATCTCGCTCACTTCAAATCCCGTGCGCCCCAACTTCCGGTATTTCATCGTTGTCTCCTCGCTCGTTTATACATCACGACTTATACATCACGATGCGCTGCGGCGAAATCTCGCTCCGGCATCTGAAATCGTTCGCGCGGGAATCTGCTAAAATCAGGCCTGCGGGGCTGTAGCTCAGATGGATAGAGCGAGGCACTCCTAACGCCTAGGTCGGCGGTTCGACTCCGCCCAGCCCCACCACTCGCCCGCAGATGAGCCGTTGTTCACACGCGTCACTGCGTGGGGAACCTCGATTTGAACCTCGGCCGCTATGATAGTGTTTGGTACCGTACCGATGGGTAGGTCGATTTGCAGCATCCGATTTTTCGCCGAGGGGAAAATGCCAAGCTTCCACAAGCGCCATGCCTTCTTCATTTCGCTTTCCCTGCTTACCGCGGTTATTCTTCTCGCACAATCGCAAAAGGGGCCTAACGTGCAAAAGCAATCCTTCGGAACCGCGCCTGACGGCCAGTCCATCGAACTTTACACGCTGAAGAATTCGAAAGGCATGGAAGCGAAAATCACAAACTACGGCGCCACGCTGGTTTCGCTGCTCGTGCCCGACCGCGCCGGGAAATTCGACGACGTGGTGCTCGGCTTCGATTCGCTCGACGGCTATGTAAAGCTGACCACCTATTACGGCGCTACCATCGGCCGCTACGGTAATCGCATCGCGCACGGCCAGTTCGTGCTGGACGGCAAAACCTACAATCTGCCGAAGAACAACGGCGAAAACACGCTGCACGGCGGCATCAACGGTTTCAACAAGCACGTATGGGAAGCGAAGCCGGTAACTACA
>JBEKJW010000093.1:0-31573 GCA_050011035.1 Candidatus Acidiferrales bacterium
TTCGCGACGCTGGTCGGCCAGGGCCTCACGCTGCCGTTCATCATCCGCAAACTCGGGCTAGCGAATACGGTGCAGGTTGATCCTGAAGAGCAGCGCGCGCGATATCAGATCATCGAAGCTGCGCTCGCTTATCTTGAGCACGCCAAGGATTCCGACGACGCGAAATTTGCCTCCGTCTATGACGATTTGATCCGCGTGCAGCAGCACCGTATCAATTTGCTTCCCGGCAAGCAGAGCGCGGACACCGGCTACACCATGGACCACTACAAACGCTTCGTGGAGGCTTCGCGCAACGTGCGCAACCTCCAGCGCGCCGCGCTTCTGAATCTGCGCAATTTGAATGAAATCAACGACGACGTTTTGCGACGTCTCGAACAGGAACTCGACATCGCTGAAATTCGCTACGCCACGGTCGGGTGAGGGTCCAATGAAAACTTCTCAACGTCTCACGTTCGCACTCTTGGCAATCGGCGGAGCCCTCAGCTCCGCTCAGGCTCAAACACAGCCGGCCCAAACTGCCGCGACAAAATCGCAGTCGGCGAAGTCCTCCGCCGCCGCCGGCCCCGCATGCGCGCAAGTTCTGCAACTGTCGTCCACCGAGTGGATTGCGCAATACACCAAAGACCACAGCACCAGCGCGGACGACACCATTGCCGCGATCAACACCTACGCAAAATGCTATGACGCGCGCTCCAGCCACCTCGCCGCGTCGCTGGGAAAAGCAGGCAAAGGTCCGCTCATGGGCGCAAGCGGCAACTTCCGCGACTTCCAGGCCGCGCTCAAAGATTTCTCCGCCAAAGCTCTCGCGGACACAATTCCGCCCGCCGATCCCGTTAAGACGGCGTACGCGTCGCTCTACGCGCTTCAATTCCGTTACGAGTTTCTGCAGGGCTATACGACCAAGAAGGACGCGCAAAGCGGCACGCTGACGCCCGATCAGGACGACGAAATGGCCAAAGCGAAAAATCGCTTCGGCGAATTGCTAGGGCTCCTCAAAATGGCCCAGTTCCACGAAGTCCACCTGGCGTTCAGCAAAGTTCTCGATTCGCAGATCAACGACGTGACGAAGCTCGAAGTCTACCGCTACGGCATCTTTCTTCTCGCCCGCCCCGGCGAAAAGCCCTTCTCTCCGCCGCCATTTTAGTCCGAAATGAACAACGATTCGGGCCGTGGGCGCCGAGTTGTAATCGCTCTATCCCGCTTCGATTCTGGACGTTGAAGGTATAAAGTAACCGCATGTCGACGGGAAAACCCCCAGTGGGCGACTGGCCTGCTACACGCGTACTTGTGATTGACGACGACGTCGAGCTTTGTGAGCTCGTCGATCAGTATCTGAGTTCGCAGGGATTTAAGGTCGACGCCGTGCACGACGGCACGGCCGGCATCGAGAGCGCGCTAAGCGGTGAATATGCCCTGGTGATTCTCGATGTGATGCTCCCGGGCGTCCGCGGCTTCGAGGCGTTGCGCCAGATTCGCGCCAAGTCCGCGATTCCCGTGATCATGCTTACGGCCCACGGCGACGACGTCGATCGAATCGTGGGTCTCGAAATCGGCGCGGATGATTACTTGCCGAAACCTTTTAATCCTCGAGAACTCGCCGCGCGAATCGGCGCGGTGTTGCGTCGCACCGCCGTCGGGGCCGCCAAGGATCCCGCCTCTCGCGGTACGATCCTGCTCGACGATATACGCCTCGATACGCGCTCGCGCTCCGCGCGCAACAAATCCCGTGAAGTCGAACTCACATCGGTCGAATTCGAGCTACTGGCCCTGTTTTTCAGGGCTCCTGGCCAAGTGGTTCCTCGCGAGGATCTCGTGAAAAACGCGCTAGGCCGCGAACTCGAACCGTCCGATCGGAGCCTGGACGTCCATATTAGCAATCTCCGCAAGAAGCTTGGCCCGTTTGACGACGGCAGCGAACGAATTCGCGCGATTCGGAACGTCGGATACGTATACGTCGTGGCGGAAACACTGTAGCGGGAAGCCGGTGATTTTGACGTGCGTACGCTTTTCCTGAAAATCTTTCTCTCGTTCTGGCTGGCCATGGTGCTCGTCAGCGCCGTGCTGATCGCCTCTGCCATCACCACGCAATCGCAGTTCCGCGATATGCGCGCCGAAGAATTCGACCGCACGCTGATGCCCTTGATGGCGGCGCGCGCCGCCGACATCCTCGACGATCACGGCATGGGCGCGCTCGCCGACTTCCTTACGTCGCTGCAAACCACTCTGCACTGGCAGGCCTATCTTTTCGATGACGAAGGCCGTGAGATTCTCTCCCAACCCGCGCCTCCTGAGGCAGACGCCATGGCGCAGTCAGCGCTGCAGTCCGTCGGCACGCAGATCATGACGTCCCACGGCACAAAGTTCGCCGCCACGCGAACCACCGGTTCCACGGGCACGCACTACGTGCTCGTGATTGGCACTCAAATGGAGTCGTTCGCAGACGCACTTCGGGCTCCCGTCCAGGTCCAGATCATTCGAACCGCCCTGGTTCTCGCGATCGCCGGCGTGATCTGTTTCTGGCTTGCGCGCTACATCACGGCACCTGTGCTGCACCTCCGCGCCGCCACTCATCGCTTGGCTCTCGGCAACCTGAGCGCGCGCGTCGGAACGTCGGACGTGAATCGCAACGACGAGCTTGCCGAATTAAGCCGCGACTTTAACCACATGGCCGAGCAAATCGAATCGCTGATCAACTCCCAGCAGCGTTTATTGGCGGACATCTCGCACGAACTTCGCTCACCTCTCGCTCGGCTCACCGTCGCGCTTGGCCTCACACGGTTGCACGCACCGGCGGAATGCGAGCCAGGTCTCAACCGGATCGAACTCGAAGCTGAGCGTCTGAACACGCTGATCGGCAGCCTGTTGCGTCTCGCACGTCTTGAAGGCGGGAGCGCTGTGCTGGAAAGCGAACCTGTCACGCTCGACCGTGTAGTGCACGACGTGGCTGCCGATGCCGACTTCGAAGCACAAAGCCGGAAACGTCATGTCCGCATCACGCATACGGACCCTTGCACGATCCCCGGAAATAAAGAACTCCTTCGCAGTGCTATCGAAAATGTGGTTCGCAACGCGCTGAATTACACCCCCGAAGGAACCGAGGTGCAAATCTCTCTGCAGAAACTATCCGTGAACGGACACTCCACCGCGCTCGTCAGCGTCCGCGACCGGGGCCACGGCGTGCCGGATGCCGCGCTTCGCGACATTTTCCTTCCGTTTTATCGAGTTGGCGACGCGCGTGATCGCTTTTCCGGCGGTTCCGGTCTCGGCCTTTCGATCACCGAGCGGGCTGTAAGACTCCATGGCGGCACCGTGAGCGCGCAAAATTGCGCGGATGGGGGATTGCTGATTGAAGTGCGGCTGCCTTGCGTAGCAAAACCCAAAGCGGAAACGGCGGAAACAACGAAGAAGTAGCTATCGAAACCGAGAATCACGCCTACGAGGCTTGATTATGCAGATTACGCCGGCGCCAAGCGAGCCACGTGATTCCCAGGCAGATCACGGCCGGTGGTGCCATCAAAATGAAAATCCCGTTGCGCAGTGCCTGAATCATTCGCGGTCCGGACGAAGCGGCGCTCTGGTAACAGAGCGCGCAGCCCTGCGCTAGGTTTTCAGGAGGAGCAAGCAGCAACACACTCACCGCAGTTGTGGCCAGAATGAGAGAAAGCATGAAGAGATTTTTGCGTGTCATCGTAAATACGCTTCAAACTCGATCGTACGCCACCGAAACGTACCGCGCCAGAATCGAATCACTCGCTAGTGCAAGCCGAGACTCACCATTCGATACGCATCCGGCCAAACCTGGTTCATCATCAGCAGTACGAAGAGTACCGAAAGGACGAAGCTCCAAAGCAGAATCGGCCGGTCGTACTTCAAGTGCATGAAGTAAAGCAGTGCGATTCCCGCTTCGATAAACGCGAGGATCAGCAGGAACGCCAGCAACGCGTGCCTGGAAAATCCGCGGTAAGTGAGAAACACTTCGACGCCCGCTATGCACAGCAGCCCGATCCAGATTCCTACGTACGATTTCATCGGGAGACTGTCCACGTGATCCATTCTTGTCGCTCCTCGTATGTTGGCCGAGCTGCTTTCTCAGCGAGCCGCGTTCATCAGATAGACCAGCGGAAACACGAACATCCAGACAAGGTCTACGAAATGCCAGTAAAGTCCCGTCGTTTCCACGTGCCCTTCGTCCAGCCAGCTCGTTTTGTATCCGATCGCGATCACCACGAGGGCCACGATCCCGGAAAGCACGTGGAGCAAGTGCAGTCCCGTGATCGAAAAAAATGTGGCGCCGAACATCACCGGGCCTCCGGTGGGATTCCGCGCCAGCCCCCAACCTTCGTCGAACATGTGAAACCACTCGCGCAAATGCAGCGTCGCGAAGACGGCTCCCAGGAAGATCGTCGCGCCGAGCCACTGCATACAAGTGGATTTGCGGCCCGCCTTCGCCGCAGCTACCGCCGCGAGCATCGTCAAACTGCTCGTCAAAAGTACCGCGGTCATCACCATGCCGTTCAAAATGCTGGGGGAAAAGCGAAAGGGCTGCGGCCAGTCTGGTGTTCCAGCACGCAGATATGAATATCCGAACAACATGGCGCCGAACGTGACGGCGTCTGAGGCGATAAACAGCCACATCGTGAATTTTTTCGATTGTACGCCGTATGGCGACGGCTCCATCACCGCCCCAGGCCCATGCGTCAGCGTCGCCGCAGTGTCGCTCACAACTCCTCCCGATCTCTACGTTCGCATCGCCAACAACAGAAACAGGTACACCCAAAGACCATCCATGAAATGCCAGTAGACACAAACCGCGCCGAGACCCGTGGTCCGCGCCGTGCCGTTCGTCCTGCCCAGCTTGTGAATGATGTAGAACAAGCCGCCGATTCCGCCCGCCAGATGCAGGCCGTGCAGCGCCGTGAAGACGTAAAAAAACGATGAACTGGGATTTGTCGCGAGCAGCAGGCCTTGCGCGACCAATTCGCGCCACGCCAGCAATTGGCCCGCGACGAACAGAACTCCCAGCGCAGCCGTCACGTAGAGCCAATAGATGCCGTCGGCGTAAAGTTTCTTGCTCTGCGAAGCGCCGCTCTTGAGCGCCGCCGAGAGCGTCGTGAACCGCCAACGCGCGATTCCGAGCGTCAAGCTGCTTCCGAGCAGAATGAACGTGTTGAGGTACAGAACCCGCGGTAGCTCGAAGTGCATCCAGTCTTGGCTTGCGCCTTGCCGGACGACCATGGCGCTGGTGAACGCGGCGAACGTCATCATGATCGCCGAAACGCCGATCCAGACGCCCGTCTCCGAGCTTTCCGGCCTGGGTGGTATCGTCGCCGTCATCCGACCCGGGAACCCAGGAACGATATTTGCCGGAATTCCACCCGAAACGCCATCGTCGTCGATGTGCGGCTCTTCGAACTCGACTTCGGTTTCCGTCCTCAAACTACCGCTCCTTCTCTGAATCTCGTTCTGTCAGCAACCTCACGCGCTTTTTGCCGGTGAAGTCTGCATGATGAAATCAGTTCCGTCCGGATTCTCCACGCCGTACTCATCCGGTCCGCGGTAGACCACGGGGTGATGTCCGCCGAAGTTGTCGAACGGCGGCGGTGAAGACGTTGCCCATTCCAGCGTCGTCGCATCCCACGGATTCTCGGACGCGATTGGTCCCCAGAAGCGGCTGTAAATCAAGTTCGCCAGGAAAATCAGCTGCGCAGCTCCGGTCAGCAGCGCCGCGATCGTGATGAACCGGTGCACCGGAATCAGCGGCGCCAGGTAATCGTCCACAAATGCGGAATAGCGCCGCACGTTGCCCACCAGGCCCAAGTAATGCATCGGCATGAAGACGCAATAAACGCCGAGGAACGTCAGCCAGAAGTGGATCTTTCCCCACGTGTCGTTCATCATCCGCCCGAACATTTTCGGGAACCAAAAATACGTTCCCGCAAACACACCGAACAGCGACGCCACCGCCATCACGAAATGGAAGTGCGCCACGACGAAATACGTCGCGTGCAGGTATGTATCGAGCGACGGCTGCGCCAGATAGAAGCCGCTAATTCCGCCGCTGATAAACACCGAAATAAATCCGATGCAGAACAGCGCCGGAGTGTGGAACCTCATCTTTGCGCCGTACACCGTCGCTGTCAGTAGCAACGTCATGATCGTCGCGGGAATCGTGATGATCAGCGTCGGCACCGAGAACAGGTTCGCCGAGAACGGATTCATTCCACTCAGGAACATGTGGTGTCCCCACACCATGTAACTCAGGAACCCGATGGCGATCATGCTTCCAACCAGCGCCCTTGGTCCCAGCAGAGGCTTGCGCGCAAACACGGGGAGAATCGTCGCCACGATTCCGATCGACGGCAGAATTGCGATGTAAACCTCGGGGTGACCGAAGAACCAGAACAGGTGCTGCCATAGTAGCGGCGAGCCGCCTGAATGCGGTTGAAGGTGATCGCTAAGAACTAGGCCGGCCGGGATGAAGAAGCTCGTGCCCGCCACGCGGTCCAGGATCAGCAGCACGCATGCGGGAAGCAGCACGGCAAACGCCAGCAGCGCGATCACGGACGTCACGAACCACGCCCACGTACAGTACGGCATCCGCGCCAGCGACATTCCTTTCGTGCGCAGATCCAGTGTCGTGGCGATGAAATTCAGAGCGCCGAGCAGGGACGCGATGCAAAAAATCGCGATCGAAATGGCCCACAGATTCTGTCCCATCGCGAGGCCCGGCCCGGCGTCCTTGCCCACCGCGCTGAGAGGAGCGTAAGCCGTCCAGCCCGATATCGGCGGGCCGTCGCTCACAAAAAACGAAGCCATCATCACCACAAACGCCAAGAACGTCGTCCAGAACGACATCATGTTGAACCGCGGGAATGCCATGTCCTCCGCACCGATCTGGATCGGTAGAAAATAATTTCCAAACGCCGCGAACGGAGCGTTCGTCAGCACGAAGAACACCATAATCGTGCCGTGCATCGTCAGCAGCGAAAGGTAATACTCCGGCGTCATCACACCATCGGGAGCGCCGGCCGGGGAAAATCGCGAAAGCAGCGGGATATGCCAGTCCGGATACGCGAGGTGAATGCGCAGCAGCCAGGAAAGCACCATTCCGATGAACACGGATACCAGCGCGAGCCCGTAATACTGTTTCCCGATCACTTTGTGATCGAGGCTGAACACGTACTTTCGTAGGAAGCTTGTCGGCGCCGTGTGCTGGTGATGTGCCGTTACCGCTTGGTCGTGCATCGCGAATCCTCGGGTCGAACTTCTCGCCTGCCGTTCTGTTGCCTTACTGGCCCGCCTGCGTCTTCAGCCACTGCTCGTAGTCAGGCTCTTCCATCACTTCCAGATACGCCTTCATGTTGTAGTGCCCCAGCCCGCACAGCTGGGTGCAGACGATTTCGTACTCGCGCACGTAGAAAGAGTGCCCCACGTCCTTCGAGTGAAGCGTCAGCGCGATCGGGCGATTGACTGGCACGACCAGCGAGCCCACCACGATATCGTCGCGCGCCGCCACGTCGTTCGCCGGATCGAGTCCGAAATAATTTCCGCTGCCATCGTCGATCTTATCGGGATGCACCGCGCCGAATTGCCCGTCCGGGCCGGCATATCGGAAGTAAAATGCAAACTGCTCGGCCTGCACGTCGATATGGATCGATTGCGGATCGGGGGGCGCCAGGTAAATCGCGGCCCACACTTTCGAACCCACAAACGTCAGCGTCAGCACCTCGATGCCGACCACCAGAATCGCGGCCGTCACCAGCGGTGTCGCACCGCCAGGAAATGTTTTGATTTTGTCTTTGCTCTTCGGATCGCGCGCCGTCCAAGTAAAGTAGCCGAGCAGCAGTTGCCCCGCGAGGAACAGTACGCCCGTGCCGATCAGCGTTTCCTCAAGCTGATGATCCACCGCCGGTCCGGTGGTTGAAATGTCCGGCGGTAGCCACCATGTGTGCATCGCAAAGAACGCGACCGACACAATGGCTATCACCGTGAGAACTACGGCAAAAACTTTGCCCATCGCTTATGCGCCTCTGAGTGAGCCCATCCCGAGCGAGCGGCGCGGCGCTGGAACGGCGTCCCGTCCGTCAAACTCCATCGCAGGCCGCGCCCCGCCGTCAGTACGGCAATGCTTTAAACGTGAAGTTGATCGCCTTGGATTCGCCAGCTCCTACCGTGACGTCCTGCGATTGCGATCCGTACTGCTCCTGCCACGCCGTGACCGTATATTTTCCCGCAGGCAGCCCCTTCAGGCTAAACGCTCCGTCCTGCCCGGTCACCGAGTAGTGGGAAGTATTCAACACCACGAAATACCCGTGCATCCACGGATGGATGTTGCACTTCACCGGGATGAACTCCGGCTTGTCGTACTTCGTATCAATCGGCGGGGAGCCCGCCGGCTGCGATTTGTTCCACTCCGGATTCACTTTCGCCAGCGGGTGAATGTTGTGCGAGGTCTGGTCATCGTTGTAGATCTGGAGGTTCTGGCCCACCTGCATCGGCAGCACATGCGGCAAATACTGGCAGCCCTTCTGATCGTATCGAACCGCCGCCGTTGGCGCCGCCGAATCCGAATCGCCTGCGGAAATGTATACAACCACGTACTCCAGCGTGTCGCCCGCTCCGGTCGCGACGTTCTCCGTCATCACCGGCGTCGCGTGTTGCTTCGCGCACGACGGTTCTTTCGACATATCGATCGGTTTCATTTTTGGCGGCGTTCCCGTGTACGTCACCTTGCCGGAAATCGTTGCGTTCCCGGCCGGCGCGGGCAAACCCGCCATCCCGCCGTTTC
The DNA here is from genome assembly GCA_050011035.1 of Candidatus Acidiferrales bacterium. Classification (GTDB taxonomy): domain Bacteria; phylum Acidobacteriota; class Terriglobia; order Acidiferrales; family UBA7541; genus Palsa-295. The sequence continues at coordinate 8,789 of JBEKJW010000093.1, forward strand.
CCACCAGCGCGGCGCCTGCCAGCAGCATCAGAAGTTTCTTCGTCATCGAATGATTCCTCCCCAACGTACGTGAATTATTGTCCGCCCGCCGCGTCTGGCCCGATGGGCTTGATGTCGGCGCGATGCGTGGCTACGTAGGTTTTCCAGAGTTCCGCTTCCTTCGTGTCCATCTCCTGGAGCGTGCGCAGGAAATGCACCAGGTCCCACGCATCCGCGGGCTTGATCACGTCCGCAAACGATGGCATCGGCGTGCCGTCTACACCGGTCATGAAAATCCGGTAGACGTCCTGGTTCGTCTCGCCACACTTGAACCGTGTTCCAGTCGAGAAGTTGTACGGCCGAATCGGATTGTCCTTACTGTCCGTCAGCGTCGCGGCCGAGGGGCCGTCGCCGTGACCCGCCGGTCCGTGGCACTTCCAGCACTCCATTTTCTGGAAGAGTTCGCGGCCGTGCAGGATGCTGTCGATGGTGATCGGTGTTTCTGGCGGAATTTGGAGCGCCGCACCAGATTGCTCCTTCGCCCATCGCGGCGACCACGTCTTGATGAACGCCACTAAGTCCGCCCGCTGCTGAGGCGTGAGCGGGTCCCACGAAGGCATGTTCGAATTCACGAAGCCCCGTGTGATCGCGTTGAATAGATCTTGATCGGTCGGCAGCGTTCCGGTCGGCGTCGATCTGCACTTAAACGTCGCCTGCGTAAAGTCGCGCGGCTTCGGATCGATCCATTGCGCGTTCATACCCTCGCCGTCTCCGTCCGGACCGTGGCATCCGATGCAGTAGCGCCGGTACAGCTGCTTGCCTGCCGCGGCGTGTCCGGTTAGATTGCCGATATGGCTGGTCTCCGTCGCTACGTTTGGCGTGCCCAGCGACGGATCGGGGGAATTCACGTGCGACTGCGCGAAGCTGGATGTTGCGCCCGCGCCGAGCAGTCCGGCGAATCCCAGAGCGAATACCACGGATAGTTTTTTGTTGGTCATTGTGGTCGTCACTCCTAGAAGTCGAAGTCGAACCCGATAAATATGCTGCTGCTCCACACGTTGTTGGTTGGAAAGATCGGCGGCAATCCGGTTCCATCCCCGCTTTCCGGAACGATGCCGTTCGACTTCACAATCGAATACTCGTTGTGGAATGCGAGGCCGGCACGGCTGAACATGATTGGATACCAGCGGTATCCCACCGAGTAAGCCGTCACGTCGCCGTAGCCTCCGGGTACCGAACCTGCATTCACCGCTGCTTGCTGCAGCACGTTCACCTTTTCGAATCGCCCAAGGAACACGAGCTGAGGGTTCACGTAGTAGTGCGCTTCAACGAACCCGCCCGCGAACGCCGGCGACGGTGTTCCCGGCGGCAATGATGAAGTTGACGGCAGATCCGCCCCGAGGTACGCGCTATCGTGCCCGTACATGAAGAGCGGCAGAACTTCGAGTTTGCCGAGGAACAAATCGCCCGCGAACCCGACGCGATAGAACGGTTTATTTCCCAGCCCTACCAGGGGTACCGAGCCGTCGCCCGTGGTTTCGTAATACGTTGGGCGCTGGCCGATGTACGCGAATGCGCCCAGCCGCTCAAGCCCGAGGCTTCCACCGTTGAAGGCCTGATCGAACGCTAGGTTCACGTCGTAACTTCGACCGGCCGGCGGCGCGCCGGGAACCACATCCGTCGTGAAGTTCACGCCGCCTTCGTTGCTGCTAACCACCGCTACCGAATACCGCGTGTAACTGTTCTTCGAGTGTCCCGCCAGCTCGACGCCGATCTGATTGTCGCCGTAGCCGAAGTTGTTGGTGCTACCAGGAACGTTGAAGTGATAGATCTGGTAGATTCCACCGTTGTTTGAAAGGAACAGAAAGCGCTTTTCCGAAATCAGGTTGTCCAGTTCGAAGCGCCCGAATTTCAGATTGAGCCAGCTGCTATTCTTGATGTTGTCAATGCGCACCCACGCGCTCTCAAAGTGCCATACCGCCGTGGGATCGGAAGATGGCAGCAGCAGGAATGAAATGTTCTTGTAGAGCGTGCCCGCCGACCACAGGTCCATGCCCGAAAGATCGAATCCGGCCTGCGTCACGCGTCCCGAAATCGTCTCACTCGTCGGGCCGCCGCCCGGAATCGAATCGATTGGTTGGTGATCCGTGCTTTCACGGTGCCAGTTCGGTGTGATGCGGAATGTAATCGGAAAGTAGGAGGGGTTCTGCCAGATCGGGGAATCGCGATCGTTCATCAGCTGGTAGCCGTTGTCGCGGAACACCCAGCCGAAGTTATTTAGCTCCGGCCACGCCGTGTGACAGGCCGAACACGGCAATCCGTATTTGCGCGCGAACGCCGGTATCGCATTCAAGCGAATCCTCGGCAGCGGCGCCGCCTGCGCGGTCGTGGTCGCACTTCCTTTCGGCGCGGACACCACCGCCGGCAACGCGACTACCGCGAGCAAGCTCACCAGCATCAATTTCAGACCGCGAAAACAGGCCGGAAACTTTCTAGGCATACAGCCTCCTGTCTCTTGCTCGAAGGGAAGCGATCGATTGGCGCGCTTGAAAGTCGAGAGTGCGGAGCGGGAAGTAGAGAAATATGCGGAGCGGCAGAACTCCCAAAGCCGTGATTTTCGTCCTCGATTCGCGCATCGATACGCCCGTGGATCCTTCGCGATATTCGAAAAAACGGCCGGACTGATTCAAAAAACGGATGGAGCCTACTCCCGCTCAATTAAGATTGCAAGGATAAAAATTAATATTTCTTAACTTAACAGCACTCATGTTCCAAATTAAAAACACTTAGCGCGACAATCTTTAATCTCGTCCACGCCCGCCCGGCCTTTTGGACCTATTTTTGCATTGACTTCCTTAACGTTGCGGGTGTAACACTTCCTCCCAGCTTCGTGCGCGTCCGGCATACCATGTGGTCGAACCGTTCGCGTCTCAGCGGAGAAAAGGGCCATTGCAGTCGGTCGTCCCATTCCGGATGTCTTCCCGAGCACCCGCCCCTGTCTATATCGTCTGCTTGACGCTTTTGGTTCTGCTCGGTAGCCCGTTTTGGGCAACTTTAAGTGCCAAAAGTGCGAACGATACACCTACCCCTTTCACCATCGACCTTACCGCGTCTTCCGGCGACGTGGCCAAAGCCGTCAACGCCGTTGTCCAGGACGCCGTCGTCCATGGAACCCAGGTCTATGAGCGGGAGTCCACCCTCGATGGCGCGACACAGGAAACCGCGTCCTCCTATTTCGGCATGTATAAGGGCGACGGCCAGGTTTTCTACAAGCTGCTTCGCGGCGCGCTCGCGCCTCGGCATTTCAAAAACAGCTCGGATATCGGCACGATTCACATCCGCTACGTCGTGCAGTCCGTCTCCGCGGCGCGCACCCATCTGGAGATCACCGCCGTATTCGTGGAGGATGGCACCAGCCGCATCCACGTTTCAGACACTTCCGTCGAGACTGCCGAGTTCGCCGAAATTCAGGCGCAACTCGTCTCGATTCAGCGCGAAGCGCAGCAAACCGCGGAGATCCTGCAGAAGCGCAAATTGAATGCGGAAGCAGCCTCGATCACAAAGGAACGCGATGATGAAGCTGCTCGCCTTCGCGATGCCGAGGCTTCGCTGAAAGGTCTTCAGCAGCGCGCCGATGAATTGCAGCGCGCTCTCGAAGTTCGCGTCGCGAATCCAAGCACCGCACTGCGATCCGCTCCTTTCCACAGCGCTGCGACGCTCACTACGCTCACTGCGGGAACCACCGTTCTCATCGAAATCGTTACGGAGTATTGGTACGGCGTTGAAACCACCGACGGCCATCGCGGTTGGCTGCGTCGCGATGAAGTGGAGCCGACTCCTTGAGCCGCTTGTTCTCATTGCACGGCGCTCGTATCGTCCGCCGATTGGCATTTGCGGCGCTCGTCGCCACTTCCTTAGCCCTCACGGTTGCATCCGCCCAGGATTCAGCTGCGTTCCAGCGCGTGTATCCTCGGCCCGTTGCCGACGTGAAAATCGCCGTCCAGTCGCTTCACGGTTCCGCACGCGGCCGTTTGCCGACTCTCGAAGGCTTTGTCGTCGACCAAGCCAAGCCTCCGCTCTACCGATACGACAAGGGTTTTTACGAGTGTTCGTTTGACGTCGCTCCCGCCATCGGCGGCGGCACACTCGTCATTGTCACCACAAAGATCACCGCGTTTCTCAATGATCCTGACACTGGCGTCTCGGGCTATCGGGTATTGGTTTCGAACGGCCGCTTGGAAAACGACGCTCTTGATCGCATCGAAGATGCTCTGAATCCAAACGCCGCGCCGGCCGCCGGAGGTCCCGCGGATCCAACGGCGGCCGCACCCGCAGCCACCGCTTCGAAGCCCGCTCCACCGAGCGGCGGCCTGCGCCCGTCGCGTAATTTTGCGCCTCCCCCGAGTGCGTACGGCGATTCCGTTCCTGTCTCTGCCGCGAACTCAACCAGCGGCGAATCGTCCTCGCATGGTGATTCATCTTCCACTGCCGAGCCGCGTCCGCCGCGCACCGCGGTCGCACCTGCCACGCCGTTGCCAACGGGTCAATCGGTCGAAGCGATGCGCGCCCAGCGCCTAACTGATGAACGCAAGGCGCAGGACCTGAATTCCTACGTCCGCAATCTTGAAAACATTCAGCAGAACCAATCGCGTCCCGCCGATCTGGCCGTTGTCCGCAAATCGAAAACGCCGGTTCTGACGAAAGCCGCGGACAGCTCGCCAGTGCTGATGACCGCGGAAGCTGAAGACGAATTTCAGGTGCTCGACGTTTCCGGGCCGTGGGTTCACGTCCAAATTTCCGGCGCTTCGCGCGGATGGATTCGGCGCACGCAGGTGGAAATGCCCCCTGGATTCGCGCAGACCGCTGAAACGGCGGACGTCCGCGCCGCGTCGGGTTCCGGTCCGTTCAAACTTTCGAAAGAAGAAACCAATCCGTTCAGCGGAAGTTGGGACAAGCTGCACGGCAAGAACGTCCGAATCGAATGGATCGAAGCGCCTGGGACCACCACACCCGGCGAAAAACTCGCATTCGCAAAATCAATGTTCCTGAAGGCATACGACGGCCTCGGCAGTTCGCACGAAAACGTCGATGGCATCGTGGTCGTTTTCGATGCTGCCGATGGAGGCCAGATCGCAGCCACGCTCGCCTCCGTGAAACAGCTCGCCGACAAATCCATCAGCGAAGCGGCCTTCTGGCGCGAGTGCTCGCTCGATCCTCCTGAAACCTTCCAGATTTCCGGTAAGTAACCGCTTGAGAGAATAGCTCTATCGTGTTTGGGCGTTCGCGAGCGCGCGCGTGTGCCGCGCGATCTGGCGGTCTTCCTCGGTGGGAATCACCCGCACGCGCACCACGGATTGCGCCGCGGAAATCGTCTCGGCGTTTTTCTCGTTGGCCGCGCCGTCGATCAGTACACCCAGAATATGCAGCGCATTGCATACCATCGCCCGCACCAGCGCGCTTTTCTCACCGATGCCGCCGGTGAACACCACCATGTCCAGCCCTTCGAGCCCCGCCGCGTACGAGGCGATCGTCTTTCGTATCGCGTAACAGAAAATTTCGATCGCTTGCCGCGCGTTCGCATCGGCGTGCTCTGCGGCAGCTTGCAAGTCGCGCATATCCGAACTCGTTCCCGAAAGCGCCTTCAATCCCGCTTCATGATTCAAGAGCGATTCGAGCGAATCGGCGGTCAGATGTTTCTGCCGCAGCAGGTACAGCCCGACGCCCGGATCCATGTCGCCGCTGCGAGTTCCCATCGGAATCCCGCCCGTTGGCGTGAGCCCCATCGACGTATCCACCGAGCGCCCGTCCTGCACCGCAGCGAGGCTCGCGCCATTTCCAAGATGCGCGATTACCACGTGGCGCGGCAGCTCCGTTCCCAGACGCCGCAGAATCGATTCGTATGAAAGCCCGTGAAACCCGTAGCGCTTCAACCCTTCGTCGAAAAGCGGCCGCGGTAGCGCGTAGCGCGACGCAACTTCAGGCATCTGCGCGTGGAAAACCGTATCGAAACACGCAAATTGCGGCACGCCCGGATACATTTTCTGCGCGGCTTCGATCAATGTGAGCGCCGGCGGAATATGAAGTGGCGCGAAGTGCACGCACGCGCGCAGTTCCTTCAGCACCTCCGGCGTGATCAGCTGATGTTCAACCAGCTTCGGCCCGCCATGCACCACTCGATGGCCCACCGCTTCCGGCGGCACAGGCGAAAGTTCCTCCAGCCATTCCTTCGCGCGCGCCAACGCCTCCGCCGCGCTAGCAAATCGCACGGACTCCGACCGCAACACTTTCCCCTTGCCGTCTTTTATTTGAATTTTGCTGGAGTCGCGTCCGATCCCGTCGGCGAGCCCGTCGAGTTGGATATCTTCATCGTCCCCGTGCGCCAGGTACACGCCGAACTTCAGCGACGAAGATCCGGTGTTGATGGCGAGAATAGGCGCGTCGGGCATCGAAGTCACTCCGCGCTGCGAGGCAGAACCGAAATCACTTCACGTAAACCGCCGCGCCGTCGCGCGCGTCCAAGAATAGGTCGGGACCGCGCGCAGCATTGTTAACGGCGGATGACACCAAATCTTCACACAATTGTCCGTCCCCGACTATCGATGTTGTGCGAAGCTTGACTTCGCCGCCCTGCGCCGGCGGCATGCTATCCAAGGAGTGCCCTCATGTCTCCCGCCGCCAAAAGACAACCCAAAGTACAACCCAAGGTGCAGCCGAAAGAACAATCGAAAGAACAAGTCAAAGACCTGCAGCTCCTCTCCGCCGACGAACTCCGCAAAATGGATGCCTACTGGCGCGCCTGCAACTACATGTGCGGAGCCATGATTTATCTCCGCGATAATCCGCTGCTTCGCCAGCCGCTCAAGCCCGAGCATTTCAAAAATCGCCTGCTCGGCCACTGGGGTTCCGATCCCGGCCAGACGTTCACGTGGGTTCACCTGAATCGCGCGATCAAAAAATACGACCTCAACATGATTTACCTCGCCGGCCCTGGCCACGGCGCGCCCGCGGTACTTTCAAATTGCTATCTCGAAGGTACTTACTCCGAAATCTATCCGGAGAAAAGCCAGGACGAAGCCGGCCTGCTTCGCCTCTTCCAAGCGTTCTCGTTTCCCGGCCAGCTCGGCAGCCACTGCACGCCCGAAGTTCCCGGCTCGATTCACGAAGGCGGCGAACTCGGCTACAGCATCTCGCACGCTTTCGGCGCCGCGTTCGACAATCCCGATCTAATCGTCAGCGTCGTTGTAGGTGACGGCGAATCCGAAACCGGCCCGCTCGCCACGTCGTGGCACTCAAACAAATTCCTGAACCCGATTCGCGATGGCGCCGTTCTCCCGATCCTCCATCTCAACGGCTACAAAATCGCGAACCCCACGATCCTCGCGCGCATCGAGCCCGAAGAGCTTGACCAGCTTCTCCGCGGATACGGTTGGACGCCACACTATGTGGAAGGCGACGACCCCGCCGTGATGCACCAGAAAATGGCCGCCGTCGTCGACACCTGCGTGCAGGCCATTCGCTCCATTCAGGAACAAGCCGGTCACCGCGTCGAAGGCTTCTGGCGCGCGCACCAGGTGCCCGTCACCGATGTCCAAAAAAATCCCGAGCACCTGAAAATCGTCGAAACCTGGCTCAAGAGCTACAGGCCCGACGAACTCTTCGACAAGAACGGCACGCTCATCCCTGAGCTCCGCGAACTTCCGCCCACGGGCACGCGCCGCATGAGCGCCAATCCCCACGCCAACGGCGGCACGATTCGCAAAGCGCTTCTGTGCCCTGACTTCCGCACCTTCGGCGTCGAAATCAAAAGCCCCGGCGCTATCGAAGTTTCGCCCACGGAAAATCTCGGGAAGTTCCTGGCCGAAGTGATGCGCCGCAACATGACCAGCTTCCGGGTCTTCAGCCCCGACGAGAACGCTTCAAATCGCCTTCAGGATCTCTACGCCGCCACTCTGAAAACCTGGCTCGCGCAAATCAAGCCCGAAGACGCCGACGGCACCGACATCGCTCCCGACGGCCGCGTGATGGAAATGCTCAGCGAGCACACGCTCGAAGGCTGGATGGAGGGCTATGTCCTCACCGGCCGTCACGGCCTGTTCAACACTTACGAAGCCTTCGTCCACATCATCGACTCGATGTACAACCAGCACGCCAAGTGGCTCGAAAAAGCCAAGCTCGAAATCGCGTGGCGGGCGCCGATCTCTTCGATCAATATTCTGATCACTTCGCTCGTCTGGCGTCAGGATCACAACGGCTTCACGCACGAAGATCCCGGCTTCCTCGACGTCGTCTCCAACAAAAGCGCCAGCATCACACGCATCTATCTTCCACCCGACGCGAACTGCCTGCTGAGTGTCGCCGACCATTGCCTCCGCAGCCAGAACTACGTCAACGTCATCGTCGCCGACAAACAAAACCATCTCGTCTATCTCACGATGGAAGAAGCCGTCGTGCATTGCACCAAAGGCATTGGCATCTGGGACTGGGCCAGCACGGACAACGGCGAAGAGCCTGACGTCGTGATGGCCAGCGCCGGCGACATCCTCACGCAGGAAGTGCTCGCCGCGATCGTGATTCTCCGCGAACATTTCCCGAAGTTGAAAATCCGTTACGTGAACGTCGTCGATCTCTACCGCCTGCAGCCGGCTTCCGAACATCCGCACGGCCTCAGCGACCGGGACTTCGATTCGCTCTTCACCAAAGACAAGCCAGTCATCTTCAATTTCCACGGCTACCCGTGGCTCATCCACAAATTCACGTATCGCCGCAACAATCACAACAACATTCACGTCCGCGGCTACAAAGAGAAAGGCAACATCAACACGCCTCTCGAGCTTCTCATTCGCAATGAAGTCGACCGTTTCACTTTGGCCATCGACGTCATCGATCGCGTCCCGAGTCTGCAGGGCCCCGGCGCACACTTGAAGGAATGGCTCAAAGGCCAGATCATTGAAAGCATCAACTACGCGTACAGCGAAGGCATCGACAAACCGGAGATCCGCAACTGGAAATGGCCGGCCCCGAAACAGAAAGGCGCGACTGCGAGCTGACGCCGCGACAAGAAATTGCACCTTTGCACTTCCAGAAATTTTTCTATGCCTTCGCGCTCTTCGCCGCGGTTTTCGGTGTCGGGTGTCGTCCCGCTCGCGCGCAAGGCGGCCCGCCGTACTACACCAACGATCCCGGCACGCCCGGCAACAAGCAGTGGGAAATCAATCTCGGCTACATGCCGTTTCTTTACGACGATCACTCGATCTCGCACGTTCCCGACGTCGATATCAACTTCGGCCTCGGCGATCGCATCCAGCTCACCTTTGAAAACGCCTACCTCCGTGTCTTCGATAATCCCGGTCTTGCAAAGTTCGGCATCGGCCAGGACCAGCTCGGCGTAAAGTGGCGCTTCTACGACAACAAAGACAACGGCTGGGCCATCTCCGTGTTTCCGCAAGTCTCGCTGAATAATCCCGATGACTCGGTAAAACGCGGCATAACTCCGCGCGGCGCGAGCCTGATTCTACCCGTGGAATTTTCAAAGAAGCTCGGCCCGATCGATCTCAATTGGGAAGTCGGTTACAACCTCGTGCATCTCGGCTCGGATGGATGGATCGCCGGCGTGGTCGCCGGTCACGACTTCACCAAAAAACTTGAAATGGACGCGGAATTCTACAGCGTCGGAGCCTACAATCCTCTCACCAGCCAGGAGACTCTCGGCGTCGGCGCGCGCTACAAAATCCATCCGCCTTTCATTCTTCTTCTGATGGCGGGGCGCAGCGTCGCTCCCGCGCGCTCCGGAAACAACCAGCCTTTCTTCGTAGGCTACTTCGGAATGCAGTTTCTCTTGCCGCCGAAGCCGTTCGAACAGGATTAATGGCGCCGCACGTTCCGCGCTGACCACCACAGCCGCATTTCGCCCGCACGCTACCGCTCTTTGTCACGCCGCGCGCCATTCAGGCCAAGAAGTTGAACGATTCTGCCGCCTGGAACCCTACACTAAACGTCTCCATTTCAATCATTTCCAGTCGGCTGGCTGCGCACCGTCACCGCGAACCAGCGTCTCGTCACTTTTCACCGTAATCTCGTCCCACCGTACGCCCGTGCACGGGCTTTAGGTCTACTATCGACCGGTGAAAATCGCCTGGCCGTCTGTCCGCAACGTTGCCGTCGCCTATCTCTGGTCGATCTGCGTGTGGAGCATCGTTGCGGCGCTTGTCGGAGTCCAGCAGGCGTATTTCGAAAACGAGATTCACAGCGGCGAATACCGTTTCGTCGTCTTCTCCGTTCTCGCCATTCGATTTTTTGATTTCGCTCTACTCACGCCGCCGTTGTTCTGGATCGTGCGCCAGTTTCCGATTGAACGCAGAAAACCGCTTCGCGGCATCGCGCGTTACATCCTTGGAGCGATCCCTTTTCTCTTTGCGTTCACGGTAATTCGCATCACTGTCGCGCCGGTGTGGGACTCTGGACTCCAGAAATTCGTCCGCTTTCCGCTGACGTTTCACGATATGACCGGCGTCCTCTTCGGCACGTTCGGCGACCAGGCCGCCGTCTATCTCGCACTGCTCGCCGCCGCGCATGCCTACACGTATTACGAGCAGATGCGCACCGAGGATCTCGAACGCGCGCAGCTCGAACGCGCTCTCGCTTCCAGCGAGCTGCAGGCCCTGAAAAGCCAGCTCCACCCGCATTTTCTCTTCAACACGCTGCATGGCATCGCCACGCTCATTGACACTGATCGCACCACCGCGAAAGCCATGATCGTCAAGCTCTCCAACTTGCTGCGCACCGCGTTGCGTCACGGCAATTCCGACTTGATCCGCCTTCGCGACGAACTCGAATTTATCGAGACCTATCTCGAGTTGGAGCAGATGCGTCTCGGCCCCCGGCTCGAAGTTCGTTGGAACGTATCTCCCGCCACGAGCGATTGCCTGGTGCCGCAATTGGTCCTGCAGCCGTTGGTCGAGAACGCGATTCGCCATGGCATCGCTTGCTCTCGCGTTGGCGGCTGGCTGGAGATCGTATCCCGCGAGGTTGACGGGGCGCTTGAGCTGCAGGTCCGTAATAGTGTTGGCGGCGTACCTCAGACCGGTATGGGCGTGGGCATCAGCAATACCCGCGCCCGCCTGAAATACCTCTATTCCGAGGAGGCCACTTTCGACTTTTTAATGGTTGAAGGCGCAATGGCCACGGCAACCCTGCGCCTACCTCTCTTCATCTCACATCCAGCAGCTTCGCGCCGTGAAGCTGTGCCCGTTGGGCAGCTGAAATCGTGAGGTGTTGTTATGCGTGTATTGGTCGTGGACGATGAACCTCTGGCACGGAACGCTCTGGAAACGGAGCTTCACGCCAGGAAGGACATTGAAGAAATCGGCGTCGCCATGGACGCCGTCGACGCCCTGGATAAGCTTCAAAAAAGAGAATACGACGTCATGTTGCTCGACATTCGAATGCCGGAAATGTCCGGAATCGAACTCGTCGATCGTCTAAAAAAGCAGGGGCGTACGATTCCGGCAATCATTTTCGTTACCGCACATCATGAGCACGCCGTTACCGCATTTGAAAAGCACGCTGTCGATTACGTATTGAAGCCGTTTTCCGCCGAACGCGTTCACGAAGCGCTCGACGTCGCGATTCGCCGCACCGCCGCGGAACGCGCCGCCACTCTGCTCCACGCTCTACCTCAAATTCAGACGCTGATTTCAAAGTCTGCGAAAATGGCTATCAAGGTCGAAGGCCGCATCCTGTTCATCGATCCCACGGAAGTTGTGGCCGTCGAGGCGCAGGGCAATTACGTGCTTTTGCAGCGGCCAGCTGGTTCGTACTTGCTGCGCGGTTTGATCTCCGGGCTCGCGGAAAAGCTGAAGCCCTACGGCTTCCTTCGCATTCACCGCTCGGTGATCGTGAATTCCGCGTGCGTGCAGGAAATTCATCCGTGCGACACCGGCGAGTACATGCTCCGCACGCGCAACGGCAAGGAATACACCGTTTCGCGCACCTACAAATCCAACCTCAAAAACATCGCGCAGTTCTGGGTTGGCACCGACGCGATGATTCTCGAGTAACGACCGTACGGGTCCTGGGCGTCGGCGCGATATTCCGAATCGCGCTGGCGCAATAAAAAAGGCGCTCCGAGCGATCGGAGCGCCTTTTTTATTTTCTGGCCGTCCGCTTACGCGGGTCCGGGGTGGGGTTAGAACGACACCGTTGCCTTCAACTGAATCAACCGCGGCGAGGCATCACCACCGAGGAACGAGCCAAGAATGCTCGTCGGGGGCGAAACCAACGAATCCGTCTGCCCGAACAGCGAGTTCGAGATATCCGAAACCGGGGGACCAAAGTTCGGATGGTTGAACAGGTTGAAGAACTGGAATCCGATTCCAAGCTTGCCGCGCTCCCAGTGCGGGATCGTGGTGTTCTTGAAGATCGTAAAGTCAGTGTTCACGTACTGCGGTCCGCGGTACTTGTTACGCGTGCCGCTCATGCCGAGAGCCGTTTCGCAACCCGGGATTGGGAAGTCGCCCGCCGTCACGATGTTGCAAGCCGTAGCCGGCGTGGTGCCGCCTATGCTCGCCGTGTAGCACGGTGTAACCGACGGGTTGGTGAAAGCGCTTGATCGCGAAGCGCAGCCTGACGGAAGACCGCTAACCAACGCGTCCGGCCGCACTGCGGCGAAATAGTTGTTGCTCGCGAGGTCGGCCGAAATGGCGCCGTCCGTGATCGTGTATGGCAAACCGGTGCGGTAGAACGCCGTTCCGGAAACCTGCCATCCATCCACCAACGGGCCCCAACCGTGGCCTCCCAGAGCCTTGCGGATCGGCACCTGCCACACGTAATTTGCGTTCACGTTGTGGCGAATGTCGTAGTCCGACGGACCATAGTTGTTCCGCAGATTGTACGGATCCTGCGGAGAAAGGTTTTGTCCGGTGAACGCGAGGAAGCCGCCATTCGATACTTCATCCAGGTTGTGGCTCCACGTGTAGTTGACCTGCAGCAGGCCGCTCGCACCAAACCGGCGCTGGAACGACATCGTCAGGCCGTTGTAGTTGGATATGCCCTCGGACTCCACCAGCGTGATTTCCGAAAACTGGGCCTGCGGGACTACCGCCGGCAGCGACCCAAAGCCAAACGCGTTCAGGCCCGTATTCACGATGGGTTCGTGGATCCCGTGATTCCCGTCGTATTCGATGCTGAATGAAGTGTTCTGTCCAAAACCCTTCTGGATTTGGAGATTCCATTTCTGATATTGCGGTTGGTCGATCCGGTGCGTTGCGGTCACAATATTCGGATTGGCCGCGACTGCATTTGCCCCGCTTGCGTACGCCGTCTGGAACGCTGTGTTCGCTGCGGTCTCGCAGTCGAACAGGTTGCCTGGTTGGTTCGGTGATAGATATCCGGGATTGCAGGTCCCACCCACTAACGGCGCAGTGCCTGCGACCACGAACTGGTTATAGAGCGGCGGGTTCTCCGACATATTGTCCGAGATCGTGCCGGGGAAGATGTCGTTGAAGATACCAAATCCTCCACGGACCACGAAGTTCGAACGCAAGCCTGAACCGGCGGCGCCGAACGGTTGCCACGCAAAGCTCACACGTGGCTGCCAGACGACTCCCTGAAGGTTGTAAAGCGCCTGTGAACGTCCCGTCTGAATCAACGTGTTATACGGATCGCCTTCGTTGGCGAGCGCTTGATCGTATCCGCCCGCAAAAGTCGAGAAGCAGTCCGTCACGCAGTACGGATTCGAGTTGTGCTCCAGACGTAACGCGGCCGTTACCGAGAAGTTCGGCTTGATGCGCCATTCGTCTTGCACGTAGAACCCGAGGTTGTTGATCCGGATGGGAATGTTTGGCACGCTGGAGAATGCCTGCGTCATATTTGCTCCGCTGCCGCCGTTGAAAAAGTCCGTCAGCGAAAGCGGGACTTCCAACGGCGTCGTGAAGAAGCCGCCGTCGTGGTCGCTCACCCAGTTGCGGTGGAACTTGAATCCAAATTTAACCGTGTGGTTTCCGAGAGTCTTCGAGACGTCGTCGCCGACCTGAAATTGCGTTACGTTGCGCCCTTGCGGGAACAAGTAACCAATTGCGCCGCCGATGTTCGTCAAGCTCCCGTCGCCGAACTGCAATGTGCCCGGAAACGCCGCAAGTTTTGCAGCTTCATCCGGCGACTGAAAGATCGACGAATACCACGTACCCGCGATGATCAGCTGGTTAACCAACGTCGGGCTGAACGTGTGCGTCTCGTTGATTTGCGACTGCCATTCCGGCTGATCGCTGGTGATATTGAACGCCGGGCTAATTGGATCGGTCGCTGTCGGCTGAATACCGTGGTCGTACTGAATGCGTACGAACGCGCGGTCGTTGCTGCCGATGTTCCAGTCGAACCGGCCTGCAATCTGCCACTCCGGCGCGAAATTGATTGGAGTCTCCAGCACCGAGCCAAGGCAAGTCTGGTTCGGAAGACTGGCGATCGGAATCGGATTGCCGACTCCCTGCTGATTGCCGCCGCACGGAGAGTTTGTAAGTGCCGACGTCAGTGGCGTCGCATTCGCGTAGTTAGGAATCGCGTTATAAAGGTTGAAAATGCCCGCGCCCGCGCCAGCCACTGGACCCACTCCGGGGCAAATTCCCGCGAGGTTCTGGCAGTAAAAGGGGATCGAGGACGTTAGGCCTAGGCTCTGAAGGTTCTGCACTGTCGCAGCTTCAAATGCAGTATTGGGAACCGTCACTTCCGAAGGCACCGGAATCAAAACGCGCAGGCCTTCCTGGTTGATGAAGAAGAACAGCTTGTCCTTCTTGATCGGTCCCCCGAACGAAGCGGCCCACTGGTTTGCGTTGTTGAACGGCCGTCCATTGCCTTCGGCCTTGTCGAACCAGTCGTTCGCGTCCATCGCGCGACCGGTCCAGTAATACACGGCGTTTCCGTGGAAGTCGTTGCCGCCGGACTTCGTCACGTAGTTCACGTTCATGCCGCCGAACGATCCATACGCGCCGGAGAATCCGTTGGTCACCACGTCCGCTTCCTGAATTTCGTTCGAGCCAAGCAACAGGTTCGACGCGCCCGAGTTGTTCAGGTTCAGGAACGGATCGTTGTCATCCATGCCGTTCATCGTGAAAAGGTTCGAGGTCGCCGGCAAGCCGAACGCCTCTACGTTGCCGTACCCGCCCATCGTATTCATCACCGTTCCGGGCGCAAGCTGCGCGATGTACGTCAGGTCGTTGCCAGGGTTCGGCACGTTCGCAATCTGCTGCTGGTTCAGCGTGGTCGATGTGTCGCCGTTGTCGGTCTGCAACAGCGGCGCTGCTTCCGTCACCACAACGCTTGATGAGGACGCGCCCAATGTCAGCTGGAAGCCTACCGTCTGAACCTGGCCCACCGCCACGTCCACTCGGCGGCTGGTGGTCTGGAAACCCGCCGACGTCACCGAAATCGTATACGGTCCCGGCGTCAGCAAGTAAAAGCGGTACGTACCTTGAGCGTTCGTCGTCGATTCCTGCGTCACGCCCTTCGTTTCATCTTTCAGCGTAACCGTGGCGCTCGGGACTATCGATCCGCTGGGATCGGTCACCACACCCGTGATATCACCCGTCGTCGTCGTCTGTGCCGCCAGTCGACCGCTTCCGATCGACAGCGCCGCCAGAAGCGCGACCGCCACAGCTAAAAAGCGCTTCCAATTCATACAACCTCCTGGAAAATCACTCGAGAACGTAGAAATTCCCCCAAGCGAGAACTGGAGTATTGCAAGCGCTCCACCAAACAAATCCATCTTGTTTTCATGCAGTTACACGAATTTTGGAAGCGCCTATCTATGAGTTACGGGAGGTGAATTAGCGAGCGGTCCCTGCCTCGCAGAGGCTCGTAACAGCTCGGTGTACGCTCACCCGCGCGAAGGCGGGAAGCACACCAAATGGTAGGAGGACGCTGCAATATTCCACATTGCGGAGAATTTGGACTAGTACCTGACCGCTTCGCCCGCTTCCGGACGCCGTCCAATTTGCCTCTAAATTTCGCCTGAAAAAGGGAACGCCGCCCGCGACTACCGGAGCGGGCGGCGTTGTGGTTGTACGGGGGGAGAGCTGGGTCTTTAGTTCGCGAGCGCGATCTCTGACGCGCCCAAAACGTCGCGGCTCTTTTTTTCCTGGATGAATACGACGACGTGCGAGTTCGCCGCATTCCATTTCGGATCGAATTTCACCGTCGCGTCTCCTGAAAACGAGTCCGATGCCTTGCCCGCGTCGGCCACGCCAATTTTTTGCAGCGATCGCATCGTCGCCGCGTGGTGCAACGTCTGCCCGGAATTTTCTCCGGCGTTCACCGTTGACTGCAGCCCGTCTTCCGTAACCGCGAGCCACACTTCCGCCGAATCACCGCCGTTCGCGCCAACCAACTTTCCCGTCGTCACCGTGTAGTGCCGCACGCCCTTAGGATCCACAGCGCCCGCAACGATCTTCACGTCCGTCTTCGGCGCTTGTACCGCCGCTTTCACCGCTTCCACCACACCCGGGCCGTTGCTTCCAACCAGTTCCTTCTTTCCGTCGACCACCATCTGCGGCGTGTATTCCTGCTTCTTGAAAAGTCCGGCGTAGTTCTGCTGCCGCTCGGTCCACTTCGCCGACGAGTACGGATCATTCCATCCCTCGTGGTTCCAGTAATCAACATGCTCTTCGAGCGCAATCACCGTCGTCCCAGGAAACGGCTGCTTCTCTTCCATGTATCCAAGAACTTTGTCCGCCGGCGGGCACGTGTTGCATCCCTCCGATGTGAACAGCTCGATCAGCACCGGAGTCTTCGCCGCACTCGCATCCGCGCTGGTCGCCGGACCCGGGGTCGAAGCCGCGCCGGCTGAACTCGCTGCGTCCTGCGCCGCTGCCGGATGTGCCGCGAGCATCATCCCTGCCGCCAGAATTGCCGTCGAAATCTTCCTCATACGCATTTCACCTCTACGTTTGCCGAGGAAATATCTGCAAGAGCGTGGCCAAAGTGTATCGCACACAAAACGCAGCTGCTTACCTCTCATCGCGCTCCCGTGAAACTACATCTTCCGGTATCTTTCGCCGCCGCGCACCACGTCAAAAATACGCTTCGTCCCAGCCTTCGGCATGCGTCCGCGATTACGCCTGTCAGTTCAAATCACCTTCGTGAGAGTCTCCAAAAATTCCCGAATTACGGAGATTTTTCGCACTTCCGCCAAATTTTTCGCTCCGTACTTGTCGATTTCGCACCTCTCGCGCGTCGTCCCTATGCCGGACGTACCACGAACCACGCTACCTCCGGCCAACCTGACCATCATGGAGACTGTCATGAACTCAATGCGTCGCTTCGCACTTCCGCTCGCCGCAATCGCAGTGCTCACGTCTTCATCCAGCCGTGCCACCTTCGCCCAAACGCAACCCGCCGCTCAGACCGCTAACTCCAACGCCACCGCAGCGTTCGACAAACTCAAATCTCTCGCCGGCACCTGGGAAGCGGACACACCCAAAGGCAAAATCACCGCGAAGTTTGAACTCACGTCCGGCGACACGGTTGTCCTCGAACATCTCAGCTCGCCCGTGGACGGCGAAATGCTCACCCTATACACTCTCGACGGCGACCGCGTGCTCCTCACTCATTACTGCCACGTCGGCAACCAGCCGCGCATGCAGGCATCGTCGTTCGACCCGAAAACCAATCAAATCGGTTTCTCGTTCGTCGACGTCACCGGCCTCCCCAACTCTGCCGCGCCGCACATGCACCAGGCCGTTTTCACACTCACCAGCCCCGATCAGCTCACCGAAACCTGGACGCTCTATCAGGACGGCAAACCCGCGATGACTTTTCCTTTCACGTTTCATCGCGTCGCCTAGCAAACCTGCTCGGCTCACGCATCAACAAATCCGTTCTCTGCCGGCCCGTCGGCGCGCTATCGTTTCCAAATCCGGCGGCGCTGGCAGAGAATCCCGCGCAACTAACGCGAGAATCAAATCATCAGTGCCGCGGCGAAGCACATCACCATCACGGAGAACCCAATGCGCTACATGCTCCTGATCTACTCCAACGAAACCGAAGAATCCTCGCTAACTCCGGAAGACTTCGCCGTGATGAGCGCCGCACACTGGTCCGTGATGGACGAAACTTCGCGCCTCGGCATTTTCCGCGGCGCCGAACCGCTGCGCCCGACCAGCACCGCCACCACGGTCCGAATCAAAGAAGGCAAAGCCATCATCACCGACGGCCCCTTCGCCGAAACCAAAGAACAACTCGGCGGCTACTACATTCTCGAGTGCAAGGATCTCGACGAAGCCATCTCGTGGGCCTCCAAGATTCCCACCGGCTGCAAGGGCGCCTACGGCTCGGTCGAAATCCGTCCGCTCGAGCCAGTCCCACAGCCGCCCGATCCCGCGTTTCAGGCCATGCGTCCGTCGGATACCTGAACCGTCGCGCGGCGTGGCTGTAACAAACCGTTCGGAAAATTTTTAGGAACAATTGTCGATTTTTGAAAACTCACACGTCGAACTTTCAGGAGGAAACAAAAATGGACTACCTATTGCTAATCTACGAAGACGAGAAGCGTTTCGCCACTCAGGGTGAAGCCGACTTCAAGACCGAATTGTCTGAGTACATGAACTTCGGCAAGGAACACGAAAAGTTAATCAAGGGCGGCAACGCTCTGCAGCCCACCAGCACTGGTAAAACCGTTCGCGTCCGTGGCGGCAAAGCCACCACCACCGACGGTCCGTTTGCCGAAACCAAGGAACAACTCGGCGGCTACTATCTCGTTTCCGCATCGAGCGTCGAGGAGGCTCTCAAGGCCGCCGCGAAAATTCCCGGAGCGCGCCACGGCTGCGTCGAAGTTCGTCCGATCATGACGTTCAGCTAGATCCGGGTATCCGCGTTTCACATAGACATGTAGGAGGAATCGAATATGCATTTCCTGTTGCTTATCTACGGAGAAGAAACCAGCTGGGCCAAGTTGAGCAAAACCGAGCGCGACTCGATTCATGTGCAGTATGCGGAGTTCGGCAAGAAAAACGCGGGAACGCTGAAAGGCGGGAACGCGCTCATGCCCGTACACGACGCAAAAACGGTGCGCACCCGCGAAGGAAAGTCGTCGACGGTCGACGGCCCCTTTGCCGAAACCAAGGAGCAACTCGGCGGCTATTACCTTCTGGATGCCCCGAGCATCGGAGAAGCGGTCGCGGTTGCAGCCAAAATTCCCGGAGCGAGTCATGGCTGCGTGGAAGTTCGTCCGATCATGACGTTCAGCTGAGCGCTCCGAACACCACGGTGCGCGGAGCCGCCGCGCTTCGCGCACCTGCAATTTCTGTGGGACACTCGTCGCGTGGACCAAACCGCGGATCTCAAATCCGTCGCGGATCGCGTCTTCCGCGAAGAATCCGGCTGCATCGTCGCGTCCCTGATCCGCATCTCCGGCTCGTTCGATCTCGCCGAAGAAGCCATGCAGGAGGCGTTCGCTTCGGCTCTCGCGCACTGGCCTTCGCGCGGCGTTCCCGAAAAGCCAGCCGCGTGGATCATGGCTGTTGCGCATCGCAAGCTCATCGACGGCGTGCGCCGCGCCGGAACGCGTACCGAAAAGCAGGACGCGCTTACTCACGAAACGCTGCGCGTCTCACCGTCCGGCGATGGCGGCGCCCCAAACGAAATGCCCGCTGACTATCCTGACGACCGTTTGCGCCTGATGTTCACGTGCTGTCATCCGGCGCTGAATCGCGAAGCGCAGGTCGGCCTCACGCTCCGCACTCTCGGCGGCCTTACCACCACCGAAATCGCGCGCGCTTTCCTCATGCCCGAGCCCACGCTCGCGCAGCGCCTTGTTCGTGCGAAGAAAAAAATCCGCGAAGCCAATATTCCGTACGAAGTACCTCCGCTTGCCATGCTCGGCGAGCGTCTCGATGGCGTACAGTCCGTCCTCTATCTGATCTTCAACGAGGGCTACGTAGCTACCGAAGGTGGCTCGCTCGTTCGCGCCGATCTTTGCGCCGAAGCGATTCGCCTCGCGCGCATTCTCTGTGAGCTGATGCCAAGCGAACCGGAAAATCTCGGTCTTCTCGCGCTTATGCTTCTTCACGATTCGCGGAAACTTGCTCGCGCCACCTCGTCTGGCGACCTGATCACACTCGGAGATCAGGACCGCTCGCTCTGGGATCGCACGCAGATTGACGAGGGCATCGCTCTCGTCCATCGCGCGCTAAAACAGCGTTTGCCCGGGCCGTATCAATTGCAAGCTGCAATCTCCGCGGTTCACTGCGAAGCGGCCCGCGCCACAGACACCGATTGGCCGCAGATTGCTTTGCTCTACGGCCGACTTGCCGGTGTTGCACCCACGCCCGTTGTGCTGCTGAATCACGCCGTCGCTGTAGCCATGAGCGAGGGCCTCGACCGCGGCCTCGCACTCATCGATAAGCTCGGCGCAGATGGCGAACTCGACGACTACTACCTCTATCACGCAGCGCGCGCCGATCTGCTCCGCCGTCTCGAGCGTCATCCGGAAGCATTAGCCGCGTATGACAAAGCTCTCGCGCTCGTCACCAACGGCGTTGAGCGCAGTTACCTCCAGCGCCGCCGCATCGAAATGTTGCGTCACTAAAGAAAAAATCGCCGGCTGCGACCGGCGATTTTGCTTCATCTCGCGTAAAATTAAAGTTCACACTCTGGACGAACAACGCGCCGAATGACTGCCCCCACTCCCGATCCATCGCACCCGATTCGCGCAGTCATCCTCGATTTCGGCATGGTGCTTTGCTATATGCCTTCGCACGCGCATCTCGATCGCGCTTCCAAAGTTTTCGGCATCGACCACCGCACATTCTGGCGGCTCTACGATAAGAACCGGCTCGCACTTGATCGCGGCGACCTCAGTCCCGACGAATACTGGACTGCTTTCGCCAAGGACGCCGGCCTCGCCGCTCCACTCGATGCCACCACGCTCGCAGATCTGAAACGCTGGGACATCGAGATGTGGCTCACCCTCAACGACCCCATGCTCGATTGGGTCGAGCGCCTCCACTCCGCCGGGTACAAACTCGCTCTGCTCTCCAATCTCCACCAATCCTTTGCAAACCATCTCCGCGATCACGCCGCCTGGCTGGGCCACTTCCACGTTCCAGTCTTTTCCGCCGAAGTCCGCCGTGTGAAACCCGAACCAGAGATCTACCGCCACGTCCTGGAAAAACTCGCCATCCCCGCCGCCGAAACGCTCTTCATCGACGACCGCCAAACCAACATCGACGCCGGCCGCCGCGAAGGCATCCGCGGCTTCCTCTACACGACGGTCCCCCAACTCCGCTCCGACCTGGCCTCGATCCCCTTCTCCCCCCTCCCGTAAGACCCACGAAAGTCTGCACAAGCGCCCACCGCGCAAGCAATCCAGTCCACCCGCGCCGCCGCAATCGGACCACCGAATCCAGGCGCGCACAGCGCGCTGTAACATAGACTCTTGAGTCTGTGCGAGACCCACTCTAGGTGGGTCTCGGGTTGAGCCATCCCAATTCTGGCAACCACTTCGTGCTCGGCACAGCCACGCCGGGCACGACCGCCAGTGGAATGGGCAAGTCGCGCCTGCATCTCAGGGTGCCGCGAAGCGGCGATCGCTACCGATCCAAACGTTCAACTGTTGCTGAAGCTCTATCACGCGAAAATGCTCGAACCTTACGTACTCTTGAACGGTGCGGATCAAGGCATCGCGCAGGACTATGCCGGTTACCGTGCGCAGAACCGCGCGAAACTCGTCGAGTATCGAGGCGAGTTTATCGCTCCGGAACCGGCAGTCGCAAAATCCGCGCCGGCTGCGAACTAGTTTTTGTGAGAGAGCAGGATGCGCGCGACGGTGGAAGCCACGTCAGGCGCGAGATATTCGGGAGGAATGGACCACGCGGGAGTTTTGCTCGTGACGAGTTTCACGAGCGGCAAGATTGTATCGGGGTCGCAGCCGGCGAGGACGTTGGAACCGCATTCGATGGTTTCGGGTCGCTCGGTAACGTCCCGTAGCGTGACGTTGGGCACGCGCACGATGCACGCCTCCTCTTGCACCGTGCCGCTATCGGACAAAACGCAGAACGCCGACTTTTCCAGCCGCACAAAATCGAAAAAGCCGAATGGCTCGAAAAATTCCAGGCCGGCTCGGACAGTGTCGATCTTGAACTCGGCGAGTCGCGCGCGCGTGCGCGGGTGGAGCGAGCACAGTACGGGGAATCCGTACTCCGCGTGCAACCGCCCGAGAGCTTCGATCGCACCGCAGAGCCGGTGCTCCACGTCGACGTTTTCGGCACGGTGCAGCGTGACGAGAAAATACTTCCCGGCCTGGACGCCGAGATTTTCCAGCACTGGGCTTGCGTCGATCTCGTTCGCGAAAGATTCCATCACTTCAAAAATCGGGTTGCCGCTGACAAGAATGGTTTCCGGAGCGAACCCTTCGCGCAGCAAATTTTCACGGCTGCGATTCGTATAGGGAAGAAGGATCGAGCTGACGTGATCGATGATTCTCCGGTTGCCTTCTTCGGGCACGCGGAAGTCGTAGCAGCGGTTGCCTGCCTCCATGTGATAAACGGGGATGCCAAGGCGCCGCGCGATGACCGCGGAGAGTCCGCTGTTGGTGTCGCCGAGGATGAGCACACGATCGGGTTCGCGCTCTTTGAAGACTTTCTCGATGCGGGCGAGGATTTGCGCGATCTGCTCGCCAAACGTCGCGCCGCGAGCGCAGAGAGTTATATCAGGCTTGCGCACCTGAAGGTCGCGAAAGAAAAGCGCGCTCAAGCGGTCGTCGTAATTCTGGCCCGTATCGACGAGAGTGTGGTCCGACCCCTCATCGAGAAGCGGAATCAC
>JBEKJW010000094.1:0-15187 GCA_050011035.1 Candidatus Acidiferrales bacterium
TTTTCGGGCAGGAGCGTGACGCCCCCAAGAATCAGGATCGACGGCAGCGCGCCCGATGAGGCTAATGCCATCATCATTGCGGGCAGGCCTTTGTCGCATGTGGCGACACCGATGACACCTTTGCGCGTGGGAAGCGACCGCATTAGGCGGCGCAGGACAATCGCGGCGTCATTGCGAAAGGGCAGCGAGTCGAGCATGCCGTCGGTGCCTTGCGTGCGTCCGTCGCAGGGATCCGTGCACGCTCCGGCAAACGGGATTGCATGATTCGAACGCAGTTCTCGCGCAGCCTCTTCGACGAGCAGACCGACTTCCCAGTGGCCGGTGTGAAAGCCGAGAGCGATTGGCGTGCCGTCCGGCGCGCGTACTCCGCCATGAGTGCTGAGGATCAGGAATTGGGGATCGAGGAGTCGCGCTGGTTCCCAACCCATGCCTGCGTTTTGCGAAAGGCCGAAGAGATTCCCGGACGGCTGCGTCAGCAGGAATTCCGGAGTGATCGG
This sequence comes from Candidatus Acidiferrales bacterium, assembly GCA_050011035.1. Lineage (GTDB taxonomy): Bacteria > Acidobacteriota > Terriglobia > Acidiferrales > UBA7541 > Palsa-295. Next base: position 498 of record JBEKJW010000094.1, read on the forward strand.
CAGCGAGCCGGATGGGCCGGGCGCGTGCGTCTTCGTCGCTGCGGCGAACGCCGATCCGGGCGTTTCGAGCACGTCTGCGGCAGAGATGGAACGGCGGGGTGGCGTGGTCATACGAAGGCTCGCGGCGACGGGATCACGAGCGCATCATATCGCGACTTGGTCGTCGCTGATTTCGTGACCGCTGACCCGTAGGCATTACTTCGCGGCGGCCGTCGGACCCCAGATGCGAAAATTCCCACTGCAGTGCATCAAGCTCATCAGATAGAGCAAGCCGTCGTAGTAGCGCTGCTCGCCGGACGGGACCGGCGTGTTCCAAAGCTCGTCGAGAAACGCTTCGGAGATCGCGCCGTTGGTCGCGGCGTGGCTTCCTACGGCGGTCGTCGCGACCATTCCGGTTGAGTGACGATCGGAAAGCGGCTTGCCGTCGAGCGTGTAGCGGTCCGCGAATGTGTGAATCCCCTGGCCGTAGAGAAATTTCTGAATGCGATCGCTGAGCACCACTTCCTCCGGGTCTTTCTTCCACCACGAGTAGTCGACGGACCAGTTGCTGACGCTGCGCCAGGAATCGTAGCTGAATGGAGTCGCGGTTCCGTTCACGGCGATGATTTGCGAATTATCGAAGTGGCTGCGATCGGGAGTGAGGCCGGTGTCTGGTCCGGTGACCTTCGCGAACGTGTTGCGGCTCACGTCTGCGGCCTCGGCCCAGAATGCGCGATCCTGCTCCGGTCCCCACCGCGACCACAATTCATAGAACGCGGGCAAGTGATACGAAGGATCGGTGAACTTTTCGCCGCCGCCCATATCCGGGACGAAGCGAATCATCTTGTAGGTTTCTTCCGTCATCGGGCCAACGGAAGCTTCGGGAGAGCGCGGCGGAGGAGGCGGAGTGCCAGCGGGCAGCGGTCGCGGCTTGCGCACGAAGGGCTCGTCGCCGGGATGGATGCGAAATGGACGCGTTCCGGTGAGCATCGCATGATGCCGCATCAAGCTGAGAATGCGGTCCGCCTGCTCTTTGTAGTTGTAGATTCCGGTACCGTTGCCCCAACGGTTCGCAGCGAAGTACAACGCCATCGTGAAATATTCTTCGCCGTCGGGCGCGGCCGAGTCTGAGCGCGGCGTGCCGTCCACATTCATCGACCATGCGAAATATCCCAGCGACGGATTTTGCGGGTCGGTGACCAACATATAGGTGTTGGCCCAGTTCCAGATCGCGTCGAACTCGCGCTTCTTGTCGAGCTGCACCGCGACCATCATTCCGTAGGACATGCCTTCAGTGCGCGCGTCATGGTTTGCAATATCGGTGACGTAGGCGAGCGGACCGTTTGCGTTCCTGCCCGCTTCGTAATAGATCGCCTGCGTGTCTTTGTCGCCGTGGAAGAGCTGGTTGAACGCAGCGTCCACTTTCGCGCGGCTCTCGGCGGCGGAGTGCCCGCGCTCGGCGAAGAGATCGCGATAGCTGCCGGTTTTGTACGCGCCGTCACCATCGCCGGGACAGCGCTTTACCGGTTCGGGTGGCGCGTCGGTGTGCGGCTGAGGAGGCGAGAACGGTGACTGCACCGAGGGTTTGGTCTGGACGGCCTGCGGTGCTTGGGTTGACTGCGCTTGCGGCGGCGGTTGCGAACGTGATTGGGATTGCGCATCAACGAGTCGTGGAGTTCCGTATCCGGATACGATGAGCAACGAAGCGAGAATGTAAGAAAACGTTGGGACACGAGTTTTCATGCGGAGTCCTTCGAGCGCTGTTTACAATGCGCGCGGCGAGCGACGTGATGTTAATGCAGACCGGCGCAGGCCGGAGGATGAAGCTGCAGAATTTTTAGATTTGAAATTCGGGGCGACCGGACGGCGCGCACCCTCCTGAACGATGAAGGGTGCGGCACCCGGAAATACGGTTATGAGCGGACAGCAGGGAGCGGGTCTTTCGGTTCGGATTCTTTTGCGCTGGCTTCGCGTGCAGCTTGCTCACGCGCGGCGCGAGCAGCGGCGGAACGCGCGCCACGGCCCGAATCGAGATTGAACTGGCGCATCTTGTAGAGAAGCGCCTTGTAGCTGATGCCGAGCATCTTGGCAGCATCCTTGCGGCACCAGTTGGTCTTCTCGAGCGCGTCGGCAATCGCTTCCATCTCGGCTTCGTCTTTCAACCCGCGAACGAGCGCCTTGAGCCCTTGTTCCTTCGGAGGCTGTGGCTCTTCGCGCGGAGCGGTGCGCTGCTGCTGGCCCGTCATTTCAAGAAGCTCGCGGAAGCTGCCTTCGTCATCCTCAAGAATCACGTAGCGCTTGACGAAATTTTCCAGCTCCCGCAGATTGCCCGGCCACGGGTAGCGCGCCGCGGCTTCGAGCAAGTGCTTCGAAGGATCGGTTGCCGGCTTCGAAAATTTCTCGCTGTATTTCGCCAGGAAATGGCGGAAAAGCAGCGGAATTTCCGTGGTGCGTTCGCGAAGTGGCGGAATGTGGATCGAGAGCACGTTCAGGCGGTAGTAAAGGTCTTCGCGGAAACGGCCGCTGCGCATCGCTTCTTTCACGTCGACGTTGGTGGCGGCGACGACGCGAACATCCACGGTCACCGTGGCCCGAGCTCCGAGGCGCGAGTATTGGCCGTCCTGCAGCACGTGCAGAAGCTTGGCCTGGAGGTGAGCGCCCATTTCGGCGATTTCGTCGAGGAAGATCGTGCCTTTGTTTGCGATTTCAAACTTGCCGGGCTTCGCGCGAACGGCACCGGTGAACGCGCCCTGTTCGTAACCGAATAGCTCGGACTCGAGCAATTCTCCTGGCAGCGCGGCGCAATTCACTTTCACGAAGGGCTGAACGCGGCGCAATGAGCGCAGGTGAATCATGCGCGCGATGACTTCCTTGCCGACGCCGCTCTCTCCGCTGATGAACACTGGGACGTCGACCGGCGCGATTTGCAAAACCTGCTGACGGATCTTCAGCATCTGCGGGCTTGCCGCAAGGAACGAAAGATCTTCGGTGAGCGCCTCGCAGTATTCGCGGAGCGACTTGTTTTCGGTGCGAAGCTGCTGCTTCTGGCGGCACTTTAGGAACGCCGCGTCGAGCTCCGGCTTTTCGAACGGCTTGGTCAAGTAGTCGAGCGCACCAATGCGAATCGCTTCCACCACCGTGGTGACTTCGTTCGAGCACGACAGCATGATTACGTTCAGCGTGCGATCGATCTGCATCAACTGGCGCAGCGTTTCGAGACCGTCAATTTCGGGCATCAGCACGTCAAGAATGATGAAGTCGGGCTTTTCGCCGTTGCCGATCCTCGCGAGCGCGTCCTTGCCGCTCGGGACCGCCTCAACCTCGAAGCCATCGACTTCCAGAAGAGTCTGAAGGTATTTGCGTATGCTCGGTTCGTCGTCCACTACCAGAATGCGTTCTTTATTGGACATCTCGGGTTCCTATGGCGCGCCTATTCCGCACGCCTTTACCTTGATTCGATTACCCAGCTATTCCACGTTGATCGGCAGCAAGAACGAGAACGAACTGCCGCTTCCAATGATGCTATCAACCCAAACCTTTCCGCGGTGCGCCTGGATCAAACGCTTCGTAATTGCGAGACCCAGACCCATGCCGGACGAGGATGGATCGACGCGCACAAACTCTTCAAAAATTTCCTGATGGTACTCGGCGGCGATTCCTCCGCCTGTATCGGTAACAGCTACTAAGATGCTGTTGGCACGCTCACCGGTTCTGCGCCGGCGGTCGTTCGGAGCCGCGGCGACCGAGGTACGACGCTCCCAGAAGTGCGGCTCGGCAACCAGCGTCACAACGCCATCGGGCGGCGTGTGCTTCAGGGCGTTATCGAGAAAGTTCGCGATGCACTGCTGCACCTTCTGGTAGTCGAACTTGAAGACCGGAAGGTCGGGGTGCAGCTTGATGTCGAGTTTCACCTTGGCGCGCTGGAAGGCGTCCAGCCAGCGGCCCGCGATATCATTAACGCAGTCGCGCAAATCGTTCTCACGGAGTTGCAGAACCAGCTTGCCGCTTTCGAGGGCGGAATAGTTCAAAAACATCGAGACGAGCCGCACGAGGCGATCGCAGCTTTCCTTCGACTCCATCAACGTTTCGCGCTGCCGGTCGTTGATCTTGCCGAGCGACCCAGTAAGCAGCAAGTCGTAATATCCCTTCATCACGGCGAGCGGCGTTTTGAGTTCGTGGGCAGCCGAGGCAAGAAAGACGGTTTTTTGACGATTCACTTCCTGAAGCCGCAGGTAAGCGGCGAGCAGGTTGCGATACGTGATCTCGCGCTCTTGCATCAACTCTTGAACCGTCTGTCGCATCGCGGCTTCGTCCGTGGTGACGTCAAGCGCTACCGGCTCAACGAACACCACGAGCCAGTCCGGCTCGGGCAGCCAGCGAAGGCGAACACGCTGCTTGGTCTCGGCGCCCTCGAGTGCGACGGTGACTTCCTGCTGGCCGCTTTCCAGCTGAGCTACGATTCCCTTTCGGTCGACATGGAGAATGTCCGAAAACAGGTTGGCGTCAGTGAGGTTCTGCTTACCTTTCGCTCTAAGCGAATCGTGGGCGTGCAGGTTGGCGAATAGAAATTGTCCGGTGCGATCGGTGACGACGAGTGGACGGTCCAGGGAGTCCAAGAGGCTGGCCATCAGGCTGAAGACCTGCTGGTTCACGCCCTGTTGTTCAGCAGTACTGAGTTTCGCCACACTGCCTCGCGTAGAGCCTCCAACCCTTTAAAAAGAAAACACTTTAGGGAATCGCCGGCAGGCGAAGAGGAACTCTTTCGGAAGGCCAATGCTCGCAAAGGGTCACCGGAGTGTCAATGGTAAATGCGTCCTACTTTGCACAATGGTGGAAGTGTTCTAGCACAAATTTGCATTTGTGACTTACAGTCAAACAATCGAGGCGACAGACACACGCTGCAAGTGTAAGAAAAATATAGACTTCTGCGATCGCAGATTCGCACTCAGACTTGCATTCAAATTGCGAACATTCCCAGTACTACTACTGGGGTACCAATGGGACCGAAGGAAACGGTTTACACACAGCGGATTTCCACATCGGTTGTGTACGACGAACGGCGTCGCTTTCAAAGAATTCACCTGCAGATTCCCCTCTTCGTAAGAGGCAAGGATGCTCATGGTGAACAGTTTCTCGAACTAGCCAAGACGCTAGACATCAGCGGCCTTGGTGCGTTCGTCACCTGTCCGCGCGCGCTGCGGATCAACGAAGTGGTCACGCTGACAATTCCCGCGCCCTCCATCACATCTTCCGCTCTAGTTCCCGCCGGAATGCCCCCAATTCAAGCTCGCGTGAAACGACAACAAGCAGCCGGTGACGTCTACCTCGTCGGAGTGGAGTTCCTCAAACCGATCGGCTGATCGTCTTCAGAATACGCCGCTTAGCCTGCCTGCAGATTTGTCAAAAGTGGAATCCTATTTATCGTTCTAGTACCCCCTTAGCTTTCACTTCGCCCCGATGAGCGAGCGAAGCTGTGGTAAGTTAAGCGCGCAAAACAAGTTAGCAGGCTGCCCAGCCGGGAACTTCCCTCTCGAATTGGACTATCCCTTGCAAGGATAGTGCAGCCCCCGCTCGCTCCCTCGTACCTGGGAGCGTTACAAGCTTTCGGAATCCATTGATGCCCCAGCCCGGCGATGCGCAACAGCCGCAGGCGTCCGCGGACGAGTCGTTCCTGGACCTGCTGGTCGAGACGTTGGAAGGTGTGGATGAGTCGGTCCGCGGGAATTTTCTGCGGCAATTCTTTCGCACGATTGCGCAAATCGACCTTACCGACGCTCAAGCAAACGACAATTGGGAACGCATTCTCATGCGCCGTCGCGAGCTTTCGGAGACGCTTGGGAAGCGAGTTTCGCTGAAGACGGCGATGGTGGATGTGCTCGCGTCCGCGAATTTTCTCCGCGTGCCCATCCTCATGGAGTACGAAGATTTAAAAAAACTCCAGATCAACGCTGCGACAGATGCGCTTACCGGCCTCTACAACCGCCGCCTCTTCGACGAATATTTCGACAAGGAACTGAATCGCGCGAAACGGTACGGTCAGCAGTTGGCTGTCGTGATCCTGGATTTGCATTCGCTAAAGCTAGTGAACGACCGCTATGGCCACATGCACGGCGATCAGGTGTTGCAGCTTGCAGCGACAACGCTGAGGCGCACGCTTCGCGCGTCCGACTTTGCGTTTCGCATCGGCGGCGACGAATTCGCGCTGCTCTTGCCTCAGACCGAGCCTGATCAGGCAATGACGCTGTGCCGCCGCGTCCGCGCGCAGTATGAGGCTGACGTGAAGCCGCTGGGGCTGGAAGTGGGCGTGACGCTGGATTTCGGCGTGGCGGTGCACCCGCAGGACGGCGATCAGAAAAGCGCGCTGCTCAGCCTAGCGGATCAGCGCCTTTACCAACTGAAGAACGAGACGCGAACCGGCTCGCGTGTGATTTCCATCGAGCCTCCGCAGAGCCGCGAGCGCCAAGAACCGCAGCAGCCGACAACTGAAAGGCCCGGGCCACAGCCAGCGCCGACAACGACGCGTCCGTGGATCACCCAGCCTCTTTCAGGCGGCGGCCCGACTCGGACGACGAAAACGCCCGCGCCAACGCCGATCACAACGCCGACTTCGACCACGCCGGCCGCGGCCTCGGAGACGCCTACAAAGAAGATAGGACCCGAATTGCGGCGTTGGGAGCGCGTGTCGCTTTCAGGAACAAAAGCGTATGCGATCCTCTCCGATCTCAACCAGAAAACCGCTACGGTGCTGGATCTGAGCTACGGCGGCGTAGCGTTGCTCGCCGACCGCGAGGACGACATTCCCAACCAATTTAATGCCGTGCTGCACGTGCCCATCCTGCCGCCCGTGCGCGTGGTCCTTCGCAAAGCTTACGCGATGCGAACGGAGACCGGCCGAGCGCGCATCGGCTGCGCGTTCGTCTCATAATCCCGCGACTTCAGTGCCTTTTTCCGCACGAGCCACGCGATTTGGCGTTTGGTTAGCGGCTGGGCTATAATTGGGGTTTCGCGCCAGCCTAGCGACGCCACAGTGCGATCGACCGCGACTGTCGCGCAGACCGGCCGGCTAGAGGAGCTAAGCATGAAAGAAGGAATTCACCCCGATTATCACAAGGTGCAGGTTCACTGCGCCTGCGGGAACACGTTTGACACCCGATCGACTTTCAAGGGCCCGGCGATTCGCGTGGAGATTTGCTCGAACTGCCACCCGTTCTTCACAGGCAAGCAGAAGCTGGTCGACACTGCGGGACGCGTCGAACGCTTCCAGAAAAAGTACGCGGACAAAGCTGCCGCGATGAAGAAGTAACCGCTCGAACGCGAACGACTGCGCAAGAGTTTCAGAGCCTCCGGTTGTAAGAGCCGGAGGCTCTTTTTTTTTCGCACGACGCCGGCTGGCGGTGATTCGAACACGCGAGCGGTGTACAATGCCGCAGAGATGGCCACGCACCTTTCTCCGTCGCACGATTCACCTCCAGGATCCAACGTGGAAACCGCCGCGCCGCGCGTAACGCTGCGGAACCATTTCTCGCGTTCGTTCGATTCGGCGATTGCGGCTGCGCGCACGTGTTACGCCCCCCGCCTGATTAGCGCAGACGAAATCACTGAAAAACAGCGCGTGACCATCGGCTCGGCTACCTACTATTCCGGCCATCACACCGTCTTTCAACACGCACACTTTGAATTCGGGCTTGAAAATATTAGCCGCCAATTCGTCTGGTCGTTCTTGCACGCACATCCTTTCTACAACTCCGAACAGCAGAGCCAGCGCTACGTGCGCCTGGATCGCGCGCAGGCTTATGTGCCGCCGGACAGCGCGAATTTTGGCGCGGCGGAGCGCGCGATTTACGAGAAGGCTGTCGCGCGCGCCTGGGACTACTATCGCGAGCTGACGCGTGTGCTTGAACCGTCGGCGCGGGAACTTTTGTCAGATATATGGCACGTCAGCGAGATGTCGCATCCGAAGCGTGTGCAAAAAGTGGAGCGGCAGTCGGAGAAGCGCGCGATTGAGGTGGCGCGGTACGTGCTGCCGGTGGCGGCGTTCACGACGATGGTGCACACACTTTCGGGCATTGTGCTGCACCGTTTGTGGCGGATGGCGGCTGCGAGCGACACACCGAGCGAAGCGCGCTCCGTGATCGGAGAAATGGTCGCGCGCGTGCGCGAGGTCGAGCCTGATTTCTTTGACCGGTTTGACAACGACCCGATGGAGGATCCGCCGGAGTGGAAGCAGCCGACGCACGATGGCGAAGCATTCGCGCGCGAATTTGATGGGAAGCTCGGCGGCCTCACCTCAAAGCTTGTCGACTATTCGCCGAACGCTCCGGCAGTGATGGCGGAGTCTTATCGCGCGGTGATGGGCCTCACGGAAGCTGAGTGCCCGAATGCGGAAGCGATCGACCGGATGCTGAACCCGGCGCGTAATCCTTATCGCCGCGAAGCGCTAAATATCGGAGTTCACGCGCCGATCTTGCGAGCGCTGCAGCACGCGAATTTCACTTTCGCCAAAAAAATAAGCCACACTGCGGATAGCCAAGACCAGCGTCATCGCATGGTGCCGGGTTCGCGTCCGCTGCTGACGCTCGCGGATACCCGCAGCGCGGACTTCCTGACACCCGCGCTGATTCGCGAAAACCCGCGCGCGAATGAGATTTATCAGCAAGCGATGGAAGACGCGTGGCGCGCCAAGAACGAACTGCTCGAACGCGGCGTACCGCATGAATTCGCGCTGTACCTCTTGCCCAACGCCAAGTCGATTCGGCTGGTTGAAACAGGTTCGCTGCTTCACCTGCTGCACAAATGGACGATGCGGACCTGCTTCAATGCGCAGGAGGAGATTTACCAAGCGTCGATCGAGGAAGTTGATCAGGTGCGCAAAGTTTTTCCAGAACTCGGCCGCTACATCGGCCCGCCGTGCTACCTGCGCGCCGGAATTTCGACGCCGATCTGCACTGAAGGATCACACTTCTGCGGCGTGAAGGTCTGGCTGGATTTTCCGAATATTCAGCGCCGCATCTGAGGCTTTCCGAACCTTTTCCTCATCACCGGAGTTTTCGAAATGCCATCGTTCCCGTCCCGAATGCTGATCGGCTGTTGCGTGATTGCGGCGACGTTCTGTTCGGCTCGGGCAACTCTTTCACAGCAGCAAGCCGCAGCGTCGCCAGCGACGCCTACAGCCTCCGACGTGAAACTGCCGGCACAGGACTATCTCGTTTACGTCGTCAGCGAGTCTGCCGACAAGATCACTCTGCTGCGCTTTGGCCCTCACGGCATCTCGAAAGAACACGAAACTCATATTGGCGTCATGCCGGTCGACATCAATGGACCGCACGGTATCGCCGTCTCGCCGGACAAGGAATATTTTTACGTCGCCGTAGGCCACGGCCAGCCGGATGGTTCGCTGTGGAAATTCAAAACCGGCACAGATCAGCTCGTAAAGTACATCCCGCTTGGGATGTTTCCTGCCACGACGGATATTTCCAAAGATGGCGAGTTCGTATATGTAGCCAACGCGAATTTTCACGGAGAAATGGCGCCCTCGTCGATCTCCATTGTCGCGACCGACGGAATGGCGGAAGTGGCGCGGGTAACGACCTGCACGATGCCTCACGGCTCGCGGCTGAACCCACAGGGCACAAAGCACTATTCAGCGTGCATGATGGACGACATGCTCGCGGAAATCGACACGTCGAAGTTCGCCGTCTCGCGACACTTCATGCTCTCCGCCGGAAAAGAGATGGGCATGGACGGCGCGCCACACGGCCAGATGAAAATGAGCGATCTCGCCTGCGTGCCCACGTGGGCCCAACCTTCGAACGACGGCTCGGAAATTTACGTTGCGTGTAACAAGTCGAATGACATCGTCGCGATCGACGTCGCGTCGTGGAAGCTTGCGCGTCGATTCCCCGCAGGCAATGGCGTTTACAACCTAGCGATGACGCACGATGGCCGGCTGATCGCGACGAACAAGCGCGGGCAATCGGTTTCCATTTTCGATCCGAAGACGGGCAAGGAGCTCGCTCACCTGCCAACGACGCGCAAAGTAGTGCACGGCGCGGTGGTCACGCCGGACAATCGCTACGCGTTCATTTCTGTCGAGGGCGTCGGCGCCGAGCCCGGCACCGTTGAAGTGATCGATCTCGATGCGATGAAAACCGTCGCGACGCTCGACGTGGGCTCGCAAGCCGCCGGCATCGACTTCTGGATGAACGAGCCGTCGAAGCCTTGATCCTGCGCGGCGTCGCGCGATTCGTTCGCGTTTATCGAAACAATGGAAACGGAACGGGCTGAGCCACGTTGGTGGCGCATTCTCCGGAGAATCGGCTTGGTTTTTCTCTTTGTCGTGGTCGTGCTGTGCTCGGCATGGGCCACGCTCGCGCTCTACTTCGATTTCACTGTCCCATCGCTTCGCCTGCCTGTCGCAATCGTCTACGCCGTTGCGCTGGTTGCCGCATTTCTTTTTGTGCATGAGATGCGGTGGAAGGTCGCGGTCGGTGTGTTCGGTTTTGTAGTTGTGCTTGTCTGGTGGCTTTCGATCAAGCCGTCGAATGACCGTCCCTGGCAAGCCGATGTGTCGCAAATGCCGTGGGCGGAATTTCACGGCGACACGGTAACGATTCATAATTTTCGAAATTGCAGTTACCGCGCGGAGTTCGACTACACGTGCGCGTGGCTCACGAAAGAAGTGAAACTCTCCGATGTCCGAGGCATCGATCTCTCGCTTACGTATTGGGGCTCGCCCTGGATCGCGCACACGATCCTGAGCTTTCAGGTCGGCGACAACGACTACGTCGCGATGTCCATCGAGACGCGCAAAGTGGTCGGGCAGGGCTACTCGGCGATTCAGGGATTTTTTCGACGCTATACGCTGGTCTACGTGATCGCCGATGAGCGCGACCTGATTCGCCTGCGCACCAATTTTCGCAAGAACGAAGACGTTTACCTCTATCACACGACGGCGACGCCAGAATACGCGCGCGCACTTTTCGTTGAATATCTAAAACGCGCCAATGATCTGGGCGAACATCCGAGGTGGTACAACGCGCTCACGGAGAACTGCACAACCGTGGTTTTTCGCCAGATGTCGGACTTACGCCTCGGCCCGCCCGTGCTGGATTGGCGGGTGCTGCTCAACGGCCGCATGGACGAGATGGAATACGAGCGAGGAAATCTGGCTGGCAATCTGCCGTTCGACGAACTCCGGAAGTCGGCCTACATAAATCCCGCAGCGCATGCTGCCGGAGATTCCCCGGACTTTTCTTTGAAGATTCGTGAAGGTCGGCCGGGATTCGAATTTCTGGACTTTAAGCCCTCCCAGTAGCGGCGGCTCACGCATTCAGATCGTAAATCTTTTCCATCAAAAGCCACTTCTCGCCGGGCTTCGCCTGCGGCAACGCCTGCTGGAATTTCCACATGAATTCTTCCCACTCGCGGACTCTTGGATTCGCGGCGTCAGCTCGCGTTTTCGATTCGAAGGAAAAGCTTTCGTCGACATCCATGATCATGAACATCCGAGTGCCCAACAGATGGATCGAAAGCTCTTGGATGCCTGCGTCGCGAATGCTCTGCGTGATTTCCGGCCAGATTCTCTGGTGCTGGCGCTTGTATTCGGCAATCAGAGCCGGATCATCTTTCAAATCGAGCGTGAGGCAATAACGTCGCGGCACGGGCGGCCTCCGATGCAGTTCGATGACAGTTAGGTGAGAGCGCGGTCGAGGTGGACGTATCCTCCGTCCACGTAAAGATGCTGGCCGGTCGTGTGTCCCGAGAGCGGCGAGAGCAGGAAGGCAGCCATCGCGGCGATCTCATCGACCGCCGTCATGCGTTTGCCCAGCGGAATTTTCTCACGAATCGTCTCCAGCTTTTCTTCGGGATTCGGGAACGTCTTCAGCCACTGTTCGTAGAGCGGGGTCATCACTTCCGCGGGAAGAATCGCATTCACCCGAATGCCAAAAGGCAGAAGCTCGACGGCCCACTCTCGCGTAAGCGCCAGGATCGCGCCCTTCGAGGAAGCGTAGCCGGATGTGTTGCCTTGTCCTGTGACTGCAGTTTTCGACGCGATGTTCACGATTGCGCCATGCGCGCGCTTCAAATACGGCAGCGCGTAGTGCGCCATATTGTAGTAATGCAGCAAATTTCGCTGGAGCGACTCGACGTATTTCTCCGGGCTGCCGGAGGCGAGCCCGACGCCGTCGTTGATGCCCGCGTTGTTCACGAGCGCATCGATCCGGCCGAACGACTGAATCGCCTCCGCGACGGCGAGCTCGCAGTTTTTAGGGTCGGTGAGATCGACAGCCACGATATGGCTGTTCACGCCGGTGTGATGCAGTTCGGCGTGCAGCGCTTTGCACGCCTTTTCGTCGCGATCCACAATCACAGGCAGCGCGAATTCGCGTGCACACGCGCGAGTGATGGCTGCGCCGATTCCCTTCGCGCCGCCCGTAATGACGACGACCTTATCCTTGAGCTGCAAATCCATGCTTTGGCATCTCCAATCCGTAGAACCGCGCGGCGTTCGCGAAGAATACCTTGTCCTGGTCTGCGGGCGACAATTTACGCGCGTATTCTTCGAGCGCGCCAACGACTTGTGCGTAGCTCGCGGCAACGAGACACACCGGCCAATCCGATCCAAACATCACGCGATTTGCGCCGAACGCGTCGAACACGACGTCCAGGTACCGCGCGAAATCGGTCGGCTTCCAGCGCACCCAATCGGCTTCTGTAACCATTCCGGACGCTTTGCAATAGACGTTCGGATGTCGCGCCAGTGCGCGAATGCCGTCACTCCAGGCCTCGAAGCCACTGCCGCCGCGAATGTCGGGCTTTGCCAAATGATCGATCACGAAGCGCTGAGCGGGAAACTTTTCCACGAAGGCTACAGCCGCCGCGAGCTGGCGCGGGTAAATCAGAATGTCATACGTGAACCCGTGACGCCCGAGATGCGCGACGCCGCGAAGAAAATCCTCGCGCAGCAGGAAACGGTCGTCGGGTTCGGCCTGTACGATGTGACGGAAGCCGACGAGAGATTCAAATTGGGAGTAGTGCTTCAGCCGTTGGCACAGATCGCGCGCGAGCAAGTCGACCCAACCAACGACGCCCAGAATTGTGTTCGTAGACTGCGCCAGATCCAGCAGAAATCTTGTGTGGTGTTCGGACTGATCCGCCTGCACCGCGACAGTGCCGCATACTTCGTTCGCCGCAAGCTCGGGGTCCAAGTCGGGCGGGAGAAAATCGCGACGGATCTTCGCCATGTCGTCCGTAATCCAGCCGTGCGTCTTGGGCGAGTAGCGCCAGAAATGTTGGTGGGCGTCGATGTGCATCGGAGCGACCCTGCGCAGCCTATCCGCGCAGATTGAAAAATCCGCCGTCGATCGGGTAATCGACGCCGGTAATGAACGAGGCCTCATCGCTGCACAAAAAGAGCGCCAGCGATGCGACTTCCTCGGGCCGGGCCATCCGGTTGATTGGCGCCGACGCGGCAAGCTTATCGTACATTTCCTTCTCTTTGCCGGGATAGGAGCGGCGGAGAAAATCGTCGACGAACGGCGTGTGCACCCGCGCGGGTGAAATGCAATTACAGCGGATGTTGTGCGCGATGTAATCCTTGGCCACGGAATACGTCATAGCTACAACCGCACCTTTGCTCATCGAGTAGGCGAAACGGTCAGCCAGACCGGAAGTCGCGGCGATCGACGCCATATTCACAATCACGCCGCCTCCGTTGGTTTTCATGTGCGGGACGGCGGCGTGCATGCAGTTGTAGAAGCCCTTTACGTTCACGTTGAATATGCGATCGAAGTCAGCTTCAGACGTTTTCTCGATATTCGCGATCTGAGAGATACCGGCATTATTGATGAGGACGTGGATCGGCCCGGCGCCCACGAGATGTTCAAACGCCTTGGCGACTGTGGCGTGATTCGTAACGTCGCACTCGTGCGCCTTCGCGTCGCCGCCTGCCGCCGTGATTCTCTGTTCGGTGCGCTCACCGGCTTCGCGGTTCACGTCCAGAATGCGGACGCTCGCGCCGGCCCGAGCGAAGAGTTGGGCGATTGCTTCGCCGATGCCGCTGCCGCCTCCGGTGACGACGGCCGTTTTTCCATCCAGTCGAAAAGGCGGTTGCTGCATGGCAGTGGAGGTCAGAGCGAAACTCCTCTTTTCCAGGGGATGAAATCGTCTTGCGCGAGCAACTCTGCACGGGTGAAAACTTCACCGCTCGCAATTTGAATCACCCGATCGAGAATTTTCGTTCCCATCTCTTCGACCGTCGATTCGCCGGTGACGATTGGGCCGGTATCGATGTCAATGATGTCCGGCATTCGGCGAACGAGTTCGGAATTGGTGGAAAGTTTGACGACAGGCGCTATCGGATTGCCGGTCGGCGTTCCTAGCCCCGTGGTGAAGAGCACCACGTTCGCGCCGCCGGCGACTTGCGCGGTCACACATTCGACGTCGTTGCCCGGCGTGCACTGGAGGTTCAGTCCCGGCACGCGCGAATATTCGGCATAATCGAGTACGGCGGTGACAGGCGAGGTGCCGCCTTTTTTCGCCGCGCCTGCGGACTTCATTGCGTCGGTAAGCAAACCGTCGCGCATATTGCCGGGCGACGGATTCATGTCGAATCCGGAGTGCACCGCTTTTGCCCGTGCAGCGTAATCACGCATCAGTTCGATGAAGCGGTCCGCGACAGCTGCGTTTACGGTGCGATCGATCAGTCCTTG
>JBEKJW010000095.1:0-15160 GCA_050011035.1 Candidatus Acidiferrales bacterium
CCGGACATGGCTATGGCCATCATCGCATTCGCGATCGAAAACTTGTCGGCAAGCGTGAGCGACTTGAAACCAAGAAACGACGGCGCCATGTGCAGCGGCGGTGGAAGCGAGACTGCGCACATCGAGGATCGCTTACCGGACTTATCGGCGAAATAGAGCGTGTCGTAAAACCGTACCTTGTGCGCGGCGCCCGCGCGCGCGTAGAAATCAGCGAGATTCGTGCAGCAGCCGAGCGTGAGGTGCTGGCAATTGTCGACTTCATTTCCGTCGGGCAACGTGTACGACGTGGCGCGTCCGCCCAGGTGCGGGCGCTTTTCGAGCAAATGAACGCGGTATCCGGCGTCAGCCAGTGCGACGGCGGACGAAAGGCCCGCCAGGCCTCCGCCGATCACCAGAACGCTTTGCGAGGGCATCCTTCTTCGACCAACCCTTCATTCCCGCCATGAGCAGGTATTGGATTTTTTCCGCGCTGGAGAGTGAGACGCGCGAGGAGAAAACATCGAAACCGCGCTCTTCTATGCGCGCGAGGAGCGTGCTGTAGGTGCGAATCAGCGCCCAGAGCGTGGCGCGGCTGTCCGCATCGACGCGCTGAACGAGCGGCGCGCCATCGGCGTAGAGCTGCCACGCGCGCTCGGCTTCGAATTCAAGGAGCTCGCGAATTTTCCGCGTGAGCGGGCCGGCGAGTTCCTTTGCGCTGACGCCGAAACGATCGAGGTCTTGCTGTGGAAGATACACGCGGCCGATGGCGTGATCCGTGCCGACGTCTCGAATGATGTTCGTCAGTTGGAATGCGAGGCCGAGCTGCTCGGCAAGATCCGGCGCCCTTGGATCGGTGAATCCAAAGACGTGAATGCACGTGAGGCCGACCGTGCCGGCGACGCGATAGCAATATTCGGTGAGGCGATCGAACGTCGCGTACGTCGAGATCGTGAGGTCCATCTCGGCGCCGAGGATCAAATCGTGAAAGTAGCGCGGCGGAATCGAGAAGCGATTGATCGTGTCGGCCAACGCGGGAAGAACGGGATGGCCGCCTGTGCGGCCGTCGATGGCTTCATCTAGCATCGCGCGCCATCGAGCCAAGCCCTGGCGCTTCGATTCGAGGTCGCCGGCTTCGTCGGAGACATCGTCGATCAGGCGCATGAATGCGTAGAGGGCGCAGAGTGCGTTGCGTTTTTCTTTGCGCAAACCGTAAAACGCGAGGTAAAAGCTGCTCTTAGACGCGCGAGCGATTCGATTGCACTCTCCGTAGGAACCGCGCACGGCGGCCGTGTACGGCTCATGCTTCGCCGGCGCGGCCGATGCGCGTTGAGTCGCCGGTGAGTCGAGCAGGGACGATGGCTGACGCATCGGAGTGACGTTGTCGGGTGGTGACGCGCTGGCTTTCGCGACCTCGGATTTCGCTCCAAACGTCTTCACGAAGAGCGTGCGGCCGAGAAGTTTGGCCTGCGTCCACTTCGAAAGCGATGGGCGGCGATTCAGCGTGTTGTACCCGGAGTTCTCAATCGCGTCAAGAATCGCGAGGCCGCCGCGGCTGAACATTTCGAGATCGACGCGAAGAAACGGCGCGACCGTATCGGCGAGGGGCATGCCTTCGTTGAAAAGTTCGCGGGTGCGCGCGATCAGGTCTTTCATCAGCGCGACGTAACGAGCATCGAAGCGCTGGTTGACGATGTCGCCTTCGGTGAGGCGATGTTTTTCGAGCGCTTCAACCGGGATGTAAATGCGGCCCTTTTCGAGATCGCGCGAAACATCCTGCCAGAAATTTGCGAGCTGTAGCGCGGTGCAAGTTGCATCCGAAAGTTTTTGGCGTGGCTCGTCGCGATAGCCGCACAAACAGAGGACAAGGCGGCCAACAGGATTCGCGGAATAGACGCAGTAGTGGTAAACGTCGTCCCAAGTAGCGTAACGACGGATGGTCTGGTCTTGACGAAACGCTTTCAGTAGGTCGCTGAACGGCGTGATGGGAATTTGCTTCGCGCGGATTGTTTCTGCGAGCGCGATAAGCACGGGGTGCGATGGTCCCGAACCGCCACCCGTGTAAATGAGCTGAAGTTCGTCTTCCCACGCGTCGAGAAGTTCTAGCGCGCGCTGAGGCGAAGCGACTTCATCGCCGAGGTCGTCGGACCAGCGGCAGTATGCGTAAACATTGTAAAAATGTTGGTGAAGCTCGCGCGGAAGAAGGCGCGAGACGACATTGAAATTCTCGTAGTGATGCGTGGCGAGCCAACGCGTGTAACGCTCGGCTTCGACGGCGGAGCATCCGGCGGGAGGCAGGTTTCGCGCGATATACAGTTCAGGAGTTGGAAGCATTCAACCCGGGTTCGGCAATGGCTACGGAATCACCGCGGTCTTCAGTTCGTCCTTGCGGTTTTTCATGTGCTCGAAGACTTCGGGCAGCCCTTCGAGCCCAACTTCGCCCGTGACGAAGTCGCTTGCGCGAATTTCACCGCGCGCGATGGTCTCGAGCGCTTCGCGCATGAAGCGCGGCGTGTGATGGAACGTCGACTTGATGGTGATCTCGGAATAGTGCAACGCCGCAGGATCCATTTTCACTTCGCTGCCCGTTGGACAGCCACCAAAGAGATTCACGGTGCCGCCCTTGCGAACCATTTGCAACGCCCACTCCCAGCTGATCGGACGCCCGACGGCTTCGATGACGGAGTCGGCGCCGCGAACGCCTTCAGTCAGGTCGCGGACGTGCTTCACGGGATTATCGATTTCGGTGACGTCAAACGCAGCGACGGCGCCGAGCCGCAGCGCGGCTTCCATTTGATTCTTGCGCTTACCGACGGCGAGTACGCGTACGTTGCGCTGCGAAAGGATGCGGATGTATTTCAGGCCGATTGCGCCGCAGCCGATCACGACAGTCGTGTCTCCGGCGCGAATGCCGGTTTCGTGAATGCCGCGCAGAACGCAGGCGAGAGGCTCGGCCATCGCGGCGTCAGTAAACGTGACGTGATTCGGAATTTCCTGCATGTTTTCGCGAACGATGCGGCCAGGAATGCGGATGTATTCCGCGTATGCACCGTTGTTGAAGAGCAGGTCTTCGCAAAGATTCGGCTGGCCCTTGCGGCAGTAGAAGCAGACGTTGCACGGAGCGGAATTCGCGGGCAGGACGCGCATTCCCTTGCGAATACCGCCGTTGACCATCGAACCCTTTTCGACGACCACGCCAGCCAGTTCGTGACCGAAAAGCGAAGGCGGCTTGATCATCCGAGCGTGATAGCCGCGCTTCCAGACTTTCAAATCGGTGCCGCAGGTGAGCGCGACGGCGACGCGCACGAGTACTTCGTCGGCGCCAACGATGGGGATGTCGACGCTTTCGATCTTGAGATCTTCCGCGCCATAGAGGATCGCGGCGTTCATGTGTCCTTCTTGCTGCGTATGAGAGCTCATTCGTGAGTTATCACCACTTTCAACGTATCGTCCGCCGGGTGAGCCGCTAAATGCAAGCCATCGGCAATTTTCTCGAGCGGGAACCGGTGCGAAATCAACTCGCGAACGGGCAAGCGCCGTTCGAACACCAAGGCCGCGGATTCGGCCTGATCGTCCACCGATGCGCTATAGCTTCCGAGGATTTCTTTCTCTTCGACCCCCACGGCGGCCGCAGGGAAACCCAGTTGCAGGACGGGGTCGTTATGAGCAAACAGTAGCACGCGACCACCCGGCCGCGCGAGTGCTAGGGCCTCCGGGACCAATGACGGGTTGGGCACGGCCAACATGACCACGTCCGGCCCCCTGCCAGACGTGCGTTTGCGCATTTCGTCGAGCAGGTTGACCTTGGTCGGGTCGAAAACTTCTTTTGCGCCGAATCTGAGACCGGCGGCGCGGCGGCCCGCCATCGGGTCGCTGGCGTAAACTTCGGCGCCTTCGTACTTCGCGAGGATCATCAGCAACATACCAATGGGGCCTTGGCCGACGACCAGCACCTGTTCGCCGGGAGCGACGCGCGCCTTGCGGACGGCTTTCAGGCACGTATTGACTGGCTCGACAAACGTGGCTTCCTCGAATGTGACATCGTCGGGCAGTTTGATCATCCCGCGCTCGACGATCCATGGCATGGCGCGCACGTATTCGCCGAAGCCGCCGCCGTTGGGATCACCTGTTCCGGCAGTGAGGCCCGTCTTCTTATAACCCGCACACTGGGAGAAGAGTTTCTTCTCGCAGTAGAAGCAGTTGGCGCAAGGGATGTGGTGGAAGCTGACGACGCGGTCGCCGGGTTTGAACTTCGTGACACCTTTGCCGATTTCGACGACGGTGCCAGCGAGTTCGTGGCCAAGAACTTGCGGCGGATTCACGAAGCCATGGTGAATTTTCTTCAGGTCGGTGCCGCAGATGCCGCATGCAGCTACGCGGAACAGGAGTTCCCCTTCGCCGATTTGAGGCACGGGCACCGTTTCGACGATGACTTGCCCCTTGCCGCGATACACGCCTGCGCGCATGTGAGATTTTTTCTGGTGCGCGTGCGTCGGATACGTTGGTGAAATCGTTTGGCTCATCGCTCTCAGGTCCGCCACTCACCGTGGCGGCTTAACTCGGTACTCGCGTATCTGTTAAAACGTCGCTCCAACAACTTTGGGTTCCTGCGCTTCCGCGAACATTCCCGGATTCATCGCGAGGCGCTTTACATATGAGTCAAGGAAGGCACCCAAAGTTTCAGCGGCCCTCTTGCTGTTCTGTCCCAGACGAACGAGCCCGGGAATCGAACCCGGGTGACGCGCCATTTCGCCAAGGACTCGTGTCGTGCTCACTTGTCCATTGGCGAAGATACGGTTCATATCGAGCGGTAGATCCTCGTCCGCGGCATCACTGATCGCCCTGATCGCGACCGCGGGAATTCCGTACGTGTTGGCAGTCGTGATCACGTCGAAGCTCTCCATCTCAACGACGTCTGCTCTAGCGGCGAGCTCACGTTTCAATTCTGCTTTCGAGACAGCCAGATCCGAGGTCAGAAACGAGCCCACCGTTTTTGCGCCGAGCGCTTCCGCGGCCGAGACCAATTCGGAGGCGCAACTTCTGTCGCCCATTGTATTCGCGCGATTCTTGAGGTTCGCGAATACTTTCCGCGCCACAACGACGTCGCCAATCTTCCATTCCGGACGAAGCGCTCCGGCAAGCCCCGTGGAGATGCAGGCATGCACTTGCGACGCGACATTTCGCAGAACAGCCGCCGCTGCGTTGCCGGCGCGATCGCGGCCGATACCTGTAACCACAGCCGTTACTTCGGCGCCGCTGACGCTCGCGACGAAAGTCTCGGCGGAAGCGAGTGTCTTGCGCTGAAAACCGCGCGTGGATCGCCACGGCGCGAATTCACTTGCCATCGCAAACGTTACGACGATGCGCATGGGTTCCATCAGGCTGCCGTGGGCTGCGCGACGCGCTTGGCACCGCGTTCCCCCACCACGTAACCGTTCGATTCGTACCAGCGCACTGCGCGCTCAAGCGCCGCAGGAATACTGGAATGCGTGTAGCCCAGTTCGCGTTCGGCTTTGCCGGTCTGCACAAACATGCGGTGGCGCGACATTTTCACACCCTCGACCGGAATCTTCGGTTCGCGCCCGGCGATGCGCGAAACAAATTCGTCCGCGTAACCCGCTGCGAGCGCGACGGCATGGGGCAGCTTCACACGCGGCGCAGGTCGGCCGGCGATTGGCGCAAGAGCGTTCAGGATTTCTTTCAACGTCATGTTCGTACCACCGAGGATGTAGCGCTCGCCGAAGCGGCCTTTTTCCGCGGCAAGAAGGTGACCCACCGCGACGTCTTCAACGGGAGCGACGTTCAATCCGGTGTCGACGTAAGCTGGCATTTTGCCGTTGAGAAAATCGAGGATGATTTTCCCCGTTGGCGTGGGCTTCCAGTCGAGTGGGCCGACAGGGGCCGTGGGATTCACGATTACGACAGGGCCGCCTTTGCGCGCCGCGGCGATGGCGACTTGCTCCGCCTGAAACTTCGAGCGCTTGTAATGCCCGATCATTTCGTCGATCGACGCGTTGATCGATTCATCCGGTAGCGCGCCATGACGCGGAACGGCAATCGTCGCGACGGTACTAGTGTAGACGAAGCGCTCGACACCGGCTTTCTCCGCCGCCTCGAGTAGTCGCTCGGTGCCGCCAACGTTGCTCTCGTAGATCTCTTCAGGATGCCGCGTCCAAAGCCGGTAATCCGCCGCGACGTGAAAGACACGCTGAGCGCCGTCCATCGCGCGGACGAGAGACGAAGAATCGCGCAAATCGCCAACGACGGGCTCGACGTTCACACCGTCGAGCGCTTTCATGTTGCTTTTGGCGCGCACGAGCACACGCACGCGATCTCCACGTTCAACGAGCAAGCGCGCCACGTGGCTGCCCACAAATCCCGTCGCACCTGTAACCAGTATCAACATTCTTGCTGGAAGACCTCGAGTGGGGCACTTTCTCGTGCAAACTTCGCGCGGTGAGCGAGTGCGATGCGAACTTGCGGCAAACCTTCGATTCCGCAGCGCAGAGTCCATCACGCGTTACACCGGCTGCCCGGATCGTTCACGCAACTGTTCAGGACGGATCTGAACTCCCGGATATTTCCGCGTTCCCTTCCGCAGATTGTGGTGTCGAGCGAGGGCGTAGAGTGGGAACGCGTTCCTATACAGATGATACTTCAAATAAAAGACGCACGGAAATCCCGTGCCCGTAAACTCTGTTTCGTCCCAGGAACCATCGGAGTTTTGATGCTCGACCAGCCAGGAGACGGTCCGCTCGACAGCGGGATCGTCAGGGCCTGCGACGGCAAGGAAGGCGATCAGCGCCCAGGCGGTTTGCGACGCGGAGCTGGGTCCTTTGGCTTTTAGGTTTGGATCGTAGTAGGACAGGATGGATTCACCGAAGCCGCCGTCGGGGTTCTGCACGGAGCGCAGCCACTCGACGGCCTTTCTACACGGTGCATCCTGACCCAAGCCGATCGTTTCGAGGGCACGGAGAACGCCGCTTGTGCCGTAGATGTAGTTCACGCCCCAGCGACCGAACCATGAGCCGTCCGCCGTTTGATCCTGGCGGATGAAGGCGCGAGCGCGCTGGAGGACTGGATGATCGGCGGGCCATCCCATCTGGCCGAGGCACTCGACGGCGCGAGCAGTGACGTCTGCCGTTGAGGGATCGAGCATCGCGTTGTGATCGGCGAACGGGATGTGATTCAAGAACTGAAGATTGTTGTTCTTGTCGAACGCGCCCCAGCCGCCGTCACGATTCTGCATGCTGAGGAGCCATTCGAGGCCACGGCTCATTGAGCGGCGCAACTTCTCGGAATCGGGGTCCGAGACACGGCCGAGAGCCATCAGGACGAAGGCGGTATCGTCAACGTCCGGATAGAAATCGTTTTTGAACTCGAAGGCCCAGCCGCCGGGAGCTACGCCGGGATTTTTTACCTGCCAGTCGCCGGGGCCGAGGATTTGATTGTCGACAACCCAGCGTTCCGCTGCGATGAGCGACGGGTGACCAGGATCGAGTCCGGCTTCAGCGAGCGAGACCATCGCGATTGCGGTATCCCATACGGGCGAAATGCAAGGCTGGACGCGGATCGTGCCGTTTTCCTCGATTTCGTAGCGCTCAAAGAATTCGATTTCGCGACGCACGAGAGGATCGTTCGCGTCGAGACCTTCGGCGAGCAGCGCGAAGATCGAATTCATCATCGCCGGGTAAATGGTGCCAAGGCCCTCGCTGCGTTCGAGACGTTCAAGCATCCACTTGCGAGCGAGTTCGCGGGCGCGCTTGCGAAACGGCTTCCATGGCAGTTTTTCGTAGAGCTTCAACCCACGGTCGAGTGCGAGGAACAGATTCTTCCACGAAAAAATCGACGCTTCCCACTGAAACGATTTCGGCTTGCTGCCCGGCTCGCGCAAAAGTTCCGTGGCAGTGACGCCAGCCGGCAATTTCCAATTGGGCTTTCCCGAATAGATCAATGCGAGCGGAATTACGATGCCGCGCGTCCACGAGGACATCTCGTAGATGTTGATCGGGAACCAATTCGGCAGGAGCATCAGCTCCGGCGGGATCGATGGAACGATCGACCAATCGACTGCGCCAACCATCGCGAGATAGAAACGGACGTAAGAGTTGGTGGCTTCGATGCCGCCGAGTTCAAGAACTTTTGCGCGCGCTTGCGTAAGTGCAGGCGACGATGCGGCGTCGCCCGCGAGACGAAGCGCGACGTATCCCTTCACGGTGGCATTCAGTTCCGACGGACCACCTTCGAAAATATTCCAACCGCCATCGGGAAGCTGCCGTGCGCGAATGTAGTTTGCGAGCTTTGCGACTTTTTCAGATTTGAGGCGGCCGAGAATGTGGAGATAGAGAATGTAGTCGGATTCGAGCGTCGTGTCGGCTTCGAGTTCGCCCCACCAGTAGCCTTCCTGCTTTTGTGCGGAGAGAAACCACTCGGTCGAGCGCGCTACCGCTTGTTCGACCTGCGAATCGATGTTGGGGCTGCGACTGACTGCGGTTCCCAAAGAGCCCACTCGAGCCGTCTCCTAAAACGCAGACCTGTTTCTGCCTTCATCCGAACGTTTGGCTACTTCGATTCAGCTTCGCCTCAAGCTCGAGTAGCCGTATCAGTGCGTTGATGTAAGAACTGCGACCGTGCGGAGCTTCATCGCTGTGCTGACTTCTGGTGCAGTCGCCCGGCCCCCCGCCGGTGCAGCTGCCGCCGAAATCGCTTCCGGCGTATTGAAGGGCCCATAGAAAACCTATAACGCTCTTATTATCTGTAGCTTCTGAGCCACAAGCAACTGAAAAAGCATGCACTTGCCGCTGTCCATGAGATGTGACGGGCATGCGTTTGGCTGCTTAATCATTCGGGCGCGTTCCAGAGCGGAAATGCCACGCGGCTCGCTAAGTCTTCTCGGACTGCTGTTCGAGCTTACGCAGCCGATCGAAAAAATCGGGGAGGCGCGAGTAGAGCGCGTAGAGGTCCTTGAAACGTTCGATCGGGCGGGCCGGAGTGCCCCACACGGTCTGTCCAGCGCGAATCGTCTTGCCTGTGGGAATGCCGGCTTGCGCTCCGGCGATGGCGCCATCTTCGAGAGTGCAGTGATCGGCAATGCCAACCTGGCCGCCGACGATGACTCCCTTCCCCAGCGTGCTGCTGCCGCTGATTCCTGTTTGCGCGGCGACGACGCAGTGTTCGCCGATTTTCACGTTGTGAGCGACCTGGACAAGATTGTCGATCTTCACGCCGCGAGCGATTTGGGTGACGTCCAGTGAGCCGCGATCGACGGAGGAGTTGCAGCCGATCTCAACGTCGTCACCGATTTCTATCGAACCGATTTGCGGAAATTTTTCGTGATGGCCTTCGCCGAAGACGTACCCGAAACCGTCGCCACCGATGACGACACCGCTGTGAAGCTCGACGCGATCTCGAAGCTTCGCGCCTGCGTAGAGAGTAACGCGGGGATGTAGCCAGCAGTCTTCGCCGACGTGCGCGCCGCGGCCGAGGAAGCAGAAGGCTTCGATATTCGAGCCGCGCTTGATTTCCACTTCGTCTTCGATCACTACGTAGGGACCGACGCGAATGCTGGGAGCAAGATTCGCGGTAGGTGCGACGAGTGCCGTCGGATGGATTTCGGGCGGGATTGGCGCTTTTGGCGTGAGCCAAGCTGCGGCTTTGGCGAAGGCGTACTTGGGGTTCTTCGTGGTGATCGTTGTCTTGCCTTGAAGCACGATTCCTTCGGAGACGATAGCGCACAAGGCGGGGGATGCTTGCGCTCGATCGACCGATCGGGCGTCAGCGACATAGATGAGATCCGTGGCGCGGGCATTTTCGGGGCTGGCGACGCCTGTGAGCTTCAGTGCGGCGTCACCGTGCAGCGGCGCTCCGAGGAATTGTGCGAGTTCTCCGGCTGTCCTGCTCATAACCACCTCGTGTGAGTTGCGAATCTGTTGGACCTTGCGCACGCGTTACGGCAGCGCGGCGCTCGTTATTTTTCGGGATAGATCGGGGGCTCGCCCGGCGGGCGCGTCTTCCATCGCTTGTGAACCCAGAGCCACTGATCGGGGTGTGCGCGAACGTATTTCTCGATTTCGCAGGTAAAGAGCTGCGTGTTCGTGCGGACGTCAGCTTCTTCGTCGCCAGTACGAACCAGTGAGACGGCACGCTCGAAACGCAGAATGTATTTGTGGCGCGCTTCGTCCCAGTGAATGAAACCGGGGAGCACTGCCGCATCGGTGCGAAGCGCGAGACGAGCGAGACCGGACGTTGTCGACGCCGGGATCCCGAAGAAGTTTGCGAAGACGCCCTCCTCGAGCGAGGTGTTGTGGTCGGCCAAAATTCCGACCGTGCCGCCCGAGGTTAAGACTTTTAGGATCGCGCGTGCGGATTTGTTTTTGTCGATGGGCTGATTGCCGGAGAGGCAGCGATAACTATTGATGAGGGCATCGACACGGCGATTGGAAATCGGCCGCACCAGAAAGTGGAGCGGATGGCCGTACAGCGCGTGCGTGAAGGAAGAAAGCTCCCAGGCGCTCATGTGGCCGGTAAGGAAAAGCACGCCCTTGCCGCGCGATTGAGCGTCGGAGAAATTTTCCTCGCCATCGATTTCGACGATGTTGCGGATATTTTGCGCCGTGTAACGCGGGAACTGCGAAAACTCGCCCGCCATCCAGCCAACCTGGCGGATCATTCCGCGCACCCCAGCGCTGCGCTTCTCGTCAGACCAGTCCGGGTATGCAAGCTTGAGGTTGAACATCGCGGCATCGCGGAGAGGCGCGCGGAAGGCATAGGCCGCTGACGCGAAAGTCGCGCCGACGAAACGCGCGGCGCGTCGAGGCAAAATCCCCAAAGCTTTCAGGCCGATCCAGGCCGCGGCAAACTCCAGCCATTCCCGCATCGCGTGCCATTATGCGCGAGCGTCGGCACACGCGCTAGTCTGCCGGGACGGTTGTCGCGCGTTGGTCGACGTTGCGAGGCACAATCGCGCTCCTCCGATGTTAAACTCGCCAGTCTTGACCATCGTCACCACTCAGAGTGCGGGAGTGAAGACGCGACAGACCGCGGCCGAGTCGTTCGCCGTGGTCGTCGTTGGCGTGTGCTTGTTCGGACAGCTCGGCGCGATCGGTCTGGTGGGACCGGACGAGCCGCGCTACGCGTGGATCGCGCGAGCAATGGCGGAAACGGGCGACTGGGTGACTCCGCGACTCTACGACGCGCCATGGTTCGAAAAACCGGTGCTGTATTACTGGCTCGCGGGACTGGGATTCAAGTTGGGATTTTCGGCGGAGTGGGCGGCGCGGCTGCCCTCGGCCTTCGCGGCACTGGCGGCGACGATCGCGATCGCATGGCTGGCGCGTCGTTACTACACGAGCGATTCGGATTCACCGACGACACCCGCCGTCCTCGCCGCGATCGTGTTCGCGACGAGCGTGGCGGCGATCGGATTTGCGCGAGCGGCGACCCCAGACATGCTGTTCAGTGCCGCGATTGCGATGGCGATGGCGTGCGCGGCTTACGTGCTGCCGCTCGGTACCGAGCCGGACCGCGACGGTGACGACGGCGCGCAGGAATACGTGGCGCTCGGGCTGTTTGGCGCTTTTCTCGGGCTAGGCGCGCTCGCAAAAGGACCGGCGGCAGTGATTCTGGCCGGCGGTGCGATGGCGATATGGGCGACTTTCACGCGCGAGTGGCGTGCGGCGTTTCGATTGGCGCACCCGATGGCGATCGTGACGTTCTGCCTAGTGGCGCTTCCGTGGTATGTGGTGTGTGCGCTGCGCAATCCAGATTTCCTTCACGTTTTTATTTTCGAGCATAACTTCGAGCGGTACCTAACGCCGATGTTCCAGCACATCCAGCCGTTCTGGTTTTTCGTGCCGATTGCGCTGTTGGCGCTGATTCCGTGGACCGGATTTCTCGCGGCGTCGCTGGCGGACGGAGTCGAAGCGTTGAAGGCGAAATCGTGGCGAGAGTCGCCGGGATTCTTCTTCACGTGCTGGGGGATTTTTCCGATTTTGTTTTTCAGCATTTCGAAATCGAAGCTGCCGAGCTACGTCCTGCCTGGAATTCCGGCGCTATCGCTCATCGCCACGGCTGCGGCGCAGCGCGTTTTTAACCGGACGCGGCGCGGAGCATTGGGCCTCGGCGCGCTTGTGGGTTCGACGTGGGCGGGGCTGATCTTCGCCGCGGTGCACAGATTCGAGAAGCTGCCGACTTACGTGACGAACAATTTCGATCTCCACGCGATTCGAATTTCGGCTGCGGCGATCGCGGTGACATTGATTGCGTTGCTGGTGATCCCGGCGGCGAAGCAGACTTTCACGTGGTTCGTGACGGTGAATGCGCTGCTGGTTGCGCTGACTGTCGAAGCGGCGAACATTCGAGTGTTGCCGGTGCTGGATCCGTTCGTGTCGGCGCGGCTGCACGGGCTTTACGTAACGCAGAATCCGGCGCACCAGTTTTTCACGTACGAACTGCAGCGGTCGTGGATCTACGGGCTCGCGTTTTACGTGCACCGCGAACTGCCGGAGTGGACACCCGGCTCGCCCGAATATGGAACTGTGCTTACGAGCGCGAAGGGCTACGCGGAAATTCGCGGCGGACAACCGCGCGAAAGATTCGGCGTGATCTCGAGCGGAATTTTATACGTGCCGGTGGGTGGGCGCGACGCGGAATCGGAAGGAAACGAAATGGATGCGCCCATTCAGGCGCCGCTCGATCAGATTCAGAAGTAGCGCGGGATTACTTCACCGGCCGTGTGGTCGGCGGAATATTCAGCAGGAAAAAACTCACAACCTGGTTCTCGTAGTTCTTCCGATCGTCGTCGCTCATCACCGAATAGGCCGAGCGCGTGCGCACAAGCTGCTTGGGATCCGGCGCCTTGGTGAAAAGTTGCACTGTCGCGTCGCCAAGTGGACGATTGTCCATGACGAACATTTTTGGATCTCCGGCCGTCTTGGAAAGTTGACCGGTGACGGGAGGTTCGTCGCGATACGGATAGTTCATCATGCGGAAGCCGAAGTCGCAGAACTTGGTTACGAGAGGAATCACGGTGAGGCCCGAGGGCTTGATGAGAATCTGGACCATGTCGCGCGGGTCAGCGTAGGGATCGTCGACGATGAACGAGGTCACGCGCCTATCGGTGGTGGCCACTTCGAGCGCTGCGTAGGCGCCCATGTCCGTGCCCCAAATGGCGAAGTGCTTCGGATCGACGTCGTCGCGCGTCGCAAGCGCGTTAATCGCGGCTTCGAGTTCGCCGCGCTCTTCATAGCCGAGCGTCGAAACGCCCTGCGATGTGCCGTGACCTGTGAAATCGAAAACGAAAACGTTGAATTGCTGATCCTGCAGCGCGGAGACCAGCGTCAGGACATCTGCACGCTGCGAAAGGTATCCATGGCAGACGACGACAGTCGGCGCACCGCGCAACCCCGGGAAGAACCATCCGTCGCGCTGCCCTCCCTTGGGCGTCTGAAAGGAGAAGGCGACAGGATGGCCCATCATGACGTTCAGATCGAAGGAGGCCGGTTGGCGCGCGGGATGCAAGACCTGGTAAAGCAGAAAGCCGGAAATCGTGGCGATGGCGACGAGCCCGAATAGAACAATAGCGAGGAGCCCGGACAACAGCTTCATGAGGCTTCTCTTAGGAGTACTGGTATCGGAGGTGACGGCCATCTGCTCGGTTCGGGCGCAGAACTGGTACTTGCCGGCTCTGGGCTCCGCTTAGGCGATGCTAGCACAGTTCCCGCAAACCCCGCGGAATCGTGCCGTTACGCTTCGGACACTTTAGGTACCGTTAGCGGCAAACGGCGACTGTGGCTATAATATCCGCTGTTAAACTTCCGGTTAATTCATGGAAATTGTAGATTTGCGGCAGTATCCATCGCGGTCGCTCGAGCCGCTATTCCAGCAGGAGACGCGGCGGTGGCGAGACGAACTTCACTGGGATTACCGCCCCTCCATCGATTTAATCCGCAAATTCATCGATTCGCGGGCTTTAGGTGGGTACGTAGTTACCGAACAGGGAAAACCAGCCGGCTACGGCTTCTACGTACTTGAAGAGCACAAGGGGCTGATCGGCGGCCTTTTCGTGTCGTCGGATTACGACCAGGAACCGATCACGCGCAAGCTGGTTTCGGAAATGGTCGCGGCGCTGCACGCGACGCCGAGGCTGGTGCGCGTCGAAGCGCAGTTGATGCCCTTCGGCACGGAACTCAACCCCGAATTTCTTTCGCAGTACTTTCGCCTGCATACCAGGCAGTTCATGTACTTGCCGCTCGATGAGGCGAAGCTATCAGGAAAGCCGCTCTCGACTTCGCTGCGGCTCGAACAGTGGACCGATCGCGTATTCGAACCGGCCGCGCGGCTAATTCAACTCGCATACGCGAATCATGTTGACGGCGAGATCAACGACCAGTACCGCTCCGAAGGCGGTGCGATGAAATTTTTGCGCAATATCATCCTGCTTCCGGGCTGCGGACAATTTTTACCGGAAGCGTCGTTTCTGGCGCGGCCGATTTCGGGAGAGCCGCCAATCGGCATGGTGCTTACGTCAACGGTGGCAGAAGGCATCGCGCATACGACGCAAGTTTGCGTGATGCCGGGTTATCAGGGGCACGGCGTTGGACGGGCGATGATGGAAGCTTCGATCACCGCGCTACGCAGGAGAAAATATCAGGCGCTGTCGCTCACCGTGACGAGCGTGAACAAGCAGGCCGTCGACCTCTACGAGCATTTGGGATTTCACACGATCAAAAAATTCGCGGCTGGCGTTTGGCAATCGTAGGCGGCTTTATTTTTTCGCGCGTTCTTTCAGCAGGCCCTTCAGCTCGTCCATAAATTCTTTCACGTCTTTGAAATCGAGATAGACCGACGCGAAGCGAACGTACGCGACCTTGTCGAGCTTCTTGAGTTTGTGCATGATTTCCTGGCCGATCTCGGCGGTGGTGCGTTCTCGATCGGGCGCCTCGCTGACGAACTGCTCGAGTTCGTCGACGATCGATTCCAGTTTCACAACTGGCACAGGACGCTTTTCGCAGGCTTTCAGAAGACCCTGCAGCACTTTTGGGCGCTCGAATTTTTCGCGGCGACCGTCTTTCTTGATCACCATGTACGGAATCTCGTCAATGCGCTCGTAGGTCGTGAAGCGGCGGTTGCAACGCAGACATTCGCGGCGCCGGCGGATCAAATCCCCTGTGCGGGCTTCACGCGA
>JBEKJW010000096.1:0-15396 GCA_050011035.1 Candidatus Acidiferrales bacterium
CCGTCGACACCGTGGCTGCTCCCCGCACGTTCGCGATAGATCGCCTGGTTCACGCTGCCGTAGATCAGATAGTTCCCGCGGCTCACGTTGCCGAATGCATCGGTGAACTTTCCGGCGTTGTAAGTGGCGCCGAACTTGTAGAGGCTCGGGTAGAGCTTCTTATCGAAATCGCCCGTCTGTCCGTTCAGATACTCGGAGTGCCGCGAGTAGCCCGTCTCGAATGCGAAAACCGGCGAGTCGGCGATCTTGAAATGGAAGCCGTTTGTGTCCTGCACGTACGGATTGCGGTTTCCGGAGAGGACTGCCGACCGCACGTACAGCGTCTTCCAGATCACTACACGAGCTTGCGCTGCCGGAGTGCCGGCGGGATTGAACGATTCGTAGGTTGTCGAAAAAAGGTTCCCGTACGCGTAATCGATCGGCTCGATCAGATAAGACCCGCCGTAAACCTGGTTGCCGTAGAAATCGAGCCCTGCCATCTGGCCAGCCATCAGGAACAAGTGATCGTGAAACAGCGCCTCCTGCAGCCAGAACGACTCACCAGGCCGCTCGGATTCGCGAGCACTCCGATCCTTTCCCCGAGGTTTCCGCCGAACTGCCACAAACCTGTGACGTGGAACGAAAGCCCGTGCCAGCCCTTCAGCTTTCCGAAGTCGACGTCCATCGTCCCGCGGATGCGGCCCCAACCTGCGTAGGTCTGCTCCAAGCCGCCGGTCGGATTGGCCTGGAGGTCCGCGACGTAGAAAAAGTCGAAGGTGACGCCCTTGTCCGCGAGGGCAGTCCTTTCGCCGTCCCAATCGCCAAAAAGATATTGCCTCGGCGGAGAAGGCTGCGATTGCGGAGAAGTCGTCGGTGTGGTCTGTTCGGAGGAATTAGTGCTCTGCGAAAAAGCCGGGTAGGGAGCTACGAGGAGAAAAAGTACAACTAGACTGACGCTGCCCCACTGCAACTTCCAGCGCCAGCGGCGCGGGTCGCTCCCGCGGCGCTCTTGCGTGGTTTGCATGTTGCGATCCTATCAATTTGCGTCCGTGGCCTACCCCACAAAAACCGCCACCGTCGACGCGCGGCGGAGCATAGCACCATTTCCCTCCGCTATGAACCGATTTGATACGGTTGCCACTCGGCAGGTTGTCTTCTTCTCCTCCGATTCGCGTCACGTTATGATTCACGAGCGCGAATCTTCATAAGCACTAGCACCTAGCATCGCGAGACTCCGCCGGTGCCTCTAGTTTTCACCACGGGGGACAAATGCCTGAACTGAACGACCTTCGCCTCAAAAAAATCCCGATGAACAATGGGAAAGAAATCCCTGCTCTCGGGTTCGGCACGTTGATCCCCGATCTTCGCGACACGCTGAACGCCACCAGAAGCGCTTTGGAAATTGGGTTTCGCCAATTCGATTGCGCGGAGCGGTATCGAAACGAAATCGCCGTAGGAGAAGCGTTCGAAGGCGTGCTGCAAAAAGGCATCGTGCGTCGCGAAGATCTTTTCATCGCGACAAAACTTTGGAACAACCATCACCGGCCAGAGCGCGTGAAGCCGGCGTTTGAAGCGAGCCTCAAAGCGCTTCGTCTCGATTACGTCGACCTCTATTTGATCCACACGCCCTTTGCGTTTCGGCCGGGCGAAGACCAGGAGCCTAAAGACGAGAGCGGCAAAATTGTCTACGACGATGGCGTGACTTTACCCGAAACTTGGGGCGCGCTCGAGCGACTCGTGGATGAAGGGAAGTGTCGCGCCATCGGATTGTCGGACATTAGCGTCGCACACCTCGCGGACGTCAATCGGTCTGCAAGGATCAAGCCCGCGGTTGTGCAGGTCGAAGCGCATCCTTATCTTCCCCAGCAGGAGTTGCTTGACGCCTGCAAGCCAACAGGGACCGTCCTGCTGGCGTTCGCCGCGCTAGGCCACTCGTCTGAACCGCGCTTGCTCCAGGATCCCGTCATCAAGGAAGTTGCCGCCGCCACAGGTAAGACGGTTGCGCAAGTTTGCATCGCCTGGGGCATCCAGCGAGGCACCGCGATCCTCACCACGTCGAAAAATCCGGATCACATCCGCGAAAGTTTCAACATATCGGCCCTCCCGGAAAGCGCCATGAAGGCCATCGACGGAATCACGACGCGCTACCGGTTCAACCAGGTCGTCGACACCGGTATTCCTGGTTTCATCCCGCGAGAATCCGCACGCGGTAAGTAGAGCTCAAAACGTTCACAAAGTTCGCGGAAGCCCTGCTCGAGTGAATAATCCAGTCAGCCGAATCCGAAGACAATTCTCGCTCGATCAATCCCGGAGATCTGCGAACCTGGACTGGATCAGCCACAACATCACGGCAAAGATCATCGCGGTCGATACTCCGAACAAAAGCATTCCGTTTGCCGTTTCGAGCGGACCCAGCAATCGCCACCTTGGCGACATGATGATGTCGCCGTAGCCGAGGGAAGTGTAATTCACCGCGGAGTGGTAAAACGCGGTTCCGAAGTCTTTGAATTCCCCGCACATCATGAACAACGCTCCCCAAAAGCCGATCTCGATGAGGTGTGCGAGCGAAGCATAAAGCACTGTTTGGGTAAAAATGCGCAGATCGTTCCAGGGCATGCCGACGCGGCCGAGACCCTTTTCACGGCGAATGAGGTTGATCGTTGCCCGGACCGGCAGAAGAAAAATAATGATCGTGAAGATTTGCGCCACCGCGCCAACGAACAGCGGTGCGAGGATCGAGATGCGCTGGGTTTGCAGCATGCTCCCGCCAGGAGAATTTCACACACTGTAACAGTTGTCGGCGTCGGGATTCTAGAAGGTGGCGGAGAGGGGGGGATTCGAACCCCCGATCCGGCTTTTGACCGGATAACTGCTTAGCAGGCAGCCCTGTTCGGCCACTCCAGCACCTCTCCGCGGGAATTCGAATGTCGAAAGGAAGCGGACGGCCTGCGCACCGAGTATAGCATCAAGCCTGCACGCGCCGAACGCGCCTTTCACAGCAGGCGCCGCTGCCCACGGCTGCACTTCGCGCTTACGAGATTAGCGATTTCACACATTCAGCGCGTCACGAAACGCGCGTCACTTCTCCGACGGTACCGGCCTGAATCGCAAAAACACCAGCACGCCTAATGGATGATCCCCGTAAATCGGATCGAGAAACGCCGGCTTGCCGTACAGTGTCACCTGCGCGCCAAACGCGCTCGAAAAATGCGGGATAAACGGGAACTCGCGGTCGTATCCCATCGAGTACGCTTGAATCCGTGCCAGAAAATGTTCTTCGAAATTCGGCGGCAGCGGATTCTCGCCGATCAGCAACTCGTTGGTCCGGTCGACGTTTTCAATCCGCGTCCACGTATAGTTGTGCCGCAAAAATTTCAACGTCGATTCCGCCAGATAACTGTTGTAGACCTCGCCGCCCGGCAGCGTCAGATTGCGCCCCCAGATCAGCGTCGTCGCCGAATTTCCCCACGACGCATCCCCGCCGCGCGCGATTGGCCGGTTGTACGTCACCGACGCCGTCATGCGCAGCTGATCTTCCTCGGGCTCGAGCGCTTCCGGTGAGTGCAGTCGCCCGATCGAATATTGCGCGCTCCAGTTCGCCCACGGATTCACCGTTAGCCTCGCCGACCACGAATCGACGTCGCCCGTTGAAATCGTCCAGCGATTTTCGCCCGGCTCGCGGCCGTGAAATCCCGAAAACTCCACCCGTGCGATTTTGTACGTGTAGCCCAGCGTCAGCACGTCGTAAGAAATGTGCGTCGAGTCCTGCAAGTGATGCCCGAGCGGCGCGAGCGTGTCCTCGCTTGCCGAAACGCGATGCGGAAACGCTTCCGGCCCCATCGCCGGGTCGCCCACCGGTGCTGCGTAAAACGAAACCAGCGAATTCGTGCCGACCTTCCAGTCGTACAGCGCCGCGAGCTCCATGAAAAAATTGTGCGGGTGCTGTCCGTCGACGATCGGCTTGCCGTACGCCGTCTCGCCCACCTGAAAAAGTTCCGGATACTGCCGGTCCGTGATTGTCGCCGGCTCCAGGCTGAACATTCCTCGCAGCGTCAGCGTGCCGGGCCCCAGATCGCGCTGTGCCATCGGCATGAACCAGCTCGTGCTGAAAACTTTGTCTCCGCCGCGCGGCCCAGTCTGTTGCTGCGACGCGACGAACGCCGTGCCATGCAGCATCAGCATCCACGCGCCCTTGTGCGTCATCAGCATGTCGTGCGGTGTCGACAACGGTTCGGCTGACGTCCCCGCCGACGCGTGATTCACGATTGCATCGATGAACGTCGAAGGCGAGCCCATTCCCATCGCGCCCATCGACTTACTGCTCATCGACATCGATCCCATGCTTGAGCTCGACTGTCCATTCGCGCCGCCACTCGTTGAAACGCCAGGCGCAGTCTTCTGCTCAGTCGGCGCCTGCTCCGCTGCCACGCGCGTCGGCCGGCACGGGCAAACCGCCGCCATCTCGCATGCCTTGCGCGATCCATCGTCCGCCACTGCCGGCAACGCAAACGCCGTCGCTGCGAGAACCGCCACCAGCTTCCTCACACGCATTGCATCGCCTCCACTACCGAGTCTACTTGGAATCGCCCGAGCTGCCACAGGATGTCCGCAATTTGAAACCATGCGCGCGCACAGAAACTTCCGCGCTTCAGGTATGATTTCCGCCGAGGAGGAGGCGCACCCGCTGATGCCGTCCAGTCCGGCAGCCCACTTCATCACGTCCGCGCTCGCCGACCGCCTTCTTCGCAAGGCTGACGTCCCCTCCACCTGGGGCGTCACCGCCGCGCAATTTCAATCGCTTCTCGAGCGCAGCGCCGCCCAGCGATTTTCCAGCGTCTCGCCCGACGCGCGCACCGTCGAGACCTTCGCCGAATCTCTTCATTGCAGGGATCTCGCCCTCGCCTCCGCCTGCGCCGCGGGAAATTCCTCCGCCTGGGACTTCTTCGTCAACAATTACCGCCCCGAGCTGTATCGAGCTGCTCGCTCCATTGCTGGTGACTCGGCCGGCCGCGAAATCGCCGACTCGATGTACGCCGATCTCTACGGCCTGCGCGGCTCACCAACCAGCGAACGCAAATCGCCTTTCGAATATTTTCTCGGCCGCAGCAAACTCTCCACCTGGCTGCACGCCGTACTGTCGCGCAAGCACATCGACGAAATCCGCCGTACGCGCAAAACCGAATCGCTCGACGATCCGCCGCCCGGCGACTCGTCTTTGCCCGCGCGCATCGAAATTGCAGCGCTACCGTCGTCAGCCGGTCAGGATCCCGACCGGGAACGTTACCTCGCGCTTCTTCAGTCCGTGCTCGCCGGAGTGCTCGCCGCGCTTCCGGGCCGCGACCGCCTCCGCCTCGCGTATTATTACGTCGACGAGTTGACGCTCGCGCAAATCGGCAAAATTCTCGGCGAGCACGAAGCCACCGCTTCGCGCAAAATTGAGCGAACGCGCGGCGAAGTCCGAGATCAGGTTGACTACGTGCTTCGCAACGACAAGAAACTCAGCGATGCGCAGCGCGGCCTGTGTTACGAATATGCCCGCGAGGAATGGCCATTCGACCTTACCGCCGTCCTCGCGGCGAAGCAGCCTTGACGAGTCTTGACGCGCGCCGCCGCAAGATTTCGCGTCTCGCGCGTACTAAGTAGGAGATCGATCGAATGAGCGCGCAGGAAAATCACATCTCGCTCGACGGTCCGATGCGCCGCGTTCTCGCAACCGGCGTGCCGAGCGCGGAACCCTGCCCGTCGCCCGACGTCTTTGCCGCCTACTACGAGCACTCGCTCGATCCCGAAGAGACTGAACGTTACGACGTTCACTTCGCCTCATGTCCATCGTGCCGCGCGATTCTTGCCGGCGTCGCTCGTGCCAGCCAGACCGCTCCGCAAGCGCTCGACGTCAAACCCGAGTCGCGTTGGAATTGGAAGTCGATGCAACTGTGGGTCGCCACCGCCGCCGCCGGGGTCGCTGCGGTTTTGATCATCGTGGTGCTCTACCAGCGCTCGATGTCAAACAGCTCCACGCACAACGCTGAAGTTGCCATGTCGCGCGCCGTCGCGACTCCTGAGCCGGCGAAGTCAGCTCCACCCCCGAGCGCGGCGTATGCGCCCGCGCCACCGGACGCACCACGCGATGAAACAAAAATCCCGTCGCTGCCGCTCGCCAAATCCGCGCGTTCGCCGCAGCCCGTCGCGCCGCCGCAGTCTCCAGCCATAGACCTCGCGGCGCGCGAAAATGCGTCGTCCGCGAGCGACAGCTCCGATAAAAAGCGTGTCGTGCCTTCTGCAGACGAATCGAAAGCCGTCAATGGACTTGCCGCCACCACCGCGCCATCAACGTCAGGCGCCGTTCCATCCTCGGAATCAGCCGCGACCGGTGCGCTGGCACCCTCGGCACGTTCAGCTCAGCCGCCGGTGAACAACAACCAAAGTACTGCGAACAATCGCTCGATGCGCGCACAAGCCGGCGCCGCGAGCAGCTTCGCCAAAGTAATGAAGCCAAAAGCTCAGGCGCAGGCGAAGGATCTCGTCGTATCTTCGCCTGACTCTAAAATCACGTGGACTGTCCACACCAACCACGTGCAGTACGCTGACAACGGCCAGCCCGCGGCCGTTCAAGATTTCATTCCGACCAACAGTCCCATCGCTGCTGGGTCTTCGCCCGGCGGCAACGTCTGCTGGCTTGTCGGCGCCGATGGAGCCGTCGTTCGCACCACCGATGGCCGCCTCTGGCTCGGCACGAATTCCCCGTCGAGCTCAGATCTGACGGCGATCAAAGCCACCAGCGCTAGGGCGGCCACCGTCACTTCAGCCGACGGCCACACCTACGTCACCGCCGACGGCGGCCAGACCTGGAAAGCCCAGAACTAGCCTCCTAGCCGCCGCTCCGAAAAAGCCTGCAAGAAATCGCGCCTCCCCCGTTCTAACTCCAGCAGCCGAAATCCGGAGGAAACCGTCATGCAGACTCCAGCCTCGCGCATCACGCAACGCAACATCCATTCAGCACGCCGCGCCCGCAGGCACAACCGCCAGCTTGCCGCGTTCGCAGTCGCCACTTTTCTAATTGCCTTGTTTCTCGCGATCCCGCGCCACATCGCGGCGCAATCCGCCGAGAAAGCTGAATCTCAAACAGCTTCCAATCTCGCCACTATCGACAAAGACCGCACCGAGCTCTCACTCACCGTCTACAACTCCAACACCGCTCTCGTGCGTGACGTTCGCCAGGTCCAACTCCGCTCCGGCACGTTTCCGTTGCGCTTCGAAGGCGTCTCCGCATCCATCAACCCCGTCACTGTCCACTTCCGCTCGCTCACCGATCCATCGAAACTCAGCATCGTCGAGCAAAATTACGAATACGACCTGCTCGACCCGCAAAAGCTTCTGAAAAAGTATGTCGGCCGCGAAGTCACGTTGGTCCGCGCCGAATCCGAAAACAACACCACGCGCTACGTCGAAACCAGAGCGCTGCTCCTCTCCGACAACGAGGCGCCTGTCTGGAAAATCGGCGACGAAATCGTCACCGGCATTCCCACGGACAACTACAAATTTCCCGACCTTCCCGGCAATCTCTACAGCCAGCCCACGCTGATCTGGACGCTCGACAATCGCGGCCCGGCCTCGCAAAAAGTCGAAGCCTCCTACCTCACCGAAGGCTTGAACTGGAACGCCGACTATGTCCTCACCATTTCGCGCGACGATAAATTCGCCGACCTGAACGGCTGGGTCACGCTCGTCAACAACAGCGGCGTCGCCTACGACAACGCCAACCTCCAGCTCGTTGCAGGAAAACTTCACCAGGTTGTGCCGCAGCCGCGCATGATGGCGTCCGCTGGGCTTGCCATGTCGAATGCGAAAGCCGCGCCCCCGCAGTTCGAACAGGAAAATTTCAACGAGTACCACCTTTACTCGCTCGATCGCAAAACCTCGATCGAAAATAACGAATCGAAACAAATCAGCCTGCTGTCCGGCACGCAAGTCCCAGTCGAGAAATTCCTTCTCACCGAAGGCTCGCGCTACTACTACCGCAGTTCGAACATCGGCGAAGCCATCACTCAGCCCGTGAAGGTCTACTACCGTTTCAAAAACTCGCAGCAGAATAACCTTGGCGTCCCTCTTCCCGCCGGAACGGTTCGCGTCTATCAAGCCGACTCAAGAGGTGGCACGCAGTACGTTGGCGAGGACAACATCGAGCACACTCCCAAGGACGAAACCGTCCGCATCAACACTGGCGACGCTTTCGACGTCGTCTGCGATCGCAAACAGCTCGACTACAAGCGCATCTCGAGCGATGTCTTCGAGCTTGAGTACCAAATCACGCTGCGCAATCACAAAGACGGTCCGGTCACCGTCGAAGTCCGCGAACCAATCGGTGGCGACTGGGACGTTCTCAATTCAAATATGAAATGGATCAAGCTCGACTCGACGACGCTGGGTTTCGAAGTGCCGGTCGACAAGGATGGAACTTCGACGCTCACCTACAAAGTTCGCGTGAAGTGGTAATAGAAGCGGGGAACGCGATCGTCGCTGGGCCGGATGCGATCCGCTGGAGGTTCGCGTCCGGCCGCGCGGCGCACACGCGGGTAAAACTACAAGACGTTAGCCGTTCTTGCCGAGCTTTTTATTCACGATCGCCAGTTCGCGCTGAAACACGGGATTGTCCGGGTACTCCGTCGCCAGCCGCTCCAGCCATTTCTGCGCGTTTGTGTTGTCATGTTCGCGTTCGTACGCCAGCGCTAGCATCACTTCGGCAAATGGCTTGAAGTAATGCCCGCCTTCCGCCGCCGATCCCATCTGCTGCATCCCGCGCGTGCGGTCGCCGTGCATGCCGCCAAAAAATAGAAACGCGCGCTTGTAGCTGGGCAGGCATCCGATCACGTAGTTGCTCATCCCGAGCGCCACGTTCGCATCCTGCATCGAGTTGTCGATCGCCAGCAGCGTGTTCGCTTCGGCCTCCGCCTGCTTCATCATGTTCAGTCCGGCCAGCTGTTTCTTGATGATCAGCGCGTCGTAATCCGACTCCATCCCGTCGACCATCGTCAGCACCAGCAGCGAACGGATGTGTTTCGGATCGCTTTTCAAATGGCTCTTGGCCATTTGTCGCGCGGCGTCATTCGCTTCGAGAAACCGCTGATTTTTGTTTTGCTCCGCCGAACCGTCCACGCCCCCCAGGAATTTCTGGTCGCTCAGGAAGAATTCAGACGTCAGCACGCCCTTCTGGTTGAACTGCTCAAAGAGGTAGCTCGCCGATTCCGCGGCTTTGCCCATCGGATCGTCCGGCCGCGCCTTTTGGTAGGCGAAAAAATCCGTTCGCGCCGCGTCGAATTTCAGCTGATATAGATGTTGGAAGCCGGACTCGAGCAATTTCGTCGAGTTGTCCGCCTGCATCGTAGGTTCTTGCGGGGCTGCCTGTTGTGCCTGCAATGTGCGCAGTCCAGGTTCAGCTCCCGCGTTCAGGCGGATCGGCGCGGCGCCAATCGCCAGCGCGATCGCAACGGCCGCCGTAATTCCCACCATTCGAACGGAAAGAGTTTGTGCCACAGTCGTTCCTTTGGGGCGTTGAGTCAGCGTTGCATTTCGGCCCGCGTCAAAGTTTAAGCTGCACGCGCGCCGCGCCAGGTCGCGGAACGTTCCATCCAGATACTCGGCCTACAGATGATTCAGAATGTACTCAATCGAGGACCTCGTCAGCAACATTCGCGCCGCCGGGTCGCTAATCCCGTGCCCACGGCCCGGAAACACCATCAGTTTATCCGGATATCGCCCCGAATCGATCAGAGCGTTCAACAGCTCCACGCTGTTCGCGAAGTGCACGTTGTCGTCGCCCGTTCCATGAATCAGCATCAGCACGCCCTTGATGTTCGCCGCCTGATTCACGGGCGATGAATTTTTGTAGCCGTCCGGATTATTCTGCGGCGTTCCCATGTAGCGCTCGGTATAAATCGTGTCGTAGAGCTTCCAGTCCGTTACCGGAGCGTCCGAAACGCCCAGCTTGAACGCGCCGCCCGAATTAAAGAGCGCCTCCAGCGTCATGTATCCGCCGTAGCTTCCGCCCGCGATTCCGATTCTCGCCGGGTCCACATATCCGAGCGCTTCCAGATACTTCACGCCCGCCAGTTGATCCTGCAATTCCACCTTGCCCATCTGATGATAGATCGGCGTCTCAAACGCGTGCCCGCGCCCCCACGATCCGCGATTGTCGAGCGTCCAGACGATGTATCCCTTCTGCGCGTAAATCTCGTCGAGTAAGTATCGGATTCCGCCCCATGAGTTCCGCACCAGTTGCACGTGAGGCCCGCCGTACACGTTGATCAGTACCGGATATTTCTTCGACGGATCGAAATTCACCGGCTTGATCAGCGACCCGTACAGTCTCGTCCCGTCGTCCGCCTTTAAATCCACCAGTTCCACCGGCGTCAACGAATAGTCCGCCAACTCGGGAATCGCGCCATCGCTCATTACCGTGAGCGTCGATCCGTCCATCTTCCGCAGATCCTGCCGCTGCGGCGTCGTGATGTTGGAAAACGTGTCGACGAACGCCGTCAACGTCGGCGAAATATTCGCGCCGTGCGTTCCATGATCTTT
Organism: Candidatus Acidiferrales bacterium; assembly: GCA_050011035.1. GTDB lineage: Bacteria > Acidobacteriota > Terriglobia > Acidiferrales > UBA7541 > Palsa-295. The sequence continues at coordinate 10,555 of JBEKJW010000096.1, forward strand.
GGTGATCTGCGTGAGTGATTTGTCTGCGATCGAAACCCGGTAGAGGCCCGTCTCGCGTGGGTCTTCCTTATTCGCCAGGAAATAAATGTAGCCGTGCGCCTCGTCGACGGCCGGATGGTTCGCTGCGCCCGGCCCGAATCCGCCGAGATCCGCGATCGCCCAGTCGCCGCTCGTCAGCTGCGCCATCTGCTTGCCTGAATTCTCGTAGAGATAAAAATGACGAAACCCGGTCCGCTCGCTCGACCACAGAAACTTTTTGTTGTCCGAGAAGAAGTACAAGTCGTCGCTGATGTTGATCCAGTATTTGTCTGTCTCGGTCAGCACCGTTTTCGACGCGCCCGTCGAAGCATCCGCAAAAAGCAGATCGAGCTGGTTCTGTGCACGGTTGAGCCGCTGAATCGCCACAGACTTGCTGTCCGGCAGCCAGTTCACGCGCGCTAGATACACGTCCCTGTTCGCGCCGGTGTCCATCCACTTCGTGTCGCCACCAGTCGCCGCCACCACTCCCACACGAACGATCGGATTTGCCTCGCCCGCTTGCGGGTAACGCGTGTATTCCGTGGCTCCCGTCGGGCCGCTCATGTCCATGATCGGATAGCGCGTTACCGGCCGCTCGTCCATCTCGTAGTAAGCGATCTTCGTGGAATCCGGCGACCACCAATACGCCGTCCGGCAATCCAACTCTTCCGGGTAGACCCAGTCGAGCTTGCCCTTCAACACCTCTTCGCTTCCGCCAGTCGTCAGCGCCTTCGGCTCGCCGGAATTCGCCACGTTCACCACAAAAAGATTCGCGTCACGCGAAAAGCTGATCCACTTTCCATCCGGGGAAAATTTCGGATCTTCGATCTCCTGTTCGCTCGATAGAATCGGTTTCGTTGTCATCGAGCTGAGATCCAGCAGCGCCAGGCTGTTCGTGCCGATGAACAACATCGATCCCGAATCCGGCGACCACAAATAATTGTCCGGTCGCACGCGGCCGAGTCCTGTTGCTTGCGTCACCTTGGCCTTCGCCGGCTGCGTCACCGATTTCAACGTCGCCGCGTTTACCAGAACTTTCTTCTCGCCCGTCGTCGCATCCATCGTCCACAGTTCGAGCCCGGCGCTGGTTCGCTCGAGATAGGAGAACCGCTTGCCATCCGGCGTCCACTGAATGCCTTGAACGAGCCGCCCCGCCAGCGGTGGCGCACTAAAAAGGCGCTCGAGCGTTAGCTCCTTTTTCGATGCCGTCGCCGCCGCTTGGCCAATTGCGCGCGGCGGTAAAGCCGCAGTAATTCCCACCGCACACACCAGAGTAGCCACCAGCGAACGGCCCATCACCCGCATTCGTTCCTCCTCGGCAAGCGCGACATTCTAACCCCACCCGAACGCAAAACGACAGCGACACACGAAGGATGTGACATTTTGGAAGGGGAAACTGAAGACATTCAGAAGGTTTTCCGGGCCAAGCCAACTATCCGGCTTGCCGCACGGCAACATCGCTCGCGGCGGATGGCTCACTCAACGACGAACGCTTCCGGTACATCCAGAAAGCGCCCACCGTCACCGCAATCGCCAGCGCCAGCAGCGAACCATCGCGCAGCAGCGTGAGAGGACCGAGTCGTTCTCCGGGACCGAAACACCCGCAATTGATCTCGAGGCCCATTCGGTAGCTGCGCACCATCACCGAAAAGAATCCGCCCAGCAACAGCGCCGTGATCAATGCGGAGAATGGAAGCAGCACGCCACTCAGCAGCCACAGCCCCATGAACAGTTCAAACGGCGGCAGCGTATGCGCCACGAAATTCACCGTCGACGGCGAAAGCAGTTGGTAAGAATCCACCTGCATCGCGAACATCGCCAGCGACACTCGGAGTGAACCTGCCGACCATTCGCCTCCCGCCTGCGGCTTCATCTTCGCGTATGCCGCAAAAATGAATATTCCCGCCAATGCCAACCGTCCGATCAGCAGCAGCGCTTTCGCGGTTTTTGAGGTTTGCACGTTCATCGCCGGTTCTCGCGCTTACTGGCTCAACAGCGTGTCAAAAAATTGCTTCAGCACTTCCCATGACACTGCCGACGCCATCGGGTACGTCTTGCCCTTGTACGTCACCACAAACGTCGGCGTCGCCTTTACCGGCACCTGGTAACCCTTGCCGATGTCCTCGATGATGTATTTGTCCACCGGGCAATTCGGATCGGCAGCCGGCATCGAGCCATCGAACTTCGACTGTGGCGCCGGCGAAGTCGAACATCCCTTCAAAATTGTTTCGAGCTTCACGAAATCCGACGGACTCACCGCTCCCTGAACGTACTTCGTCACGTCCCCCGTCTCTGTCCACGATCCCTGATTATCAAATAGTGCAGCATCGACGTCCTGAAATTTTCCGATCTTCGCTGCCGCGTTCGCCCACCGCGCTGCGATTCCGGAATAGCGGTGCATCTGAAGAGGGAAGTCGTGGTGAACGAGGTAGACCTTGCCGTCCGCCACATAACCGCTGATCATTTTCTTGAGGGTGTTCTCGTAAAAGGCGCCGCATGACGGGCACTCGTAGTCACTGAAGACTTCCATCTTGATCGGCGCGCTCGGATTGCCGATGGTCTTGTTCGGAGCGGCGTTTATCGAGGAATCCGCCTTCGGCTTGGTGGAGACGTTCTTGGTCGAAGCTGTCTTCGCGGTCTGCGCGCCGAGCCCGGCCGCAAGCCCCAGGCTCAGAGTCAGCGTCGCCGCTAGCCCCCAGCGCCTTGCCGTCCGACCCGCCGTCCACGACTCTCCCGCACCGCCATATAGATGACTCAACGATTCCTCCCTCAGCTCGTAAATATCCCGCGATTGTAGCGCGAAACTCGCCAGGCACGCCGCCCGCTTTTTTCGAGGATTTTTCGCGTGATGCGTTTCGGTAAGATGCGGCCAGACCGCAAGTGGTTAGACGGACAACTACATAGCTCGCCTCAGTTCCGTGAGAAATTCCCGCGCTTTCGCGTCATCCTCGTCCCAGACTCATGCTAAGCCATTTAATATCAATGGATTTACTGCCATGAGTCCCTTGTCACTTAAAACTTGACAACGAGGCACTCAATGCGTATTATGGGGTTCGTTCGATCTACAAACGTCTCCGCCTTCCCCGGCTGGACGCATGGGAGCACATTCATGAGTAAGATTATCGGTATTGACCTGGGCACCACGAACTCCGTGGTCGCGGTTATGCAGGGTGGCGAGCCGCAAGTCATCCCCAACCAGGAAGGCGCGCGGACTACTCCGTCGGTCGTCGGCATAACCAAGACCGGTGAACGCCTCGTTGGCCAAGTGGCCAAGCGGCAGGCAATCACCAATCCTGAAAACACGATTTATTCCATCAAGCGCTTCATGGGGCGCCGCTTCGACGAAGTCAGCGAAGAAATGAAGATGGTCCCCTATAAAGTCGTCAAGCACGGTGACGGCGTTGCCGTTCTCGCGCACGGCAAGGAATACACTCCGCCTGAGATCTCCGCGATGATTCTCGGAAAGCTGAAGCTCGCGGCGGAAGACTTCCTCGGCGAGAAGGTCACCGAAGCGGTCATCACCGTTCCGGCGTACTTCAACGACGCCCAGCGCATCGCCACGAAAGACGCCGGCAAGATCGCCGGTCTCGACGTGAAGCGCATCATCAACGAACCCACGGCGGCGGCTCTCGCCTACGGTCTCGACAAGAAGAAAGACGAAATCATCGCGGTCTACGACTTCGGCGGCGGCACCTTCGACGTTTCCATTCTGGAAGTCGGTGAAGGCGTCATCGAAGTGAAGGCTACCAACGGCGACACGCACCTGGGCGGCGACAACATCGACCAGCGCATCGTCGATTGGCTCGTCGAAGAATTCAAGAAAGACGAAGGCCTCGACCTCCACGCCAAGGGCAATGAGATGGCTTTGCAGCGTCTTCGTGACGCCGCGGAACGCGCCAAAATCGAGCTGTCTTCGACGCAGGAGACCGAAATCAATCTGCCGTTCATCACTGCCGACGCGACCGGTCCGAAGCACCTCGTCAAGAAGCTCGGCCGTCCGAAACTCGAATCGATGGTGTCGGACATCGTTCGCCGCTCCATCGAGCCTTGCAAGCAGTGCATGAAGGACGCGGGCGTTGACCCGAGCAAGATCAACGAAGTGGTTCTCGTTGGCGGCCAGACCCGCATGCCGATGGTTCAGGAGCTGGTGAAGGAACTGTTCGGCAAGGAAGGCCACAAGGGCGTGAACCCCGACGAAGTCGTCGCGGTCGGCGCCGCGATTCAGGGTGGCGTGCTCGCGGGCGAAGTGAAGGACATCCTGCTGCTCGACGTGACGCCTCTTTCGCTCGGCGTTGAAACGCTCGGCGGCGTGATGACCGTTCTCATCCCGCGCAACACGACCATCCCGACGCGCAAGTCGGAAGTCTTCTCCACCGCGGCCGATAACCAGACCTCGGTTGAGATTCACGTGCTGCAGGGCGAACGCCCCGTCGCCAATGGCAACCGCTCGCTCGGCAAATTCCACTTGATTGGAATTCCGCCCGCGCCGCGCGGCTTGCCGCAAGTCGAAGTGACTTTCGACATTGACGCCAACGGCATCTTGAACGTCTCGGCGAAAGACAACGCGACGGGCAAGGAGCAGAAGATCACCATCACCGCGTCCACCGGCCTAAGCAAGGAAGAGTCCGAGCGGATGCAGAAGGAAGCAGCCTCGCACGCGTCCGAAGACAAGGAGCGCCTCGCCGAAGTCGAAGCGCGCAACCGTCTCGACAATCTGGTCTACCAGACCGAGAAGGTCGTCAAGGACAACCGCGACAAGCTCGCTGAATCCGACGTGAAGGACGCCGAATCCGCCATCGAAGCGGCGCGCACTGCGCTGGCCGA
>JBEKJW010000097.1:0-15437 GCA_050011035.1 Candidatus Acidiferrales bacterium
AACTTAGCGTGCAGATTCGCAGCGTCCGTGATGTCCGTCATCACCACGACGATACTGTTGATGTCGCCCTGCTCGTCCCGCATCGGACTCAGGCTGATCGAAAATTGGCCGGTCGTGTTGTCACCGCGGAGCAGCGGCAGTTCGAGATTGTCCAGCGTCGTCCCGTGCAGCACGCGGTCAAGAGCATCTATCAGGACGTGTCGCCGCGCCTGCGGCACCAGTTCCACCAGCGGCTGCCCGAGCAAGCTTTGCTCGCGGTAGCCGGCGTCCACGCAGCGCCGGTTCGTATAACTCACCAGTCCCGCCGTATCCAGCACCAGGATCATGCTCTGCGTGTTATTGAGGATGTTCTTGTTGAAATCACGCTCGCGACGGTAGCGGCGCTCGGCCACCCGGCGGTCCGTGATGTCCTTCAACACATGGACGGTGCGCAAATCGTTCTCCTGTGCGTTGGCGATTCGCGACGTGGACACCAAGAACGTGCGCTCCTCAGCCTCGTGTATGAACTCTTCCTGCGCGATGAGCGGGTTGCGGCAGAATGGGCACTGTCCGTCGTGAATCGGCGACGCCAGGATCTCCAGCTCCCAGATTGGCCGGCCTACCGCTTCGGGAGGCCTAAGCGCCAGCAGGTCTGCCAGCGCGCGGTTCAGCCGCAGGATCCGGTTTCCCGAGTCGTGAACGACGATGTAATCCGTAATGGCGTCGAAGTCTTCGACCCACTGCTTGCGCGATTGCTCGATACGCGAAAAAAGCCGCGCATTCTCCAACGCTACGGCGGAGTGGCCCGCCAGCGCCTCCATCAGCTGCCTTTCGATATTCGTCAGTTCGTGCGGTAAGTCCACCACGGCAAGCGCGCCAATCAGCTCGCCTTCGCTGCTGGTCAAATCCGCCAGCACCAGGGTCGACCAGCCCAGCGCCTCGGCCAGCGTGCGGCCAAGCAGCCGGGCCGCCGATCCTTCTCGAAGTTCTTCGCCCGGCGCCGTGGCCTGCTCGGCCATCACGTTCGCGAGCCGCTGCTGCGTCATCGGATCCCAGCGCTGCGCCGGACCGCTGATCGCGGCGATCTCCCATTCATTTCCGTGACCCACCGCCAGCACAGCCGCGCGCGCGTTCAGCATCTCAACCGCGCGACCGGTGAGACGCCGCGCAAACTCGGTCGGCCCGAGCGATGGGTTTAGCTCAAGTGTGGTGGCGGAGAACTGCGCAACGAGACTCTCGACGGAGCCGTCGAGACGCGAGGAGACTTCACGTGTTCGCTTCAACGCACGCATGGAGGTTAGGGGGCCTGCGCGCTACGCCTTTACGACAAAGACGTTAGGTTCCATCTCAAAATGAGTCAACGAACCCTGCCCCTCAAAGTGCCCTAAGCAGCAATCTCACTGTCGCAACTTGAGACGCCTGCCTCTCGATATCACCTCATATGAGACGCGGCACGCTACTCCTTGGGTAACCTCGAAAATCGTCGCTAGCGTTTAAACCCTTCCGCTACAGCTATTTACATACGATTTCTTGCGCTTCGCGCAGCTCCGAAATCCAAGTTCCAACTTGGCATCCTCATTGCAATTTCCGATGCGGAAGTCTCTAGGCCCAGGGGAGGGGTGTCAGTCATGTTGATGTGGAAGCAGATGAAGTCGGCCATGGTTCTGGCGTTGGCGCTCGCGTTTTCACTCGGCGCGTCCACCGCCGTTCGCGCGCAGGATACCGGAGCAGGCGACTCAGCCAAGCGCAAGGTCAAGACGCGCACGGTTCCTGAATATCCGGTCATCGCCAAGCAGCTGCACATAACGGGCAAGGTCAAGATTGAAGCGACGATCGCAGCAGACGGCCACGTGATCTCGACGCACGTCGTCGGCGGGAGCCCGGTTCTGGTCGCGGCTGCCAGCGACGCACTCAAGAAATGGAAGTACGAACCCGGTCCCAAAGAGACCACGGAAATCGTTGAGTTTGATTTCGACGGCAACTAGTCGGGGCTACGCACGCATTCCCAACGCGGAATTCCAGCACGGCAGAGGGCGGAGGCAGTTTTTATGAAGATTGCATGGAGGCTTTACCTTGGGTTCGGCGCGATCCTCGCGCTGCTGCTCATTCTCTTTTCGATGAATATCTTCACCGTCCGCCGCGAATACAACGCGCGTGACGCGGTGGCCGCAACGCTTGCCGACGTGCAAACGATCGAGAGCGTGCGCTTCCAGATGATGGAAAACCGCCTTTACCTCGGCAACTATCTGCTGAGCGGCGACCTCCGCGATGAGGATCGCACCAACAAGGGCGTCGCCCAGCTCTTCGAGCAGCTCAAGGACAACGAAAACAAGGCCGCCGACTCGAATCTGCGCAATGCCCTCAATCAGGTCGACGAAGCCGAACACAACTGGTTCGAAAACTTTGCTAAGCCGATGATCGCCAAGCGCCATCAGGTCGATTCCGGCGACACCACGGTTTCCGATCTCCAAATTTACTACCTGCAGCACGATCCCGGCTCGTGGGTCACCCGTTCGTCCGACATTCTTGACGCTGCCAACAACGCCGTCCGCAAATCGCTCGACGACGCCAACAACTCGGCTCGCGCGGCCACATCGTTCAGCACCATTCTCTCGACCGTCGGTACCCTGCTCGCGATTCTCGCCGGTTTGCTTTTTGCGTTTTACACCGCGCGCTCGATCACCGGTCCGCTCTATCACCTGATCGACGTCGCCAAGCGCATCAGCGAATCCGGCGACCTCGAGCAGTCGATCGACATCCACCGCAACGACGAGGTCGGCATTCTCGCGGACAACTTCAACAAAATGATCGGGCACCTTCGCGAGATGGCTTCCGTCTCTTCCGCCATCGCCGAAGGCCAGCTTTCCGTCACCGTTCAGCCGCGTTCGCATCAGGACACCATGGCCCGCGCTTTTGCGCAGATGACTCGCGGTTTGCGCGATCTCGTCCGCCAGGTTCGCGACAGCGCCGCTCAAGTCGCCAGCGGTTCCGGTCAGATGGCCGGCGCTTCCGACGAATCCGCGAAAGTCAGTGTGCAGGCTGCGTCTGCCATCGACGAAGTCACCAGCACCATGCACGAGATGAGCATCAACGTGCAGAACGTCGTCAAGAACACGCAGGTGCAGGCGTCCAGCGTCGCCGAAACTTCCGCCTCGATCGACCAGATGGTCACCTCGATCGAACGCGTCGCCGATACCGCGAAGCTCCTCGTCGACATTTCTCATCGCTCGCGCGAGGAAGTCCAAACCGGAAAAGTCACCATGGACAAAGCCACTGAAGGTCTGAACCGCACCAGTCACGCGATTCAGTCTTCGGCGGAAATCATCGACGTGCTCGGCCGCCGCGCCGACGACATCGGCAAGATCATCGAAGTCATCGACGATCTCGCCGAGCAGACCAACCTGCTCGCTTTGAACGCCGCGATTGAAGCCGCGCGCGCCGGTGAGCATGGTCTTGGTTTCGCCGTCGTCGCCGAGGAAGTCCGCAAGCTCGCCGAAAAGTCCACCCAATCGACCAAGGAAATTTCCGAGTTGATCCAGGGCATTCAGAAAGAAGCTCGCGAAGCCGTGGACAACATGGAAAAGAGCACCAGCATGGTTCAGGAAGGCTTGATCCTGAACCGCGAACTCAGCCAGGCGCTCGACAAAATTTCCGACGTCGTTTCCGAAGTCTACAAGTTCTCGCAGGAGATCGGCGCCGCCACCATGGAGCAATCCAGCGGCTCATCGCAGATCGCCAAGGCCACCAACCGCCTCACCGAAATCACGCAGGAAATAAATTCGTCGGTCGAGGAACAGGCTTCCGGTGCCCAGGCCGTGGTTCGCGCCATGGAAAAGATGCGCGAACTCGTCCAGCAATCCACGTCCAGCTCCACCGAACTGGCTGCCGCTGCCGAGCAGATGTCCAAGCTCTCCCGCGTGCTTCTGGAATCGATGGACCGTTTCGCGCTCGACGACAACCTCTCGGACAGCCGCCGTGCAAACGGCCGCCGCCCCGCGGGTCAGTTCGATCACGACGACGTTGGAGAATTTGCCGGAGCTTCGCGCTAGAAGACACCATGAAAACGTCGCAAACCATCGAAAAGGATCTGCAGATCGTCGGCTTTCGCATTGGCCGCGAGACGTTTGGCCTGCCGATCGCGGCGGTGCGCGAAATCGTCCGCGTTCCGGAAATCACTTCCGTTCCGAACGCGCCCGACTTCATTGAAGGGGTGATCAACCTGCGCGGCCGCATCATTCCCGTTGTCGATCTTCGCAAGCGTTTCGGCGAACCGGTGGGGCCCCCGAACAAGAAAAACCGCATCGTGGTCGTGGAAGTCGAAAACCGCTCGCTCGGTCTGATGGTTAACTCCGCGTCGGAAGTTTTGAAAATCCCGCCGTCGGAAATTGAAGCTCCGCACTCCGTCTTTCAGGAAGGCGACCTCAATTACATCACCGGCGTCGGCAAGCTCCATGGCCGGCTCGTGATTCTCTTGGATTTGAGCAAGGTGCTCCAGCGCGGCGAGCTGAAGCGTCTCGAGGAAGCGTCCGCGCCTGCGCGCGAGCCGGAGTCCTCGAAGTCGCGTGCGCCCGTGCTTTCGAGCAAGTAAGCGGCAGGTAGTAGCCCAGGGGAATCGGCAGTACCAGATCGCGAGGAAAGAATGTCCACACTTACAGCCCAAGTTCCTCTAACGGAACCGGAATTGAAGCTGTTGCAGACGCTCGTCTATCAGGAATGCGGCATGTACTTCGATGAACGCCGCACGCACTTCCTGCGCGACCGCCTCCAGCGCCGTCTGAAGGCCTGCAACATGGATTCGTTCTACAGTTACTATCGCCTGCTCACCAGCCGCGAAGGAAAACAGGAGCTGGGCGCGCTACTCGAAAACCTTACCGTCAACGAAACCAGTTTCTTCCGCGTCCGCCCGCAGCTCGATCTCTTCCAGAAGGTTACTCTGGAAGAAATTCTCCGCCGCAAGCAGGAACGTCGCGACTGGACGATCAAAATCTGGAGCGCAGGCTGCTCCACGGGGCAAGAGCCTTACACGCTTGCCATCATGGTGTGCGACGCGCTCGCTTACTACTACCTCCGCAACCCGCTGCCCTTCGAGATGCCGTCGCCCAAGCCGCTAATTCCTCCGCCCTGGAAGGTCGAAATCGTGGCCTCAGACATTAATTACTCCGCGCTGCTCACCGCGCAGCAGGGCGTCTACAACGAAACGCAGATGGAAACAGTCGACTACACCACGCGGCTCCGCTACTTCGACAAAGTCGGCGACAAGTACGAAGTGAAGGCCAAGCTGAAGAGCCTGATCCAGTTCGACTTCCACAACCTCAAAGCCGAATTCTTGCCGCAGCGCAACGACGTGATCTTCTGCCGCAACGTGATGATCTATTTCGACGAAGCCGAGCAGAAACGCCTGATCGAAAAGTTCTTCCACTGCCTGAATCCGGGCGGTTATCTCTTCGTCGGCCACGCCGAAAGCCTCTTCGGCCTCACGAAGAAGTTCCACATGATTCACCAGAACAACGCCACCGTATATCAGCGGATCGAAGGAGCCCAGTGACGTTTTTCCACGACGAGCGCGCTTCCGAGCTCCGCGAACTTTTCTTCGAGAGCTCCGAAGAAATTCTCCAGGCCATGAACGAAGCCGGCCTCGCGCTCGAAGACCGCCCGAACGATAAGGAAGCACTTCGCAGCGTTCGCCGCGCCGTTCACACGCTCAAGGGCGACTCCGCCGCTTGCGGTTATCGCGAGCTCAGCGAACTCGCGCACGATCTTGAAGACGTTCTTACGCCCGAGCTTGTGAAGGAACACGCCGGACTGATTCCCGAAGTCGTCCTCACAGCCGCCGACACGTTCCACGAAATGCTCGCGGCCTATCGCAACAATTTGCAGCCTCCGGCCGGTGCTGCTTTGCGCGAACACATTCAGCGCCTTCTCCGCCGTCAGCCCGGCGCTCCCGCGAAAGCCGCCGAAACCGAAGGCGTCAAATTTGATTGGACCGAGTACGAGCGCCTCCTGATCGCCGAAGCTTATCGCCGCGGCGAAATGGTTTTCCAGGTCGCGCTGCACCTCGGTACAGAAGGTGTTTTGCCGGCAGCCGCCTACGAACTCGTCAAGAAAGCTCTCGATAGCTGTGGCAAAGTTCTCGCATTGCGCCCGGAAACGAACGCCACGCTCGTCGTCGGTGGCCTCATCGAAGCCGCGGTCGCCAGCACCAAAACATCCGAGTGGATCGAAAAGCGCTGCGCTGTTCCCACGGTTGTCGCGCAAATCGCCGTCAGCCGCGTGCCGATCGTCCCGTCCGCGCCGCGCGACGTTCTCGATGTCCTCATCGAATCCGAAGCCGCCGCGGTGTCCGCCACTGTCGCCTCCGGCGAGGCTCGAGCCGACGTTTTCGGGTCAGACGTCCACGACGACGAGCACTCCAGTTCCATCGCCGCACACGCCTCTTCGCACGTCGCGCCCGAAAACACACTTCGCGTCGACGCCACGCGCATCGACACCGTCATGAACCTCGTCGGCGAACTCATCATCGGCAAATCAATGCTTCAGCGCGTCGTCGCCGAATTCGACCGCAAGTATCCGAAAGATCCCCTGCGCGGAAAATTCTCAGACGCGCTCGCGTTTCAGTCGCGCATCCTCAACGAACTTCAAAAGTCCGTGATGAAGATTCGCATGGTGCCCGTCGAGCAGCTCTTCCGCCGCTTCCCGCGCATCGTTCGCGACGTCGCCAAACTGCGCAACAAGCACATCACCGTCGAAATCGCGGGCCAGAACACGGACCTCGACAAGAGCATTCTCGACGCGCTCGCCGAGCCTCTCGCCCACCTGATCCGCAACGCTGCCGATCACGGCATCGAAGCCGACGACGAACGCGCCGCGGCCGGGAAATCCGCCAACGGCAGCATCAAACTCGACGCCTATCACGAGGGCGACCAGGTCGTCATCGAGGTCTCCGACGACGGCCGCGGCATCGATCGCGACAAAGTTCTTCGCCGCGCCATCGAAAAAGGCATCGTCAAAGCCGACGACGCCATCCGCCTGAACGAAGACGAGATTCATCATCTTCTCTTCACGCCCGGCTTCAGCACCGCCGACCAGATCACCGAAATCTCCGGCCGCGGCGTTGGCCTCGACGTGGTGAAAGCCGCACTCGACACGCTCAAAGGCTCGATTGAAGTCGAATCCGTTCTTGGCGGCGGCACTACCTTCCGCCTGATGGTTCCGCTCACGCTGGCCAGCATTCAGGCGCTGCTGTTCCACGTCGCCGGCCGTCTCTATGCCGTGCCGATCGCGTCGGTCGTTGAAATCGCGCGCATTTCCGAAACTGACGTTCATCGCGTCGACGATCACGAAGTCTTCCAGCTTCGCAAGCAGGTGATGACTCTCGTCCGTATCGAACGCCTCGAATCGAATCTGGTCGTAACACCCAAAACCAAAGATCGTCTCTTCGTTGTCGTCATCGGCGCCGGCAGCCGTCGTTTCGGAATAGCTGTCGATAGCCTGCTCGGTGAAGAAGAACTCGTCATCAAGGCGCTCGAGGATCAACTCATCACCTCGCCGCTCGTCAGCGGGGCCTCGATTCTTGGTGACGGAACCGTCGTCTTGATTCTGAACATTGCAGCCGTTGTCACGCACTTGGCGCGCACTCCGGCGCCCTTGGGAGCGACGGCATGACCCAACCTTTGGCCCAGAAACTCCGCGTCCTCGTCGTGGACGACTCGGCTTTGATGCGCAAGCTGATCCCGCAAATTTTGCAGCGCGATCCTTCCATCGAAGTTGTCGGCACCGCCATGGATGGAGCCATCGGCCTGAAAAAAATCGTCGAATTGCGCCCGAATGTCGTCACCCTCGATCTCGACATGCCGCGTATGGACGGTATCGAGATGCTTCGCCAGATCACCGGCAAGCACCACGTGCCCGTGATCGTCGTCAGCGGCCAATCCGAACGCGGCGCCGCCATCACGCTCAAAGCGCTTTCGCTCGGCGCCTTCGATTTCGTCACCAAACCGCAGGAAGCCGCTTCCGGCCGTATCGAGCAGATCGCCGCCGAACTCGCGCTCAAGATCAAAGCCGCGGGCGCTTCCGGCGCGCCGAAAATGATCATCACCATGCCGCCGCCCAAGCCCAAGGAACACGGTCGCGTGGGCATGCCGCACAATCCATCGCGCGTGATTGCCATCGGCGTTTCCACCGGCGGCCCCAACGCGCTCCAATACGTTTTCTCCCAGCTTCCGCACGATTTTCCGGGCTGCCTCGTTGTGGTGCAGCACATGCCCGAAGGCTTCACCGAAATGTTTGCGCGGCGGCTTGATGAGTCTTCCGCCATCGAAGTGAAAGAAGCGCAGTCCGGCGATTTGCTCCTTGCCGGCCGCGCGTTGATCTGCCCCGGCAACCGCCACATCAAAGTCCGGCGCATGGAACACGGCAACATCGCCATCCTGGTCGACCAGCCGCGCGTCAACGGCCACCGGCCTTCCGCCGACGTTCTCTTCCAGTCCGTCGCGCAGGAGTTCGGCAAGAATGCCGTCGCCGTTCTGATGACCGGCATGGGCGAAGACGGCGTTGCCGGAATGAGCGCCGTGCTGGCCGCCGGCGGCAGCACCATCGCGCAGAGCCCGGAGTCCTGCGTGGTGGACAGCATGCCTCGTACCGCCATCGAACGCGGGTTCGCGCAGCGCGTCGTCAACCTGCCGAATCTTGCGAGCATTCTGCAAACGAAGTGCGTGCCCGACCAGCCGCAATCCGATTCTTTTTCCGACGCACCGACCGAAATTATTTCTACCGATTCTGGTTTTCGAAGGAGATCGTCATGAAGCAATTTGAAGCGCTTACCCGCAAATCCGACCGTCAGCCTGTCCGCTACTTGATCGTGGACGACTCGGTCTTCGCCCGGAAGAGCCTGGCGAAAATGGTCGAGTCCTATGGCGGGCAGGTGATTGGCGAGGCCGGCGACGGCTGCACCGCCATCACCGAATACGCGCGCACCAAGCCTGACATCGTGCTCATGGACATCACCATGCCGCAGATGGAAGGCATCGAGGCCGTGGACCGCATCGTCCACGAGCATCCCGAAGCGCGCATCGTCATGGTCTCGTCCGTCGGCTACCAGGACAACATCTTGGCCGCGCTACAAAAAGGCGCGCGCCATTTCGTCCAAAAGCCGGTGAAGGCCGACGCGCTGTACGAAATCATTCGCTATGTGTTGAACGACGATGGCGTAACTTCCCCCGTGGGTGCGGGATCGGAGATCTCTCGATGAGAATGGACCTGATTCAACCGTTTATCGGTTCGCTCGACGCGGTGCTCGCCGAGATGATGCACGAGCCTGCCAAGATCGTCGACCTCACCATGGAGCAGGAGGGCTACCGCAAGAGGGGCGCGGCGGCCACCGTCGTCTTCCGCGGGGAAATTGAGGGGCGCGTAATTTTGGATATGGAGCCGCAGGCTGCGGCCCATGTGGCATGTTATCTCTCGGACGGCGAATCCACCATTTCCGAATCGCTCATTCCCGAAACCGTCGCCGAACTGGCCAACATGGTGATCGGCAACGCCGTTACCCAGCTCAACGACGCGGGCTACCAGTTCAAAGTGTTCCCGCCCGAAGCGTTGACCGTTGCTCAGTGCGAAAAGGCCGGACACGATACCGAAGCCAGCATCGTCTGCTTCGAAACGCCCCACGGCAAAGTCCACCTGAACATCTCAATGCACCATCAACCCGTCGCCGTCTAACGGTCTTGCTTCAAGCGCGCGCAGCGCGTGTAGCTTAGACTTTCGTGTCTAAGCTACAGCGGGCTTTGCCCGACCTCACCGTCCCGTCGGGTCGCTAAGCGTGCCGCCGTATTCCCATTTTGAAATTCATTTTATCTTTACTTCAGTTAACTAGTGTGGTAACGTACGTCGGGGACAAATAAACACCTCACAACGAACCCGCATGCCACGCGCCGCTTCACTCTTCGGCGCCGGACGCACCGCCCCCGGCATAACACGGCACCGCGCCCCAGCCCTTCATCCGTACTTCTACCTACGTATCTTCCGCAAACCAGCGATGGAACACATTTCTAATCGCAACTGGATCCGATTAGAAATCGCCGTAAACCACACAAAACAAACAACCGACACCCGTTCTAATCGCAACAAAATCACACGAATTTTGGCGCGGTCTAGGAGGCTTCTTCGGCTTTTGGAGCGATGCCGATGCGGCGGTACTCCACGCCGTGGCGGAACAGGCCGGCCTTGGGCACCGGCTCAGAGTAAACCACTTTGGCGGGCATGAAGATGTTCGCCGAGTCTGGGGAGTACGGCACAGCAACGTCGATCGGCGTCTGCGACTCGTACAGGCGCTTGCTGCGGAAGCACATGCCAATCGGCGAGATATCCTCGCAGACGGCCAGTTCGTCGTCCGCACCATGCTGCCGGATACAGGACGTGAGCCGAGTCTTGAAGCGGATGCGTTCGCGCTCGCGCTGGTCGCCGCCCTCGGGGATCTGTTCGACGCCGTTCCCACGGCTGCGGCGAACGGTGCGCGCGGCGATCTTCTTTTCGTCTTCGTGCGGCGCCTGCGTCCAGATCGACGGCACCGAGCAAGTCTTGCAGCGCCGAGCG
Organism: Candidatus Acidiferrales bacterium; assembly: GCA_050011035.1. Taxonomy (GTDB): domain Bacteria; phylum Acidobacteriota; class Terriglobia; order Acidiferrales; family UBA7541; genus Palsa-295. The sequence continues at coordinate 10,570 of JBEKJW010000097.1, forward strand.
ATGCCGCGGTTCGATTCGAAGCCGCGCAGCTCGAGTTCGTTCAGGTAAACCACTTCGCGCGACTTGCAGTAGCTGCATTCGAGCAGCATGCGCGCGACGGCTTCCGTCGATTGCGCGATCGGCGGAAATTCGATGCCCCACAAGTCGCTTTCGGGATCGACGATTTCGACGCCGTACAGATACCCTTCTTTCTGGAGGCCGAACTTGCCGACGACGCGGACGTCCGCCTCGCGGTGGGCTTCGGCCTGCGCCTGGCGCTTAATATGGATGCGCTGCTCGGGCGTCAACTCTCGATCCAGCAGGAGCACTGCGCCACGCAGGTTGATCTGCAGCGTCCGGCTCGGCATCTCGAATTCCGCGCCGGTGGCATCCTTGCCCGAAGCCTGCAAAAGCAACGTCAGCGTCACGCGGTCGCTGCGGCGCTGCGCCACCGTATCCATGAAAATCCTCCCAGGAAATCGCTCCACACGATAGCACACTGCCCACGGTGGGTTCATTTCGGTGCGAAGGCTGTTTTTCAATCTCGCACGGCGTTTCGGGGATATAGGATACTAGGTCGCAGCGATCGGGATCGGCAGTCCCTCCCAAACTGGATGAAATTGCGAGTCCTTGTGCGCGCCGTAGGCGTCGGGCCCTCGCTCAGCCTTCTTCGGATGCTGGGCGTGGTTCTCCTGTGGCTGGCGGCCGGGTGTGTGGATGCGGCGTATGCGCAGGGCGCGCGGGTGGACGGGGTGGTCCGGGATTCGTCAGGTGCGGCAGTCCAGGGCGCAAGCGTGGAGTTGCACGCCGGAACCGTGGATCGAAAGACGACGACCGACACGAGCGGCGGATTCGTCTTCGACGGCGTGACTGAGACTTCGGGCACCGTCGTGGTGACGCTGGACGGCTTCCAGACGGCATCAAAGCCGTGGTCGAGCGCGAACGGCGCGGCCGTGCACCTTGAGATCTCACTGGTACCAAGCACGGTGAACCAGCGCGTGACCGTCACGGCGAATCGCGCCGCGACGCTTCTTTCGGATGTGCCCGCCAGTAACGTGGAGCTGACCCACGAGGATTTGCAGGCGACTCCGGCGTTGATGCTCGACGATGACCTGCGCCAGGTGCCGGGCTTCAGCCTGTTTCGGCGGTCGAGCAGCCGGACCGCGAACCCCACGACACAGGGCGTTTCACTGCGCGGGCTCGGTGCGGATTCCACGAGCCGCGCTTTGGTGCTGGTAGATGGCATTCCGCTGAACGATCCCTTCGGAGGGTGGGTCTATTGGGATCGAGTGCCGCTGGAATCGATCGCGTCAGTGGAGATCGCACAGGAAGGATCATCGAGCCTGTATGGGAGTGATGCGCTGGGAGGCGTGGTGCAGATTTTGACCAAGCCGACGAATCCCTCCGGATTCACATTCGAAACCTCGTACGGAAATCAAAATACACCGCAGTTTTCCACGTGGGCCGGCGGCGAAACGCACGGCTGGACCGGAAGTATCGCGGGAGAATATTTCAACACCGACGGCTACATTCTCACTCCCGAGTCGCTGCGCGGCACCGTGGATACGCGCGCGGGCGGCGATCACGGCACTGTGGATGCCACGATCGGCCGCAAGATCGGCGCGAACTCCATCATTTTCGCGAGCGGCTCGTACCTGAACGAAGAGCGCGCGAACGGCACGCCGGATCAAACCAACAGCACCGTGCTGGGCGAAGGCGTGCTGGGCGCAAATATCGGCATGGGCAAGTGGGGCTCGCTCGCGCTGCGGTTCTTCGCGGACGTGCAGACGTATCACCAGGGCTTGTCGTCGGTGGCACAGGATCGCGACAGCGAATCGTTGACGGATTTGCAGACGGTGCCCGCGCAGGGGCTGGGAAGTTCGGCGGTATGGTCGGTGCAAATCGCGAAGCGGCAAACGATCGTGGCCGGCATCGACGATTCGGAAAATCTCGGCGCCAGCCAGGATCACAAGTACATGGGCGTGACGGTGCCGAATGGCGCGACGTCGGCCGGCGGCAAGCAGCGGACGATCGGCGTATTCGGCGAAGACATGATTCAACTCGCGCCGCGCTGGCTGTTGACGCTGAGCGCGCGCGTGGACAACTGGACAAACTACGACGCGTCGTCGATCGCATACGCGCCGCCGTCGGCCCCCGGGCCACCGGTGTCGACGTATTACATGGACCGGTCGGAGACGGCATTCAGCCCGCGGCTGACCTTGGTGAACCAGATTAATTCGAATGTTTCGTGGACGTTTTCGGCGTATCGCGCGTTTCGCGCACCCACGTTGAACGAGCTGTACCGCACCTCGCGCGTGGGAAACAAAATCATCGAGTCGAATCCGGACCTTGTGGCGGAGCGGCTCAGCGGTGGCGAAGCGGGTGTGACGGTGAGCGGATGGAACCACCGGCTCGAGGTGCGCGGGTCAGTGTTCTACAACCAGATCGTGAATCCGATCGCGAATGTGACGCTTTCCTCGACGCCGACGTTGATCACGACGGAGAAAGAAAACCTGGGGCGGACCAACGCGCCGGGATTTGAGATCGACACGACGCTGCATATCACGCGCGATCTTCTGCTTACCACGGGGTATCAGTACGTCGACACGAAAGTCAGCTCCTACCCGGCGCCGGCCGGTGGCGTTTCGCTGGTGGGGTTGTGGGTCGCGCAGGTGCCGCACAATTCCTTCACGTTCCAGGGGCGGTACGCGAATCCAAAGTTGTTTGAAATTTCCGTGGCGGGGCGCGCGATCGGCAAACAGTACGACGACGATCAGAACATGTATCCGCTCGGCAGTTATTTCGTGTTCGATGCGCAGATCGCGCGGACGCTCGGGCACGGCGTAACGGTCTTTGGCGCGGTGGAGAATTTGTTTAACGAAAGCTACGCCACGGCGGCGACGCCGGTGATACAACTTGGACTTCCCAGAGTGGGACGAATCGGATTGCGCTACCAGTTGCCGAAATGAGGGGTCACCAAAAGAAGGAGAAAGGCGGAGGGCACAGAAACATTTTGCCAACACGTCGACCGTCCTGAGGCGGAATGAGTGCGGTGGACGGACGAGCCGCAGTGGCTTGCTTGGTGCCGGTGATGTCTGGAGCGGGATATTCAGGTAACTTGGCGTTTTTCTTGTCGGTGCGCTTCACTTCGAGCTCATCGAAGAGAATCGACGGCGCGATCACGGTCGTGGGCACGGCGCCTTCACGGTTGCTTACCAGCGGGTCGCTGCCCGCGGCGATGAGGTTGCTGCGCAGAGTGCGTGTGTCGAGTTCGTTGAACTCGCCGCCGCGCACCAGCTCTTTGTGGCCGTCGCTGACGTAAACGCGATACAGAAGGCGCGGAGTGGTGCCGGACAAAGTTTCGACATAGTAGCCGTAGGGCTTGCCTTCGTCCTTGCACATCGCGATCAGCTTGGCTTTCAGATCGTCCGCGGAGATCGGGTCTTTCGATTTGAAAATCAGCGTGCCGATTTCCGGCGTGGGCGGCTGGCCCGGTGCGGCGCGACCGTGGCCGTTCGACGACGGGAAATCACGGATCGGCATCCGGCCGACGAGATAGCTCGCGAGAATTCCTTCCTTGATCACTTCGACCGGCGCGACACGCACGCCTTCATCGTCGAAAACGTAGTTCCCTACCAGCGTGACGCCGTTAAACGTCTTCAAGGTGGGATCGTCGGTGACAGTCATGAAATTCGGCAGCACGCGGCTCTTATAGTTCGACGAGAAGTCTCCCGCCGTCCGCGCCGAATCCCCCGGCTTGGGGCGAATGCCGAGCACGTTGTCTCCGACCATCGCTTGCAGAATGTCCGTGGACGCGTCGTTCGAGAACAACACCGGGCCGCGATAATCTTCTTCGACAGTGGGCGCGTCGCGAAGTGTGGCGAGCGTCGCGAGCATTTCCTTGGCATTGGCGACGAGCTTTTCCGGCGACGGAAGTTCCGTGGTGTTCGCGGCGACGTAGTAGGGCGAGCGGCCGAGCTGCATGCCGTCGGACGCCTGCGTTTCCCCGGCGAGGCCGATGTAGTAGAGCGCGTAGCCCTGGCGCGTGCTGGTGCCTTCGGTGTTGACCAGATATTGGTTCACGGCGCGGAAGCGCATCGTAGCGGACAACGACTGAATTTTCGGATCGGTGCGGTAGAGATCGGTGGACGCGATGAGAGCTTTCTTCCACGTCGCGGGTTCGGCGTTGAGCTTCACGAAAGGAAGAAGCGATTCGAACGGCTCGGTCTTCGCGAAGTCTTCGTACTGCGGGTCGCCAGTGAACTGGCTGAGCAACGCCTTTTTCGAGGCAAGCGCTTCGCTGGCAATTTTGTAGGCGCGGTCGGTGGTGAGCCAGAGTTCGCGGCGAAGCGCGAGTTCATCCTCGTCGAGCGGTGCGAAATCGACGACGCCGATGCCGGGGCCGTAGTACGTCGTACTGCTCGACGTCTGCGAGGCGGTACTCGATGTAATAGGGCGCGGGCACATTGTCCATTTTCAAGTGCTCGCGCGAACGATCGAGTTCTTCGCGCATGGCTTTCAGGAGCGGATCAGCGAGAACGGCGGCGGATGGTTTCGGCGGTGCTGCAGGTTTCACAGCGGCCGTAGCGGCAGCTGCCGATGATGCGGACGCGGCCGGTGCGGCCTTTTCTTGTGCGGTCGCGGTGAACGCGCAGACGGAGGCCAGTGTTGCAGCGACCAACGCGAGTGCCAACGGACGGTTCGCGTATGCGCGTCGCGTCGTCACGTCGATCATGGCTTGGCCCCCGCGGGTTTCGCGCTGGCATCGACAGTGGATTTCGCCGGCGCTGCAGCGGCTGGGGCCGTAGAGGCAGTCGAGATCGGCGTATCGCCAAAACCTGGTGGTGGCAGAATCGGTGGGCGCTCATTGCCACGGCGGCGCTTCTGCA
>JBEKJW010000098.1:0-14955 GCA_050011035.1 Candidatus Acidiferrales bacterium
CTGCGCGCCGCGCAAAAGTCCTGGGACGACGCTCTCTCACTCGGCGAAAAGTTCGGCTACAAGAACTCGCAGGTTTCGGTGCTCGCCCCTACCGGTACGATCGGCTTCATGATGGATTGCGATACCACTGGCATCGAGCCTGACCTGGCTCTCGTGAAGCAGAAGCGGCTCGTCGGCGGTGGCGTGATCAAGATCGTGAACAACTCCGTGCCTCAAGCGCTGATGAATCTTGATTACACGCCCGAGCAGGTGTCTCAGATCGTCGACTACATCGACGCCAATGCCAAAATCGAAGGCGCTCCGCACCTTAAGGAAGAGCATCTTGCGGTTTTCGATTGCTCGCTCTCGCCGATGGGCGGCGGACGGTCGATCGCGTGGCGCGGACACTTACGTATGATGGCCGCGGCGCAGCCGTTCCTTTCCGGTGCGATCAGCAAGACGATCAACATGCCGGAAGAATCGACGGTCGAAGACATCATGCAGGCCTACACCGAATCGTGGAAGTACGGCCTGAAGGCAGTAGCCATCTACCGCGACAACTCGAAGCGATCGCAGCCTCTTTCGGCTGCAAGTAAGGAAGATAAGGATAAGGACAAAGCCGTCACGACCGTGGCGGCTGAGGTTCCCGTTGCTGCGGCGGCTAAAGTAGAAGTGCCTTCGCCCGAGCAACAGGAACTCTTCATCCGCACGCGTCGCCGCAAGCTACCGAACGAGCGCGATTCGATCACCCACAAGTTCTCGATTGGCGGCCACGAAGGCTATCTCACCGTCGGAAAGTACGAAGACGGGGCCCCCGGCGAGATCTTCATCAAGATGGCGAAGGAAGGCTCCACGCTGTCCGGGATCATGGACGCCTTCGCGCTGTCGGTTTCGATCGCGTTGCAGTACGGCGTGCCGTTGCGTGCGCTCGTAGATAAGTTCGTCAACTCGCGCTTCGAACCCTCGGGCTACACCGGCAATCCGAACATCCGCTATGCGAAGTCGGTGGTCGATTACATCGGCCGCTGGCTCGGCGGGAAGTTCATCTCGCCGGACTACCTTGACGACGCGCCTGTTCAGACAGCAGAAGCGGCGTCTGTGGTGGAATCGGCGGCGCCTGAAGCAGTAGCAAAGCCGGCTGCTCCTCAAGCGGCGACGGCCAAGTACGTGGAGCCGGAACCGGCGACTCGTCCTCGCGCCGCGATCGATGACGCACCGTCCTGCTCCGAGTGCGGCATGCTCATGACGCCCAATGGTAGCTGCTACAAGTGCGCGAACTGCGGCAGCACGTCCGGCTGCAGCTAGACTAAAACTTAATCCCGGTTCTGAGGGCGGCTCGATTTTCGGGCCGCCCTTTTTCTTTTGCGACCAGGTGCACGGGTCTTCTTGCGTTAGCAGCGAGGCGCCCGTCTCACATTGATTCGTATTTCGGGAACTTCTGGAAGGATTCCACGCAAAAAAAGAGGGGGTCCCGTCGGACCCCCATTGCTCTACCCCTAAGATCCGGTTTCAGCGCGGCGAAACCGGCCCACCCCGGGATATGAGACAGCCAAGCGAAGAGTTGCACTTCACGTGCCACGCCTAAGTATTTTCTATTAGGCAGTTTACATTCTGAAATTAAATGACTTAGCTCCACGACAAGCAAACTACTCAGGAATATCCGTCGAAATTCTCCACTTTCTGAAAACATCGGATCGTTATATCTATGGTCTTTGGAAGAAACTTTCCTTTACTTTGCCGTAGCAGTGACCGCTGAAGCCGCTCGGCGCGACCGTATCCGTTTACGGACCAACAACGCTATCGCCAGGATAACTGCAGCCCAGAACGCGAGCGAGAGGCCGTCTTCGAGGACGAAGATAATGGCTCCTACGATCCCGTCCTCCAGATTTTTCACGCCCCCAACGAAGGCGTTGCGAATCTTGGCGGGGATCGAGTCGGAGTGCAGCGTCTCGTGATACTCCTCACTGAGCTCGACCTTGACCGTGGCGTAGTTCACCTCGTGCAGAATTAGGTTGCTCTGTCCCTGCATGCTTTCGATCTCGCTGCGGACACGGGCGAGCTCCCGTTCGACCTCGAGCACGTCCGATAGCTTGCCGGTGCGGTTGCCGAGTAGTTCGACCAGGCGCTGCTCGGCCGCCTTGGAGGCTTTGAGACGAGCCTGCAGGTCGACGTACTCGGCGGTCACTTCTTCGGCTGTGCGGCTCTCATCAACTACCTTGCCAAGTTTTCGGACGTCGGCGATGAACGCGTCAGCCTGCTTGGCGGGTATACGAAGCTCCACCGAAATATCGCGCGCCGAACCGGTTTGCGCCGAAGCCGTTAGATTCCCGACGTAGCCGCCGTGTGCCGCCGCCATCTTCTCGATGGCCGTGCTCGCGTCGTCATAGTTCGAGGGCACGATGTGGAGCGATACGCTCTGCTCGATCATGGGGCCTTTCACGTCAGGCACCGCGAGTGTGCTTTCGCCACTCTGGTCGTCGGAAGATTCCGAGACCGTCGCGACATACTTGTCGACGCTCGACCGTTCTAGGTTTTCCGTGAGGGCCGCCTCTTCCTTGCGCAGAAGCGCCTCCTGATAGCCCCTTGTAATTTCTGACGACGCCCCTTGCGGCGGGCGCGGAGGAGGTTCCGGTTTCGCCTCATCTCGCGGTGCCGCCGCAAATTGCGAGGACGTCGGGAGATAGGGAGACACGGACTCGGCGTCCATGGCGCGTCGATGGAGCCGCGGAACCACAAGCATCGACGCAATTAGTGCGGCGAACGCCAGGCCCCCAATCGTTGCCCAGTTGCGCGGCACGCGCTGCACGAGTGGCCAATTCCGGATGTCAAAGCGCTTCCAAATCGCAGGCTTAGCGATCATGGGTGCCGTCGCCGCAGGCTTTGCGAGCGCCGTCAAAACGGCATCGTTCACCGAATTTGGCGCCGGCTCGACCTCGAAACTCATCATCCGGTCGGTGAGTCGGCGGAAGCTCTTCGCCAGCGCCTGGCATTCGACGCAACTGTCGAGATGCGCTGCCAGCGCTGCCGCACGCTCCGCTTCGAGCGCGCCGTCCAGATACGCCATCACTTCTTCGGCTTCAAACGCGTGTAGGAGAGAATTACTCATATATTTTCCAGTCAAACTTTGACCGACCTCAGTTGTTCCTTCAACGCCGCGCGCGCGCGAAAGAGTCGCGAACGTACCGTGTTTACCGACATTTGCATCAGCGTTCCGATTTCCAGATAACTCAGTTGCTCGTACTCTCGAAGCATCAGAACTTCCCGTGCGGAGTCGTCCAGCTTGGCGAGGGCGTCTCGCACCCAGATCGCCGACTCGGGTGACGGATCAGCACCGGCAGGATCGCTACGTGCATCGAGTTTTTCGTTCTCCGCCACTTCACGTCCTGCCTTGCGCCTCTCCGCCAACACGAGCTTCATCGCGATGCCGTACAGATAACTTCGGAAACTCGCGCGCGGCTCGTAGCGCTTCGCGTTTTCGATCAGCGCGACGAAACACTCCTGCGTGAGTTCTTCGGCGCGCGCAGGATGCGAGAGCCGCCGCCGGAAGAATGCGTAGACCGGCTGGCGATATCGCTCGAATAATTCGGTGAATGCGTCGCGGTCACCGCGCTGGAACGCGACAATGAGTTGTTCGTCGGTGGTCATCGCTTCTTAGAACGTTGTCGTCGCCGTTTCTTGCAACGCCTCACACTGAGCGGCTCACACTCGTGCAATGTCGCGGGCGTCCCAAAAGTTCCCGGCCAAATGTCAGATTGTTTGACGCGAATGGACTAGGAGGGTTGAATCCGTTGCAAGGTTAGCATTATCAGCAGGATGCGGCTGGGGCTCAGAACCGTAATTAAGCGCCGATGGATTCGCGGAGCGCGTCAGCGAGCGTTTTTGTCCAGTGGTGGACGTCGGAATCGTGCTCCGCTTCGACCATCACGCGTGCAAGCGGCTCGGTCCCGGAATAGCGCAGCACGACGCGGCCAGACTTTCCGAGAGTTTTTTCGGCTTCGGTAAATCGCCGCCAAACTTCAGGCAGGGAATCCAGCGGCGGCTTCGACTTCACCTTCACGTTCACAATTTGTTGGGGGAAATTCTTCAGGTCCGCCACAAGCGAATCGAGTGATCCGTAGATCGACACGACTGACGCGATTTTGATCGCCGTAAGCATTCCATCTCCCGTGGTCGCGTCGTCGAGCAGCAGGATATGGCCAGACTGTTCTCCGCCGAGGTTCGCGCCGATCCGCTGCATTTCTTCCAGTACGTATCGGTCGCCCACCGCGGTTCGCACGAAGCTCAGCCCGGAATTCTCGAGCGCGCGTTCCAGCCCCAGATTCGCCATCGTCGTGCCGACGATCACGTTGCCGTTCAATTTCTTCTGCGCCTTCATGTAGCGACCGAGAACCAGCAGCACGCCATCGCCGTTCACCAATGTGCCCGAAGTGCTGGCGAAAAGCGCGCGGTCCGCGTCGCCATCGAATGCCACGCCGAGCGCAGCGCCGGACTCCTTGACGCGCCTCTGCATCTCTTCCGGATGCAGCGAGCCGCAACCAGCGTTGATGTTCTTCCCGTCGGGCGTGTTGTGAATCGCGATCACGTCCGCGCCCAGCGATCGAAATAGCTTCGGCGCGAGTTTGCTGGCGGCTCCGTTCGCGCAATCGAGAACGATCTTCATTCCCGCAAGCTTGGCACCCGGCACGACCGTTTCGCGCAATCCGGCCAGGTAGTCGTCGTCGATCGCTTCATTATCCTCGAGCCGCACCGCACTCCCTCCGACGCTTGCCGCACCAGGATTAAGAATCAACGATTCGATCTCCGCCTCCTCGGCGTCCGGAAATTTCATCCCGATCGACGAGATCAGCTTCACTCCATTGTCGTGGTAAGGATTGTGCGACGCAGAAATCACCACGCCCGCGGCGAAATCTTCACGGCTCACGAGCCACGCAACGCCGGGCGTCGTAACGACGCCGGCGGAAACAGGCTCAGCACCTGCCGCTGTCAATCCTCGCGCGATACGCTCGGTGATGTGGGGGCCGGACTCGCGCGTGTCGCGCCCAATCAGTACGCGCGGCTTCGTGCCACCACCGTGCGTTTGCAAATATGTACCCAGCGCCATGCCGACGCGATCGAGCGTCGCGTCATCAAGCGGATATTCGCCCGGTACGCCGCGAATTCCATCGGTACCAAATAGTTGTTTCGGCATGTCTACGGTTTCACTCGCGCGCAATCGCGAGCACTCCATCCTATCATTCCGCGCTCGGCCACGCCGCTGACCAGCCCAGGGACTCGCGCGAAGCCGTTAACCGTTAACCACCCGACTGCCGAAGCTGCTCGCAAGCCCGTGTATTCGGGAGCACACACGTATCCATCGCGGACAAAGGGTATGGTATCGTTACGGCGATGCCGGTGGAAGAAACCCGAGTAATCAGCGCAAATTCAACCAGTGGGCGGATCATCGCCGCTGGGATTGTGATTGCGTTCTGCTACTGGGCCTCCTCAGTGCTGGTGACGCTGCTCGTCGCCGTGCTGCTTGCCTACTTTCTCGATCCCGTCGTTACGTGGCTCGAAGACTGGCACGTCCCCCGCTCGTTGGGCGCGTTGATCGTGGTGCTGGTCACGATTGGCGCGATTCTGGTGACCACCTGGGCGCTGGTCGTACGCATCGATCAGTTCGGTCGCGATTGGCCGCTCTATCGGAAGCCGCTGCGGGCAGTGGCAAGCGTGGTGGAATCGCGGATGGAGTCATTTGAAAAGCACGTTTCGGAGATCGAGCCTGGCTCCGAACCCACCGCGCAGCACGTGCAGGGTCCTGAAACGCACCCGGTCCGCGACGCAATCGTCGCGAAATTCAGCGGTCTGTATGAAGTGATTCTCGCGGCCACGTTCGTTCCATTCCTTCTTTTCTTCATGCTCGCGGCGAAACGCCAGGTCTGGCATGCCACCATGCAGCTGTTTCCGGCGACGCGGCGAACGGACGTGAAAGAAACGCTCTCTGACGTAACTCAGGTTCTGCGGAGCTACGTAGTTGGTACGGCGCTGGTCGGACTGATTCTCGTGATCGCGAGCTGGCTCTTCTTTTGGGCCATGGGTCTGGAATTTCCATTCCTTCTCGCGCTCGTTTCCGGTCTGTTGAACCTGGTTCCCTACCTCGGCGTGGTCCTTTCGTGGATGCCGCCGGTGCTGATTGGACTGAAGAAATTCAATACGCCCGGCCCGTTCATCGGCATTTTTACAATGCTGACGTTGTTTCACTTCGTCGCGAATAACCTGCTCGTGCCCGCGTTGGTGGGCTGGCGCGTTCGTCTGAACGCACTGGCGCTCACCGTCTCTCTTTTGTTCTTTGGGTTTCTCTGGGGCGGCGTAGGCCTGCTCCTCGCCATCCCCGTCACGGCCGTGATCAAGGTGATCTGCGATCACAACGAGAGCCTGCAGCCGGTGGGGCGTTGGCTCAGCGCTTAGTTTCTCTCGACTTCTAACTTCTGCATTTTCCCCGTCCGCTTCAGATTCCGCGATGCACGGCCTCGACGAACTTCCGCGCAAGATCGGCGGCAACCGAATCCTGGAATTGCCGAATCGCCGCCACGCCCCTCGCTCCCGCTATCAAGCATTCGTTCGAACTATTGACGTCGACGCCGCCAATCGCGATCACAGGGATTCGCAGCGCCCGCGTTACCTCGCGCAGTTTTTCGACGCCCTGCGGCGATCCAAACTCACGCTTCGAAGGCGAATCGAAGACTGGCCCGAAAAACACGTAGTCCGCGCCCGCTGCTTCGGAAGCGCGCGCATCGTCGAGACTATGGCAAGAAACTCCGACCACAAATTCTTTCGGCGCGCCTCCATCGCGGCACCAACGAATCGCTTCCCGCACCGGTACCGAGGCGTGACCCAGATGCACTCCGAACGCGCCCTCCGCAATGGCGACATCGAGCCGGTCATTCACTATCACTCGCGTGCGCCCGCGCGAAACGCGCCGCGCTACATCAATCGCATCGCGCACGAGCCCTAGCAAAAACCTCGCGCCCAGATCCTTCTCGCGGATCTGAACCCAATCAGCGCCGGCCTCAGCTGCCACACCAATCCGTTCCAGCACGCTGCGAACACACGTCTCCGCAGAAAAAGCGCTTCGGTCCGTTACGTAACAAACGATCGGTTTTTCAGGTGCGGGCTGCAACGGGGAGCGTCCGGTTGCGGAAACTTTGGACTGCCAGAAGCACGTTGATAATGCCGAGGCCGGAAATAGCCCCGCGCACATAGGCGTTTTGGATCAGCATGGAGAAGCCGCTGTATCGAAGGAAATAATTGACGTTCCACCAGTCGCTCCAAGGCAGGAGGATCAGGAGGATGCCGAGCTCAACCCAGAGCAGGAGCAGGGCGATTCGCAACGTGCGGGTCATCTTATTCGATTATGTGAGATTCAGGCGGAGGCTGCAACAGGGTTAGCGCTTGGACATCGTCGCGATGCGGTCGGCAACGTCGCGATAGTCGATGTTCATCGCGTATACGTTTCGGAACGTATCGAGCGCGGCTTTCGATTCGCCCGCTGCTTCGAGCGCCGCGCCAAGGTCGTAGCGCAGCGCGAGGATCGATTCTTCTTCGAGGCCCGGAGTTTCCAGCGCGCGCTGATACCACAGCGAAGCGATCTTCGGCTCGCCTTTGTCCATGAACGTGAGGCCGAGGAGCGTCGAGCAATTCATCATGTAGGGGAACGGCTTCCCCTTCTGCACTGCCTTCGCGACCTTCTGGAATTCGGCGATCGCTTCGTCCAGCAATCCCATTTCGCGATAAGCGATGCCGAGGTTGTAGTGCGTTTCGAGATCTTCGTCCTCGTCGCCCATTTCGCCGAGTTCGGTGCGGAATTCCTGGAAAACTTCGGCCAGCTGGTTGAGATCCTCCGCCGTGGGCGCGGGCACTTCAGCGGATGCCGCCGCCTTTGCAGTTCCGTTCACAGCGACGGGAGCAGGCGTATTCGCCGCGGCCACCGGTAATGGCGTGGTCGAAGCAAAAACATCCGCGAGCCGCTCGTGAACCTTTTCCGGCTCGCCCACGGTTTCGGCGGACTTCGCTGCAACCGGTGGCTGAATTTCAGGACCGTCGATTTCTTCGAGCTCGGCGACGAGTTCGCTGATGAAGTCGTCCGTATTCGCCGGACCGCTGGCGGCAGGCGTGGGCGCAGCCTCGGGCGTCAGCTCGAGTTCGAATTCGCTCGCTTCCGCAGGCGCAGATTGCGCTTGGCCGGCGGCAACGGGTTCTTCGACCGGTTCAGCAGAGGCTAGCGGCGGAACTGGCGTTTCGAAAATCGCGGCAAGTTCTTCCGCAGAAACTGTCTGCGGAATCTCCATGGGAGCTTGCGCGGGAATTACGTCGCTCGGTTCGGCGGCCGCTTCGGCGGAGACTGTGAATTCAGGTTGAGCGTCTTCGCTGGTTGACTGAATTTCTTCGGTGTAGGCCGAAGCTTCGGTAGCCGTCTCCGCAAGCAAATCGCTCTGAGCGAGATTGTCTTCGATGTGAAACGTTTCGAACTTCGGCGCGGGTTCGGGCTCCTCATCTAACGCGGGACTTGCTTCCGCATGCGCGGACGCGACGGGTTCCTCGATCGCCAGAGTCTCGGGCTCTACGACCGGATCGAGATCGGCGCTCGTCGCAAACGGTTCGGCAACTTCGGCCTGTGCGGTCTCACTTGCAATCGAATCCCATTCGTCGGACAAATCGAGTTCTTCGGTGCTTTCCGCGCTGACTTCGACGGTCGCCGGCTCTTCCGCCACGGGCTCGGGAACATGTACAGCGGCATCTTCCTCGAGACTGACCAGCGGGACTTCGAATTCTATCGGCACTGCAGCGGGCTTTGCGGGTGCTGGAGGCGGCGGTGCGGTTTGCCGCACAGGTGCGGGTGCAAATTCGAATGCAGGCGGTTCCGCGGCAACTTCGGCTGGCGCAGATTCGATTTCGAACGTCGGCGGTTCGTCGGCCGCCGCTACCGGTTCTTCGATCGCTGGAGCGGCGACCGATGCCTGGGGCTCGACGGCCGGAGGCGCGGCAGCTTCAACAGGCGCGGGCGCAGGGGCAACTTGCGGCAGATCGGCTGCGGAAATTCCGGCAACCTTCGAGTAACGCCGCGTCAGCTCTGCAAAACGATCGGCGTTCGGGATGTCGCCGCGCTCGCGATGAATCTGATCGAGCTGCGAAGCCAATTCCGCCGTTCTGCGATCGTTTCCGGCACCGAGATAGAGGTCGAGCAGACGCTCGAGCGTCGGCGTATGGCGCGGCGCCTTCTGCAGGACGTTTTCGAGCAGATGCGTCGCCTTTTGCGTGAGGCCGTAGCTCGAGAAAAGATCGACGTCGGTAAGAGCTTGGGCGATGTATTGCTGCGTTTCATCGTCGAAGACTTCTTCCGGCGCAGCGGCCACCGGCGCAGCTGTTCGTTCTTCGAAGCGTGATTCGGGTTCCGATGTCGCGGGTTCCGCTGCAGCGGGCGCCTCTGGAACGGGGCTGCCGCCGGTGCGGGCGCGCAGCTGATTCAGTCGCTCGACGAGACGTTCATCATTCTTATTACGTTCAACCAGTTCGACCAGCGCCTGCTCAGCGCGTGTGAAATCGTCCTGCGCGGCATACGCATCGGAAAGCTGGCCGAGAGCCGTATTCAGGTGGAAGGGCTGGCTGGCGTGACGGCAGAAATCGACAAGATGTTCGAGCGCATCGGTACGTCCCGGCAGCGCGGTGCAGGCTGCGGAGAGCGATTTCAGGTAATTCTCTTGCGCGCCGTGTTCGACCATCGGTGCGCGCAGTTCACCAAGAATCGGGAGCGCGGTGTCCGCGTGGCCATTTTCAATCAATGCTTCGGCGACCTGATAAAGAAGAACGTAGTTCTGCGGTGACGCAGACATCAACCGGCGCGCGCGCTGCGCGGCCTGCTCCGGTTTTCCGGCGCGCAATTCCAATTCGACGAGGAGAGTGGTGACTTCTCCGCCATTGCCCGCTTCCGGGTGGCTGTTCAGTGTGGCGATCGCGGGTTCTAGCTTCTCGATCTGCGCCAGTGAACGAGCCTTCAGCAGCAGGGCAGCCGGGTTCGTCTGATCCATTTCCAGCGATCGCTCGACGAGCTTTTCGGCTTCGTCGGCTTCGCCGCGTTCGAAGAGTCGCTGGGCGTAATTGAGGTAAGTCTGCGCGGCTTCCTTCTTCTGGCCCATCATGCCGTACAGCTCAGCCAAGCGCATCTGCACGCGCTGGTTTTCAGGTTCCACGTCAAGCAGGCGGTGTAGGACTTCAACGGCCCTCTGCGCGTGGTTGGCCTTCAGGTGAGCTTCGGCAATCTGCAGGAAAAGGGGACGAGCTTCGCTGAGTACGCCTTGCTGAACGTAAAGGTCGGCGAGCCGTTCGAGCGGCGCGAGTTCGTTCGGCGCCAGCTTCGCAATCTTCTTATAAATGGCGATGGCCTTGCTGTTGAAGCCGTCGCCCAGGTATACCTGGGCCAGCCGCTCGAAGTACTCGATGGCGTGCGGCATGTCGCCCTGGCGAGCGAAGAGGTCGCCCACCGTCATCAGGGTCGCCTGATCGCGCGGGTCGGCGCGAAGAATCAGCTGATATTCCGCAATCGCCTGGGGAACTTTCCCCTGATTGAGAAACTTCAGCGCATTCTCAAGAGCTTTGCTTTTGTTGAACGCCATGATTACTTTATCGGCCGCCCGCCCCCGTGCGATACGAGCGACACCAGAGCCCCCAAATTCGGCTTAGAACGGAAGGTTAGCACCCAGCAAAATGAAGGAGCAACGCGCGGGGAGGACAGGAGTGCCAAAGACGATAACAGCAGCTACGAACGCGAGAGGTGTCTCTTTGAGGACACGCGTTCGGATACTCGGCGGTCGGACTGGCGTCCACTACGGCCGATTTAGCTCGGCATCGCTTCGGGCGAATCGGCGAGAGGCAGGGTGTCTTGCGTGGCCTGGGCAGCCCAGCAGCGAGCATCCTTGACGGGAGCGTAGGAAAACCGATGCAGCGGCGTTGGGCCGTAGCGCCGTAGAGCGTCGAGGTGTTCGGGCGTGCCGTAGCCCTTGTGCTGCGCCAGCCCGTATTGCGGGTACATCTCGTCGAACTCGGCCATCCGGCGGTCACGCTCGACCTTGGCCAGTATGGAAGCCGCGGCAATCGACACCGAGCGAGCATCGCCGTGGATTAGTGCTTTCTGTTCGATGGGTAGATCGATCTCGATAGCGTCGAGAAGCAGGTAATCGGGCAGCGGGGAAAGTTGCGAGACGGCAGCCAGCATGGCTTGGCGGCTGGCTTGGTAGATGTTCCAGGCGTCGATGCGGGCGGCGTCAATTTCGGCGATGGCCCAGGCGAGCGCGTGTTCGCAGATGCGGGGGAAAAGTTCTCTGCGGCGGTCGGGAGTGAGCTTTTTGGAATCGTCGAGGCCGACGATGCGCCGTTTCGGATTCAGAATTACCGCCGCGGCGACGACAGGACCAAATAACGATCCGCGTCCCGCTTCATCGAGGCCGGCGATGCGCATCCAGCCACTCTGGCGCGCTTCGCGTTCATATCGCGACGAGCAAAGTCTCCCCATCGGCTCGCGATTTTAGCACACGAACGCAGACTCAATTTCGAACAAGCGAGCGATGTGCTGAATAAATCGCCGTGAGTTGTGGAAAATAAAAAAGCCCGCTCCGGAATTTCCGAAGCGGGCCTTTGCGAAGGGAAATTGGTTGTTGTTACTGCGAGCCGCCAGCCGGCGTCTCAACGCGCTTGATGCGGGCGGCCTTGCCCTTGCGCTTGCGGAGGTAGTTCAGCTTGGCGCGGCGCACGCGGCCGGCACGCACGATCTCGATCGAACTGATCATTGGTGAGTGCACCGGGAAGATGCGTTCCACACCGATACCGAAACTCACGCGGCGCACGGTGAACGATTCGCCGGACAGCTCGCCGCGGCGGCTCATAACCACGCCTTCGAACGGCTGGATGCGTTCCTTATCGCCCTCGCCTTCTTTCAGGCGGACGTTAATCTTGACGGTATCGCCCGGACGGAAGTTCGGGAGATCCTTGCGAAGTTGGGACTGCTGCGATTTGTGCACGATCGGATTCATGATTCTATTTTCCAGGCAGACCCGCTCAGGTGGGGCCAGCGACGACGGACAAACTCTTATTCTACCGAAACTCGGGCTTTCTGACTAGCAGAAATGTAACACAGACGGGGCTTAGCCAAGCAGGTCGGGGCGATTGCGGCGCGTCTTTTCCAGCGCGCGTTCCTCGCGCCATCGACGGATTTGTTCATGATTGCCGCTGAGAAGAACTTCGGGCACATCCCATCCGCGGAAGGAAGGCGGGCGGGTGTAGTGCGGATAGTCGAGGATGCCGTGCGCTCCGTTCGAGGATGAGTGGCTGGCTGAAATGGCGGGCAGCACGTCGTCGGAACCAGCTGCTGAGGCTGCACTGAAGGACTCGTTGACCGTCGAATCAGCGTTTCCGACCGCGCCGGGAATAAGCCGCGTGACCGAATCGAGGATCAGCGCGGCGGCGAGTTCACCGCCGGACAGCACGTAGTCGCCGATGGAGATTTCGTCGGTGGCAAGATGTTGCGCCACACGTTCGTCGACGCCTTCGTAGCGGCCGCAGATCAATACGACGCGATCGAGCTTCGCGAACCGCCGCGCGGTGGCTTGGCGAAACAGCTTGCCCGCGGCGGACAGAAGCACAACCGCTGTGTTTGCGAACTCAGGAGATGTGTGCGTTTCAGGCGGAACGAGCGATTCAACCGCTTCGAAGAGCGGCTCGCACTTCATCACCATGCCTTCCCCACCTCCGAAGGGGCGGTCGTCGACGGTGCGATGGCGATCGCGCGTGAAAGCGCGGAGGTCGTGCACGTTTGCGTTGATCAGGTTCGTTTCGCGCGCGCGGCGAACGATTCCGTAGTCGAGCGGACCCGTGAAGAACTCGGGGAAGATCGTGATGATGTCGAAACGCATTGGTGGTTATCGTATCGCAGGCGCGAGCGCCATGCAGCGCTGCGTCATGTGCGATTGACGTCGAGCAGGCCTTCGGGCAGCACGACTTCGATCACGCGCCTGGCGGTGTCGACGTTAACGCAGATGTCTTGAGCCAAGGGAATCAGGAGCTCCGAGCCGTCCGTTGCGGCGACTTCCAGGATCGGCGTGCCGATGATGGTCTCGCCTGTGGTCTGGACATCCTTTACCACGCCGACCTCAGCGCCACCGCGTTCGACCACCTTGCAACCAACCAGATCGGAGATGTAGTGGCTGTCTGCAGGAAGGGTGACGCGCTCGTCATGTTGAACCTGAACTTCGTAGCCGACCAGCTTCTTCGCGGCGTCCATTGAATCAACGCCTTCGAAGTGGAAGATGGCCTGACCTCCCCGACTGTGGGAAAGCCAACATTTGCGCACAGCGACACGGCGCGAGGGCCGCTTGCCATCCCACAGTTCGACACTCTTCAGGGTTTTGAGGCGGTCAGGAAAGTCAGTGAGGATCTCGCAGGCGACCTCGCCGCGGATGCCGTGCGGACGGACAACGAGGGCGACGGTTATCCCGTTAGAGTGGTCTTGATTTGCCATTCAAATGCGGTTCAGGCAGCTCGCCGGGGGGACGACAGAGCGGCGGGTAAGTCTGGAGTTACTCCAGAATTTCCAGGGTGAAGCGTTTCTTCAGCTTCATCCCGGCAGCGCCAAGCAGCGTACGGATGGACTTAGCCGTGCGACCCTGGCGACCGATCACTTTACCGAGATCGTCGGGGGCAACGCGGAGTTCGAGGACAGTAACTTGCTCGCCTTCAACAGCGCGAACCTGAACCTCGTCGGGGTGATCCACTAGAGCTTTAGCGATATCTGTAACCAGTTCCTTCATGAGCGCCTCCAGAGCGAAAGAGCACGAGCGGGTTTGGACATACTTCCCCGCTCACTCAACCCCGGTTCCAATAAAAAGTTGCTGTGGAAAAGGACGCGTCAGGCAGTCTTATGGTTGCGGAGAAAACTGCGGACGGTGTCACTGGGTTGAGCGCCCTTGCCGATCCAGTAGTCCACGCGCTCGCGGTTCAGATCCACGGCGGCAGGCTTCTTGGCCGGGTCATAGGTGCCCACGACTTCCACGAAGCGACCGTTGCGCGGGCGGGTCTTTTCAGTGACCACGACGCGGTAGAACGGGTGCTTCTTCTTACCGATGCGGGCCAAACGAATGGTCAACACTGCTTACATCCTCCTCAAATCGAATCAAACCAGTATAGCGGAGCGGTTGTACTTCACCAATCGGTATTTGGCGGTTTTCAGCCGGATTTTGGGAGGTTCGAAGGCGGCTGCCAGATGACCTGGGAGAAGTAGGGCTTCCCGTTGAACTCGAAAGCATGCTCGAACATCTCGCGAGTGGCGTCGGACATTGAGAGCTTCGCCATTTCTTCGCGGGTGACGTACTTCACGTCGGAGATTTCCAGATTGTCGGGTTTTGGGTCGCCGGATACTTTTCGGACCTCGAACATGCAGACCACGTAGGAGACGGTGTCGCCGTTGACGTAGTTCACACGGAAGGTGGGACCGCCAAAGACTCCCATCAGGCGGGTGGGCTCGATGACGATGCCGAGCTCCTCCCAGCATTCGCGGACGATCGCGTCGCTGGGAGATTCATCGGGATCGACGGCGCCACCGAGGGTGATCCACTTACCAGTGTTCGCGTCGCGCACGACGAGGAGGCGACGCTGCTCGTCGAAGAGCATCGCGGTGACCGAAGATAGCATTAGCAGGCCGTTGCCGATTTTGGCGCGGAGGTCGTGAACGTAAGGTGAGGCAGGCATGGGAGCGAGCTAGTTGTTGCCGCCCTTGAGGCCGGCGAATTTTCCAAGGCCGCGCATCTTGGTGCGGGCCAGCGCGCCGTACTGCTTCATCATTTTTTTCATGTCGGCGTATTGCTTGAGGACCTGGTTCACTTCCTGGACCGAGGTGCCGCTGCCGGCAGCGATGCGTTTGCGGCGCTTGCCGTCGATGAGGTTGGCGTTCATGCG
>JBEKJW010000099.1:0-17272 GCA_050011035.1 Candidatus Acidiferrales bacterium
CTCGTTTCGTGATAACACGAAGATTTTGCGCAAAGCCAAAATGCTCTCACTCACTGCGGACTTCCTGGATTCTCGCCTGAAAGACTTCGGAATTCCGAACGATGTGGCGCAGGTCATGCTCGAGTCCTACAGAATTGAAGCCGACCGCCTTAGGTCGAGCTGCGGCGCTGGGAGCCGTCGTCAGAATGCTTCAGTTGAATTCCGAGACTTCCGTGCCAAAGTCGGCAAGGCCAGCTGGTCCTATTTCGTGTTCAAGGGACTCGTCGGAACAATCGCGTATGCCGTGCCTGGAGAAACGTTCGAGAAGCTCCGCGATTGGTACTATCGCAAAAACCTAAGGCGCTTCCGCTCAAAAATCGCGCACGCAGAACCGTTAACAACAGTCGAGCTCGTGCGCTCCTTCCCTGCGCGATCCAGTGACGCGGACCGAACAAACTCCTAGGTATTGCAAATCCCGCCGTTGACACTTCCATCATCGCCCGTCTAGGCTTCCACCGATGCCCATCCAATCCCGCCGCGCCGCCTGACGCTCATGCCCGACGCCATCGTCTTCTCCTCCTGGAACTGGGACACCTTCAACGTTCCCGAACGCGCGGCCCTGGCTCTGGCATCGCGCGGCTGGCGAGTCCTCTACTGCGGCATGCCTGTCTCGCGTTTCCGCAAGCCCGATACCGCCGTCCGCGAAGTCGCGCCGGGCGTCCACGCCTTTACTCCCGAATACCTCGGCGAAAAATTCAAGAACCTCCCCGTGCTCCGCGATTCGCAATGGAAATCCGTCGCGCGCCAGATTCACGATCAATCCCGCGTTCTCGGCCTCTCTGCACCGGTATTCATCTACTCACACGTCGAAGGGCTCGAGCCGCTTTGCCTCGAGATGCGCGCTCTCGGATCGAAGCTCGTCCACCTCTGCATGGACTATCCAGAGCCCTATCAGTACGCGCTGATCGAGATCTCCGATCTCACACTCGTTATCCCCAAGACCGTCTACGCCAAACTCCGCGCTCAGTATGGCGACAAAATCGAATCGATTCCGCAGTCGATCCATATCGAGGGCAACAAAGCGGCAACGGCACAAGCGCCGTCGGCGTCGTCCGCTCCCGCGTTCGACAAAATTCCACACCCGCGCCTCGGGTACCTGGGTCCCGTCTACGCGCGGCTGAATTTGCCGCTTGTGCGCGCCGTGCTCACCGCTCATCCCGATTGGCACTTCGTTTGCTTCGGTGATACGTCGGCTTTGCCGCTCGCGAACGTCCACGGCATGGAATGGGCGCGGCCCGAGGAGCTGCCGCGCTACGTGGCGGGATTCAACGTAGGCGCGATGCCGTACGACAACTTCGATGAAAAGAATTTGCACTGTGTCCCTTTGAAACTGTTCGACTACTTTTTGGCGGGCTTGCCTGTCGTTTCCACTCCGGTTCTCTCTCTCACGGAGTATTCGGACCTGATCTACTTCGGCGACACGCCCGCGACTTTCGCTCGTGCGATTGAAGGGGCGCTCGCCGAGCCGGCATCGAGTCCGAAACGCAAACGGCGGACGCAAATTGCGTTCGCTCATTCCACCGAGGCCTTGGGAGAAAGGCTTACTCAGGTGCTCGATTTCAGCGCGCAGGACAGCCCGGCCGGTCGTTGATCGGCCTCGGCATTAATTATTTTGCGAACACGCATGACTCCTCAGCCTGTATCGCACGCGACGGGGAGATTCTATTCGCCCTCGCCGAGGAGCGCCTCAGCCGCGTGAAGCACGATGCGCGCTTCCCCGCGCTCGCGATTCGCGCTTGCCTCGATTTCGCCGGCGTCCGCCCCGATGCTCTCGACTTCGTCTGTTGCAGTTGGCCGCCCTACGGCGCTTTCGTGCGCCACGATCTGAAATGCATGCTCTCCGGCAAGTTGCCTGTCACCTCCGCAGGCGTCCTCACGCTCGCCCGCGATTACGTCTCGGCCACGCTGCAGCAGGGCGGTCGCAAGCCGTTCGAGCGTAACTTCGGCCGCACGCACGCTGAGTTTCGCTTCGTCGATCACCATCTCGCTCACGCCATCAGCGCCTACGCTTATTCCGGCTTTGACGAAGCCGCAGTTCTCGTCATCGACGGCCGCGGAGCGTACGAAGCGACGTCACTGTGGCGCGGGAAAGCTGGCCGCCTCGAACCCATCTGGACGATCCCGTTTCCCAACTCTCTCGGCCTGTTCTACGCGCAATTCACGCACTTCCTCGGATTCACGCCTTTCAGTGATGAATGGAAAGTCATGGGCCTCGCTCCTTACGGCGAACCTGGCGTCGATCTCAGCGAACTCATCGCGTCGGATAAATTCCTGTATCGCATCGCGATGCGCAAGCTCCTCGGCGAGTCGTCCTCGCCCGCCGCGCATCTCGCCACGCGATTCGGTCCGCCACGCGAACCTGAGTCTGAAATCAAGCTGCGCGATAAAAACATTGCTTACGCCGTTCAGGACGCTTGCGAACGCGCAATGCTCGCTCTCGCGCGCGAAGCAGTTACCCGCACCGGATCGCGCAACCTGTGTCTCGCAGGAGGAGTCGCTCTCAACTCGAAGGCAAACGGAAAAATCCTGGCGTCTGGCATCGTCGACGAGCTTTTCATTCAGCCTGCGGCGAGCGACGACGGTGCCTGCCTCGGCGCAGTGCTCGCTCCATATCTCGATCGTGGCGGCGAGCTTCCCATCCGCAAAATGCGGCACGCTTCACTGGGCAACGAATATTCGGACGCCGAAATTGAGAAAACGCTCGCGACCTACAAACTCCGCGCCAAGCGCGTCGAAAATCCCGCCGCCACGGCGGCTTGCCTGCTCGCGCGCGGAAAAATCATCGGCTGGTTTCAGGGTCGCATGGAGTTCGGTCCGCGCGCGCTGGGAAACCGCTCGATTCTGGCCGATCCGCGCGATCCGAAGATGACTGAGCGCGTGAACAACGCCGTCAAATTCCGTGAGTGGTGGCGACCCTTTGCGCCCTCAATCCTTGCCGAAGCCGCGCACGAATTTCTGGAATCCGCCACCGATTCGCCCTTCATGATTCTCACCGCACAGGTTCGCCCTGAAAAACGCGCAGTGATTCCCGCCGTCACCCACGCCGACGGCAGCGCGCGGCCACAAACCGTCGAGCGCGACGTGAACCCGCTCTACTGGAACCTGATCCGCGAATTCGAAAAACTCACCGGCGTTCCCGTCGTGATGAACACTTCGTTCAACCTTCGCGGCGAGCCCATCGTCGCATCGCCAACCGACGCGGTCCGCACCTTCTACACCTCGGGCCTCGACGCGCTGGTGATCGGCGATTTCGTGGTGGAGAAATAACGTGCCGAGCGGACGCGGATGGTTAGGCGAGATGGTGCTGCACGCGCCCGAGTCGGTACGCGCGCTGCGCAACATGCCCGTGCTCGGCGCGCTGATTCACGAAGTCAGCCATCGCGTTCTCGACCCCACCGATAAAATCTGGACGCAGGTGGAAGCCGGACCGGCCGCCGGACTCTGGCTCGAATTGAATCCGCGCACGGGGCAAACCTACGCACGCGGCGATGTTGAACCTGCCGTGGAGTCCGCGCTCGCCGGGCGTCTCAAACCCGGCGACGTTTTTTACGATCTCGGCGCAAACATTGGCTTCTACACGATTCTCGCGGCGCGTGCTACCGGCGTGCAGGGGAAAGTTTTCAGTTTTGAGCCCGACTTTGAAAACGCGCGGCGCCTGGAGCGGAATGTTGCCCGGAATGGATTCGCGAATGTTTCGATCATTGAAGCGGGCGTGTGGTCGTCGAGCGGCGACCGGCATTTTTCCGGCGCCAACGCCGGTTCACCCGATCGCGGCATCGGTTCGTTCGTCTACCAGACGGGCCCGGCGGAATCCGCAGCTGTCGTGCCGTGCGTTTCGATGGACGATTTCGCCAAATCCGCGCCGCCGCCCAGCGGCATCAAGTGCGACGTGGAAGGCGCCGAAATCGAAGTCCTCCGCGGCGCTCGCGACACTCTCGCCCGGCACCGCCCGTGGATCCTCTGCGAAACGCAAAACGCCGAGAACGCCCTATCGGCCCGAGCGCTCCTCGCCGAGCTCGGTTACTCCATCGAACAAATCAGTGACGTTCACCTGTTTGCGGCCCCATGACCCCTTTCGGTACGATGCTTGGGTCAAATTTCGCCTGGGGGCGGGATGGAACGTACAAAGCGTTGGCTTCAAGCGCAGCACAGTGAAAAGGATTTTTGGGACGGCATGGCTCGCGACGAGCACTCCGTCTTGCGCGTTCTAGCCAGCAACGCAGAGAAGGCGCCGGAAGTACGCGCTGCGATTCCGCGCAACGCCACGTCGGCGCTCGAAATCGGGGTTGGGCCGTTCGGCCTGGGAATCATCGGTTTTCTCACGGAAATTCCGAATCGCGTCACCGTCGATCCGCTGCCGCCCGTCCCTATCTCGGTCTCCACTTCGCAACAAGTCGAGCTGCGCGATTACATCGCAGTCCGTCGTGAAAATATCCGCTATGTAGTTGGGTACGGCGAGGAGCTGCCGGTAAAAGACGCATCGATGGATTTAGTGATTTGCTGCAACGTTATCGATCACAGTCACGATCCCGGCGCGATTCTGCGCGAAGTGCACCGTGTGCTGCGGCCGGGCGGCGTGTTCTACTTCGACGTCGACACGTTTTCCGCCGCGGGCCTGGTGAAATGGCACACCTGGACCAAGCACCGGCACAAGGACGAGATTCTCGTCATCGGCCATCCGTATCGCATGCGTGAATCGGACATTGAATGGAAACTGCGCGAGACAGGCTTCCGTCTGAAGCGTTTGCACGGCCATACCTTCACGAGCAATCTGATCGGACACGCCCGCGACTCCACGTTTCTAGGCACAAAATGAGCTCCGTCGTTGCGCTGCTTGGCCACGGCGAGCCATCCGCCGACGGCGTCTCGGACTACTGCAACAATCTTCGCGACGCCATGCGGAACGCAGGCCAGCAATTCGAAATCGCCACGCTGCCGTGGTTCGATCGCGGATGGCTTTCCGCACTCATGGCGCTCTGGCGCGCTCCGTGTCCCACGCGCGGTGATTGGGCCCTGCTTCAGTACACCGCGTTGAGCTGGTCGCGGCGGGGCTTCCCCTTCGGCGCAATCGCCACGATGCTGGTGCTTCGACTCCGCAGAGTTCGATGCGGCGTGGTGATGCACGAACCGTGGAGGCAAGGGATCATCCATCCGAGGTTCATTGACCGCGTGCGGGGTGCGTGCCAGGACTGGGCGATCCGGCGAATTCACGGACTTTCGTCGCTGAGTGTTTTTACGCTGCCGCTTGCGCACATTCCATGGCTTGATCCCAACGATCGCAAAAGCGTTTTCATTCCGTTGGGCCCGAACGTCCCTGAAATTCTGGACGCGCCCTACCCGCCCGCCCGCCCGGCGGGCAAACCTGAAAAAGTGGTTTGCGTGTTCTGCTTGAGTGAACCGGCGAGCCAGACGCGCGAGCTTGAAGACATTTCGTATGCCGCAGGCGTTGCTAAGGCGGCCGGTGCGAATCTTCGCATGATGTTCGTCGGGCGCGGCACGGATACAGGCGCTGCGGAAATCGCGGAGGCGTTTGCGGGGTCGGGGATCGAGACGGAAACGCTCGGCCTGCGCGATCCACAAGAGATTGGTCGGACAATCGCCGCATCGGATGTGCTTCTCTGCGTGCGCGGGCACCTGAACCTCCGCCGCGGTAGCGCGCTCGCGGGGATTGCGTGCGGCACACCGATGGTGGCATACGCGGGAGGCGAGCAAGGCACGGCGCTGATGGAGGCGGGCGTGGCGCTGGCGCCGCTCTACGATCAGACCGCTTTAGGCGCCGCACTGGCACGCGTGCTTACCGACGTCGCGCTTGCGCAGGAAATGCACCGGAAGAACATCGACGTCGAGAAAAAATACTTCGCTTGGGACACTATCGCGCAGCAGTATCTCCAAGCGCTCGATCGCGGTAAAGCATGAAGCTGCTCATCTACACGAATTTCTTCCTTCCGCAGCCGGGCGGCACGCAAACAGTCGTTCTCGACTTGGCGCGCGAATTTTCGAAGCGCACCGTCGAGCGGCCGGGCACCGAACCGATCGAAGTGACCGTGGCGACGCAAGAGAGCCGCGCCTGGTCGGAGGATGGCGCGCAACCGTATCGCATCGTGCGTGCGCCGAGTTTCGGCGAGCTTCGCCGGCTGATTCACGATGCCGACTTGGTCCACCTCGCCGGCCCCGCTCTGACGCCGCTTATGCTTTGCGTTTGGGCTCGCAAGAAATTTGTGGTCGAGCATCACGCCTTTCTCGTCTCATGTCCGAACGGACAGTATTACTACGAGCCACAACCGTCTTTGTGCCGCGGCCACTTCATGGCGGGAAATTACTCGGAGTGCGTCCGCTGTAATTCGCACGTCGTCGGCACGAAGAAAGCCCTGGTGCAGCTGCCGCTTACCGGATTACGCCGCTGGCTTTGCAATCGCGCGGCGATCAACATTCTGCCCACCGAATGGCTTGGCACGCTCCTGAAGCTAGACCGTATGGAGACGATTCACCATGGCATTTCAGACACAAGCGGGAATGCGCCGGCGATCTCTTCGCCCGCAGCGGAGCAGTCAACGCCGGTATTCGCATTTCAAGGCCGCCTGGTGCCAACCAAAGGCATTCGCGTGTTGCTCGATGCCGTGTATAAGCTGCAGGCCGCAGGCCGCGCCTTCTCAATGAAAATCATCGGCGGCGGTGACGCGGCAGAGCTGGAGGCCTTGAAGGCAGCAGCCGCCCGATCCGGCGCGAGCGTTGAATTTCTCGGCCACGTGCCGGACGCTCAGCTCCCCGCGGCGCTTGCGGGAGTCTCCGCAATGATCATGCCTTCGCTTGCGGGCGAAGTTTTCGGTCTGGTCGCTGCGGAGAATATGCTCCGGGGTAAGCTGGTGATTGTCTCGGACCTCGGTTCGCTGAAGGAGGTCGTGGGCGATGCGGGCCTCGTGTTTCGCAATGGCGATTCCGCCGACCTTGCAGATAAAATGAAACGCGTCGTCGACGATCCGGGCCTCGTGGCGACGCTCGGCAACCGTGCACTGAACCGCGCGCGCACCGCATTCGACCTCGACACCATGGTCGAAAGACACATCGAAATCTACCGCTCGGTGTTGGGTCCCGGAGCATCGAAGCTCTAATGAGCGACTCTTCTGCCCTGAAAAACATCGTGCGCTCGGCTGTACCCAGGTCGGTGCGGAACTGGCTGCGCTCGCCATCGCGTTCCGCCGAATGGCTCTGGGACTCGGCTGCGTTCTCGCTGGGCCAGACGAAAACGCTTCAGCTTGCGCCGAATGTGTCGCTCCTCTGCCACCCGCACTTCTACAAAGTCGTCGAAACTGCACAGATCCACGACCCCGATCAAGCCGAAGAGTTCCGGAGCTTCCTTTCTCACTGTTCAGCCCGCATGTTTCTGTTCGACATCGGTGCGCACTTCGGCGTGTTCAGTTTGGCGCTGGCGCAATTCGGAGGAAAGGCCGTCGCCGCCGACCCGTCACCGATCGCCACAAAAATGATCGAAACCGAAGTCGCCCTGAACAAGTGCGGCGATCGAGTGCGCGTGCTCCAGGCTGCGGTCAGCGACGTGAATGGCGAGATGGGTCTGGTCAGCTCGGGCACTTTCTCCGAGGGGTACTTCAAAGTCGAGCAAGGCCGTCTGGCGAGCGACCTGACGCCAACGCAGGCGCTCACGGTCGATCAGATGTCGGTCCGCTACGGCGCACCGACTCACGTCAAAATAGACGTGGAAGGCCACGAAGCGGCCGTATTGCGCGGCGCGAAAGAGACCATCGCGAAGCACTCGCCGCTGCTGTTCCTGGAGTTGCACAGCGAGATGGTCCGCGATGGTGGCGGCGACCCGAACGAGACGCTGAATCTGGTCGAGTCCGCGGGTTATCGGACGTTCGATGTAGCGGGTCAACCCATCGGCCGCGATGGAATTTTCAGCAAGCCGATCATTCGAATCGTTGCCGAACACGTCGCCTAGCCGCAACCGGCGAAGTGCCCAGGGGGCGCGGCCCGCGCCAACCCAGGCACCAATGTCGACGCGTATCAGAAAACGCACGCCAGCTTGCGCGGCTTAGACGCGTCCAGCATACTCATTGGAGCTTTTACCCACTGCGACGATGAGACTTTCAGCGGTTCCCGCGGTTCGAACGCAAACCACTATCGGTATCAGTGTGTGCGTCCTGGGCCTGTGGGTTGCCTGGCAACTCGGCTCGAAAATCGCCGCCGAGGATCTGCGCACGCTCGAATACGCCGCGCTGATCATCGCCGGAACGACCGTCTTGCTCACGACCCTTCGCGATTGGCGCAAGGGTTTCTACATGTTCATCGCCTGGCTCCTGTTCGAAGACTTGGTGCGGAAATACCTCGGCAACAACCTCGTTATCTACTTCGCGAAAGACTTTCTGGTTGCGATTGTCTATATCGCGTTTTTCGCCGAAGTCCGTCGTGGCAACGTCAAAATTTTTCAGCCGCGATTTCTGACGTTTTTCTACCCGTGCCTGCTGCTCTGTGTCGCGGGAATGATGAATCCCTATTCCCCGAGCCCTCTTTATGGCTTGATGGGAATGAAGCTCGACTTCTATTATCTTCCGCTCGTGTTCGTAAGCTACGGTTTCATCCGCGACGACGTCGACCTTCGGCGCTTTCTGATTTTCAACCTGATGATAGGGCTGGTGATCGGAGGCCTCGGCATCACGCAGGCGATTCTCGGCAACACGTTTTTGAATCCAGCGAACATGGCGCCGGAACTGCGCGACTTGGGTGAGATGGACCGTGTAACGCCCGTTTCGAACCAGATTCTGCACGTTCCAAGCTCCGTATTCGTAAGCGCGGGCCGCTATGGCCAATATCTCGTTGTAGTGTTTGTCATCGCCATGGGCACCGTCGGCTACCTGCTGCTTCATACAGTGAAGAGGCGCATCTTCGCCTACTTGGGGCTTGTTGGAATTGTGGCTGCCACGCTTTTCTGCGGTGGCCGCGGCACGATGGCTTACATGTTGATAGGGTTCGTCGTCCTTACCCTCACCTTTCTTTGGGGCGCGCCTTGGAGGCAGAGGCAAGCTCACAAAATGCTGAAGGCGGTCGGTCGCGTGTTTCTGCTGGCGTTTGCCGCGATCATTCTGATCCTAGCGTTATTTCCGGACGAGATCGCGCCACGTGTAGCCTTCTACACTGAAAGCTTCGATCCCGACAGCCGCGGCTACGAAGTCGGAAACCGAACTTGGGATTATCCGATACGAAACCTAAAAATCGCGATCGACCAGCCAACCTGGCTAACGGGGATGGGTCTGGGCACCGCTTCTCTCGGAACGCAGTACGTTGCCAAAATTACCGGCCAAACCGAAGTCCAAGCTTGGGTCGAGGAAGGATACGGCCAACTGATCTTGGAAATCGGAATTCTTGGGCCGTTTCTCTGGATTCTCTGGACCGGCGCGCTAGTCATCACGGCTTTCCAAACTGCGCGAAAGCTGCGACAAACCCGGTTCTTCCCTTTAGCGATGGCTATCTCGTGGTACGCGTTTTTGCTTTTGTTCCCGTTCACGTACGGCGGCCTGAGTTCCTATCAGAATTTCGTGGGTAACGCGTATTTCTGGATTTTGGTCGGCGTTTTGTTCAAGCTGCCCGTGTTGCAGGCGGAATATCCCACGGCTCCTGAGGCCGCGCCCGCGAAGTCGCGGGTTCCCGTCACGTGGGCCCATCCCCACGCGCCGCAGTTCCAATGATGCCGCGCGCCACTTCGCTGGAGATTTCGTGAACGAGCCGCGCAAGCCGCGCGTCGCGGTGGTCTCGCCCTTCCTCGACAACGCGTACGGCACCGAGCGCATCGTCATCCGCTGGATCACCGCGCTCGCAGACGAATTCGACATCCACATCTATAGTCAGCGAGTTCAAGACGTCGATCTTTCGAAGTTCACCTGGCACCGCGTACCCGCGCTTCCCGGGCCGCACATCCTGAACTATCTTTTTTGGTATTTTGCGAACCAGATCGCGCGCGCGTGGGATCGTGCGTTTCGCGGATTGAAGCCGGACATTGTTTTCAGTCCGGGCGTGAATTGCCCCGATGCCGACGTGATTTCCGTTCACATCGTGTTCGCGGAATTTGTGCGGCAGTCGGCGGTCGAACTGCAATTCTCGCGGGCCCCGCTTTCTGCTTGGACGCGGCTGCTACACCGCAGGCTTTACTACCGGTTGATCACTTTTCTAGAGAGCCGCGTCTATCGCCAGAGCACGAACTATCTCGTCCTAATTGCCAACAAAACCGCCGCCGATCTCAAGCGTTTCTATAACCGCACCGAGCGGTGCCTGGTGCTTTATCTCGGCCTCGATCACTCCGTATTCAATGAGCCACGGCGACTCGCCGCGCGCGAGAAAGCTCGCGCGGAGCTGAGCATCGGCGCGAACGAGTTCGTCGTACTGCTCGTCGGAAACGACTTGCGCAAAAAAGGCATGCGCGCGCTGATTGAAGCGATGAAGGCGCTCCACGATTCGCGCGTCCGGCTGCTGGTCGCCACGCGCGACGATGTAGCGCCGTTCGCCGGCGCCGCGCGCGATGCGGGCGTCGCAGATCGCATCAGGTTCTGTCCACCGCGCAAGGACGTCGACTACTACTACGCCGCCGCGGACGCCTACGCCGGCCCGTCGCTCGAAGACACGTTTGCGTTGCCGCCCGTGGAGGCGATGGCCTCAGGCCTTCCTACATTGGTCTCCCGCGAAAACGGCACTGTGGAGATCATCGAGCACGGCGTGAACGGCTTAATCCTTGAAAATCCCGCCGATTCCGCCACGCTCGCCGGAATGATGCGACAGCTCGCGGACGATCCGGCTTTCGCCTCGCGCATCGCCGCGAAAGGCGCAGAAACAGCGCGCCAGTTTACGTGGGAACGCAACGTCGACGACGTGCGGGCGATTTTCGCGCAGGTCCTCGCGCGCGACGATCGCACGCCGGCACACGAAGCCGCGTCCCATGCCGATCCGGGCCGCAGCGCGGCCTCCAAATAAGTCGCTCTGAAATCAAACGATGCCAGCCAACACGCGAATCGTCGGATTGTTTCCCGATCTCCTCGTCCATGGCGGCGTGCAGGAAGCCGGGCGCCAATCCGCGGCGGCCCTCGATGCAATCGCCGAATCACGCGGCTGGGAAACCGAGCATCTCGCGCTGAACGATCCGTCGGGAACACACACTATCACCGTTCGCGACCGCACGATTTCTCTCACTGGGTTTCAGCGGGCGAAAATTCAGTTCGTACTTGCGACGCTCCGGGCTTCGCGCGCAGGCACGCGCTTGATTTTCGCCGCACACCCAAATCTCGCGCAGCCAGCCTCGCTCGCCAGGCGATTCGTTCCGAATTTGAAAATCGTGGCCGTGACGCACGGCATCGACGTGTGGCAGCCTCTTCCTCTTTCACGCCGGACTGCGCTACTGAAAGCCGACCTGGTTCTCGCGCCCAGCTCATACACCGCGCGCAAGCTCGTCTCAGCACAGGGCGTCCCTGAATCCAAAATTCGGCGCATCGCATGGCCGCTCGATCCTGAATTTCTCAAACTTGCCGCCACACCGTCGGAATTGCCTCTGCCTGCAAGTTTCCCGGCGCACGGCCCGGTCATCCTCGCCGTGGGCCGATGGGCCGTCGCGGAAAGATACAAAGGCGCGGACGATTTGATCGCCGCGGTGGCGAAGCTACGAGCCAAGCACCGATCGCTATCGTTAGTGCTGGTCGGCACGGGCGACGACGTTCCTCGGTTGATGCAACTCGCCGCGTCGAAAAATCTCACCAGTCGCGGTGCGGTGGTGTTCCTCGAAAATCTGCCGCGTCCCGAGCTGGCGGCCTGTTACGCCCAGGCGGACGTCTTCGCGCTTCCCAGCACGGGCGAAGGTTTCGGCATTGTCTATCTCGAAGCGATGGCTTTTGCAAAACCGGTCGTAGGCGTCGCGAACGGTGGCACGCTCGACCTCATTCGCGACGGCAAGAACGGCATCCTCGTCGCGCCGCCGAAGGAGAATCCCGCGCCGCTCTACGAAGCCCTCGACCGCCTGCTCTCCGACCTCGCGCTTCGCAATTACCTCGGCCGTAACGGCACCGCCATCGTCGCGAACGAATATTCCGTAGCCGCCTTTCAGCAAACGCTCGAAGGCGTCATCACCGAGCTGCTCGGATGAAAAATCGCGCGCGCGGATTGGCCTCATTCGCGGCGGGTAGTATCCTCGAAGCCCGCTGTGCTCAGGGTCGGGCCCGCGCAGCGTTTTCGCTCTCATTTCGCTTGTGACGAGACAACTGAACCGAATGCGCCTTTTGATGGTGGTTCAATCCTATTTTCCCTTTCAGGAACGCGGCGGTCCCGTCGTCAAAGTTCGCGCCCTCGCGCACGGCCTTTCCGGTCTCGGCCACGACGTCACGGTTCTCACCGCCGATCTCGGGCTCTCGAAGTACATCGCCGCTGGCATGTCCGCCCAGAAAATCGGCGCTGGATGGCTCGCGCGGGAAAACGGAGTAAAGGCCGTCTACCTCCCGACCGTAGCTCATTATCGGGACATCACCCTGAACCCAAATGTGGTAGGCTTCTCGCGGGCCTCCCTCAGGGAATTCCAGTTGGTCCATTTTTTCGGCTTATACGACACGATTGGCCCCGTCGTGAGCGGTTTTTGTAGGCGATATCAAATCCCATATGTTGTAGAACCGATGGGCATGTATCGCCCGATCGACCGCGGTTTCAAGTTAAAGCGCCTTTGGCATCGGAACCTGGGCGCTTCGTATTTGAAACACGCTGCGTGTCTCGTTGCAACTTCCGAAATGGAGCAGCAGGAGCTCGTCGAAGACGGCGTTCCCGCTGAAAAGGTAGTGATTCGTTATAACGGTGTCGATCGCGATGCCTCCGCGACGCAGCCGCCGCAGGGCACCTTTCGCGCACAACATCGGATTTCCGCGGACGAACCGCTCGTCGTTTTTTTGAGTCGGCTGATTCCACGCAAAGGCGCCGATATACTTATCGATGCCTTCGCGAGTGTCTGCCCCGAGAAGGGGCATCTCGTGATCGCGGGGCCGGAGGGCGACGCGGCCTACGTCGCCGGATTGCGGAAGCGCGCCGTGGATCGCGGCGTTGCATCGCGCGTGCTCTTCACCGGGCCGCTCTACGATGCTGCCAAGGCCGCAGTGCTGAAGGACGCAACCGTTTTCGCGCTGCCGTCGCGCTACGAGAACTTCGCCAATGTGGCCGCCGAAGCGATGGCCTACGGCGTGCCGGTGATCGTTAGCGACGCATGCGGCATACGCTCGCTGGTGGAAAATCGCGCCGGGCTGGTGGTGGCACCAGAGGCGGAGCCGCTCACGCAAGCGCTGCGCGAAATGCTTACCAATCGCGCGCTCTACGCGAAGCTCAAAGACGGTTGCCGAGGCGTGACGGACGAGTTGAGTTGGAACAGCCTCGCCGCGAAGATGGAGGGTTATTACGAGCTGGTTTTAGCCGCTCGGGCGATGCCGCCGGCCGCCTGACTCAGGTCGAAGCTTTGGGAACTTTCTTTTCCGTCCGGGGGAATTGCTGAGACCGGACGCAGTACAGGTCAAGAAATCTCGGGGTAATGGCAAATACCAAAAATACGCTGATCGAGTCGGACGCCGCCGCTCCGTGGGAACGATCCAAAACCGCCCCGGAGCCGGTGAAGTCCTCGGTTCGCGTCTTCTATGTGGCCTGGTACGGCATCAACATTCTGCTCGTCCTCGCTGTGCTGTTTGCGCTGTACGCCTTCTCTTGGGAGCTTTCCACACGCCGGTATCTGAAGGGCTTCTCCGACGCGATCGTTCCGGCCAGTGCGCCTACCGAAGAGAAAATTCAGTCCGTTCTCGCCTGGATGGCGCATGGTCCGGCGCGGCTGCCGTATGGGCCGTCGCCGAACGTCCCTGATCGCGATCCCACCGATACCCTGAACTACGACGCACTGCTTCAAGTGTGCGGCACCGCCACGAATGCCTTCATCAATTTGATGGACACCGGAAACGTGCCAGTGCGGCGCCTGCTTCTGGTGGACGAGCGTCACAATGCGAAACACGTCGTGGCCGAGGCCTATACCGACGGGCGTTGGATCATCGTCGATCCGGCGTATCGCCTGGTCCTTCGCGATAGCCAGGGGCGCACGGTGACGCGAGAAGAGCTGACGAATCCCGAGACGTTCGCCGACGTCACCGGCAAGATCCCACGTTACGATCCGAATTACACATTCGACCGCACCGAGCACGTTCGCTTGCCGCGTATTCCGATCCTCGGCGTGCCGCTCCGCGACATTCTGAATCGAGTCGCTCCTACGTGGTCCGATTCTCCGTTCGCGACTCTGCTCGTCGAGCGCGAATCCTACGCCGCTGCGATCGCGAGCGTGTTGCTCGTCATCTTCTTGCTTCTCGCGCGTATTTTGCTGCGCTGGTTTGGCGAGCACCGCTTGCATCTGCGCTTGCTGCGCGCGCGTTACCAGTTACAGCGCAGCGTTAGCGCCTTCTTCAACGCCTAGCCTCGCGTTTCGTCCGCCTCCACGTTGCGATGCCGCTATACTGTCTTTATCTCGCGTTCGCTCGCGATACCTGCGTAAACGGAAGGCCACGGCATGTGCGGAATTTGCGGCGCTATCGGAGTTGAGCCGGCCTCGGCGGGCGAAGCCGTCGTCTGCCGAATGCTGGCCGCGCTTGTGCACCGTGGGCCTGATGACGAAGGCCTGCTCGTTGCCCCGCGCGCCGCCGTGGGCATGCGCCGGCTCAGCATCATTGATCTTCCAGGCGGCGGCCAGCCGGTTTGGAACGAAGCCGGCACCATCGCGGTTCTTTACAACGGCGAAATCTACAATTTTCGTCAGCTGCGCGCCGAACTCGAATCCCTCGGCCATACGCCTGGGGCGAGGATTGCCCGAAGCGCTTTCACGGTATGTTTGCGTTCGCGATTGTGGAGATGCCGCAAGGTGCGACAGGCCCCGCCACCAGAATCTTCCTTGCGCGCGACGCTATGGGAATCAAGCCTCTCTACTACGCTGCAACGGGTGGAGCGTTTGTTTTCGCGTCCGAAGTCCGCGCTCTGCTCGCCAGCGGGCTCGTTCCACCGCACATTTCCGCTGAAGCGCTGCCGTCGTATCTGCTCTTTGGCTCGGTTGGCGAACCTGCGACGCTGATCGACGGTGTCCGATCGCTTCCCCCGGGCCATTCGCTCTCGCTTCGGGTTGCCGACCACTTCGATTTCGCGCCAATTCCAAAACCGTACTGGGATCCGGCCGCGGAATTTCGTTCGCGCGGCAGTGGCACCGCTTCTAACGGCGGCGAGCACGCGGCGAGCGGCGCATCACCCGCAGTCGCCGTGCGCAAACTACTTGAAGATTCCGTTCGCGGCCATTTGATCGCTGACGTCCCGGTTGGAGTCTTTCTTTCGAGCGGGATCGATTCCACTGCGCTCGCCGCCATCGCCAGCGGCGTTCGGCGCGGCATCCACACCTTTACCGTCGCGTTTCCCGACGCGGAATACAGCGAAGCCGAAATCGCCCGCCGCACCGCCGCGCGTCTCGGCACCGAGCACACCGAATTCACGCTCTCGCTCTCGGACATGGTCGCGCGCCTCGGCGAAGCCGTCTGCGCGTTCGACCAGCCCAGCATGGATGGCGTGAACTCCTACTTTGTGTCATGGGCCGCGCGCCAGGCAGGATTGAAAGTCGCGCTCTCGGGCCTTGGTAGCGATGAGCTGTTCGGCGGATACACGGCCTTTCGCGCCACGTCCAAGGTCGCGCGCGTTGCGGGCGTCGCTCCCTTCGTTCCACGCGCCGCACGAGCCGCTCTCTTGAAAGCCGCAGGCAATGGCGGCCCGCTCGGCATGGCGCCCGATGCGTTTCGCAAGGCCACTGCCGCGTGGCTCGATCCCAACGCGCTGCCCGATCCCTACTTTTTCACGCGGCTGCTTTTTGCTCCGGAGCGTGTGGCTTCCGCACTCGGCGCGGCGGCCGCGGCCTGGATCCATACGAGCTGGGCAACTTGGCTAGCCGCCAGCGCCGCGCAAGCCGCGCCTCTCGACCCGTTCACGCAGGTGTCCTGGCTCGAGCTGCGTTCCTATATGACAAGCACGCTGCTGCGCGACACCGACTCGATGAGCATGGCGAGCTCGCTCGAGGTCCGCGTGCCGTTTCTGGATCTGCCACTGGTCCGCTACGTCCTCTCGCTCCCTGAATCGGTCAAACGCGAAGCGGCTCAACCGAAAAGCTTGCTGATTGCTGCACTCGGTGATCTGCTGCCGAAGGAAATCGCGCAACAAACCAAGCGCACGTTCACATTTCCGTGGCAGAACTGGCTCCGCGGCGCTCTCGGCGAACAGGTTTCCGCGGGACTCGCGGACTGGTCGTCCGCTCTCGAAGCGCATCTACCCAGGAATTTCGCGCAGGATGTGTGGAAGGAATTTCAGGCCGGCCGCACCACATGGTCGCGTCCATGGAGCCTCTACGTCTTGAACGAATGGATGAAGCACCACGCGGTCGTCGCCGCTCTCAGCGAAGTAATTCCCGCCACGCGCACCGCCTCACTTAAAACGTCGTAGTTAGCCGTACTCCAAAACTTCGCGCCGGCCCGATCGCGTTGCCTGAAAACAGTCCTCCGAAGTCGATCACGTTCAGCACGTTCGTCATGTTCGTGCCATCCGCCTGAAACTGCACGTTCATTCTGTCCGATTTGTAGACGTTTATACCCGCCGACGCGCTCACCTGAAACGCCGGATAAATCCGCCCGCGGTTGAAGTTGATCCGGTCGACCACTTGCTGCCCGTACGTCGCTGTCACGCCCGCGATGCACTGCTGCTCCGACTCGCCGTCCGGGCACTGAAAATCGAACGGCAGTCCCGTGTCGTACTGAATTCCGCCCGCCACCCAGAACCGCGGAGTCACCTGATAGCGCACGCGGCCGCGAAGGGTGTTGCGCTGGTCCTGTGAATCCGGAAAGTGTCCGGTCAGCGGAATCTCCGCGTCGTCGCCAAGAAACAGTCCGCCCGTCACGGGAAACCATGCCTGGCCCACGGTGTACGAGTAGCTCAGAAACCCGGTGAAACCGTGCCAGTCGGGGACGTCAATCTTCGCTTCCGCGCCGTAGATGATGGCCTTGCGAAACGCGATCGGAAAACTGATCGTCGTGTTGTCGATCTGATCGTCGTCCGCGTAGTTGTTCACCAGCCGCCGGAAATAATTCGCATCCAGCCTCAGCTTCTGCGCAAATCCTTTCGTCAGCCCCACCTCGTAGTAATTCCCTTCCGAAGGTTC
>JBEKJW010000100.1:0-14825 GCA_050011035.1 Candidatus Acidiferrales bacterium
CCGAGCCGCACGGCTACGAGGAATTCTTCGCGTCCGTCGATGCTGTGGTGATGGGCCGCAACACGTTTGACGTTGTCGCGGCGTTTCCTGCTTGGCCGTACGGAGAAAAGCGCGTCGTCGTGCTGAGCAGCAAACCCGTGGATTTGTCGCCAGGCCGAGGTGCGAAGCTCGAGCAGATGTCTGGCGAGCCTGGGGAAATTGTGGCTAAGCTTGCGGCGACCGGCGCACATCACCTCTACGTGGACGGCGGAATCACAGCGCAGCGATTCTTGAACGCGCGGCTGGTCGATCGCATCACAATCACACGCGTTCCCGTGCTCATCGGCACAGGAATTCCTCTGTTCGGCGTTGTGCCGCGCGACATCTCGCTGCGTCATATCCATACGCAGACCTATCGCGGCGGCCTGGTGAAATCCGAATACGAAGTCGTGAAGTAGCGCCACGCAGGGTCCGCGATTAGAGGATTGCGCGCACCACGCCGCCATCCGCGCGGACCGCCGCGCCGTTGGTGGCCGATGACACCTCGCCCGCAAGGTACGTGACCAGCGACGCTGTTTCTTCCACTGTGCCAAACCGCTTCAGCAGCGACGACGGACGCGCGTGCTGGAAAAACTCCTTCTCGATTTGAGCCTTCGTTTTGTTCTGCTGTTTCGCGAGCGCTTCCACGAATACTCCCACGCCTTCGGACTCGGTCGGGCCCACAAGCACGCTGTTTGCCGTCACGCCCGTCCCCGCCACGGACTCGGCGATTCCGCGCGCGATGGCGATTTGCGCCGTCTTCGTCATTCCGTAGTGCACCATCTCCACCGGAATCTGCACGCCGGATTCGCTCGAAATAAAAATGATGCGCCCCCAATTTTTCTTCAGCATGCCCGGCAGGTACGCGCGGGAAAGCCGCACGCCGCTCATCACATTCACTTCAAACAGGCGATACCAGTCCGCGTCGGGAATATCCACGAACGGCTTCGGCTCGAAGATGCCAACGTTGTTCACCAGTACATCCACCGCGCCGAGTTTCGAAATCACCGCATCCGCGCCTGCAGCACCCGAAAAATCCGCCACGATCCCGCTCACTTGCGCTTTCGGCGCCTGCTTCCTCACTTCTGCGACAGCGCTGTCGACTCGTTCCTGCGTCCTGCCATTCACATAAACGTGCGCGCCCTCGCTCGCGAGCGACTTCGCAATCGCAAGCCCAATGCCTGCCGTCGAGCCCGTCACCAGCGCCGTCTTCCCATTCAGCTTCAGGTCCACGTTCGTTCTCCTGCCACAGTTTGAATTTGTATTCTTGCGCCATGGGCGGACTACCGGCCCACTGATATTCGTCTCACTCGTTTGATGTTAAAAGCGGGGAAAAGTAGCTACCGACATCAGCCGGACCAGCGCGTGAATCTGGGTTTACAAGGAAGATTGGCTGGGGCGGTTGGACTCGAACCAACACCGTCCTCATTAACAGTGAGGTGTCCTACCAATTGGACCACGCCCCAACCGGCAAAAAATCATAACACACGCTGAAACGTGGCTTGTTGGGCCGCAGCCGCATGCCGCACACCGAAATTCAAATCGGATGCATCGATTTTTCTTATCGGCGCCGCGCACCACGGCTTGCGCGTCTATTGTGCCGTTCCGGTGTTGTAGACCTGAAACTCCCGAATGTGCGCCGCGGACGTCGAAGCGAGTACGCGCAGCCGCACTTCCTGCGCAGTGACCGGCGCGAAATGGTCGATCTTCTTGTGCCCGATCGCCTCGCCGCCAGCAACGCGCTCCCACCGCCCGTCGCGCGCGACTTCGATCGCGTAACGTTGCACGTGCTGCCCGTCGGTAAGCCACTCCATTGTCATCGCGCTGTCGAACGTCACCGGCTCGCTGAATTTCACGCCCATCACGCCCGAATGCGCATCAGGAGACGTCCAAGTCGCGTCCGGGTTTTCATGCGGCCGCGCATAACCAAACTCGCCCGACCAATCATTGTCGTCGAGCAGCGAACGGCCGTACCGCGCTCGAATCGCCGCGCCAAACTCCTGCAGCCGCGCCACGTCGGAATCCGGAACTCGCCCGTTGCGATCCGGCGCGATGCCGAGCATCAATTGCGCCCCGTGCCCGACGGACTCGTCGTAGTCCTTCACCAATTCATCCACGCTCTTCAGGCTGGCTTCGTCGTTCGGGTGCCAGAACCAGTGCAATTTTCGCAGCGGTGTGTCCGCCTCGACCGGCCGCCAGCGCAGATATCCCGCGCGATCGATCACGTTCCAGTTTTCGTACGGCACGCGCCCGTCTTCGCTCCCGGCCCAGCGCAAATCGGAATATTTGTAGAGCGCCACGTCCGAGAACACCAGCGTGTTCGGTTGAAGCATGCGCAGCTCTTGCACGATGCGGTCGAAGTCGTACGTGTGGCCGCCGCTGCCCGCGCCGTCCATCCAGAATTCTTCAAGCTGGCCGTAGTTCGAAGCGAGCTCGTCGAGCTGCCCCAAATAATATTGATCGTAGGCCTTCTGGTCTGGGTACCGCGGATCGTGCCTGTCCCACGGTGACAGATACACGCCGAACTTCAGTCCGTTCTTCCGCGCCGCGTCCGCAACTTCGCGCACAAGATCGCCTTTGCCATCCTTCCACGGGCTGCTCTTCACGCCGTAGTCGGTGAGCTGGCTCGGCCACAGGCAAAATCCATCGTGATGCTTCGCGACGAGGATCACGTACTTCGCGCCAGCCGCCTTCACGGCTTCGATCCACTGCTCCGCGTCGACGCTCGGCGGATTGAATACATTTGGCGCCGCGGTTCCATCGCCCCACTCGCGGTCGAGAAATGTGTTCGTGCCGAAGTGAAATATCACGCCGATTTCGAGATCTTGCCAGTCGGTCTGCTGCACGCTCGGCTTTACGTCAGCGAAATTTTGTCCGAGCGTAAACGCGGGTAAGCACGCGATGCTCAACGTAGCGACTGCGCACAGCCACCGCGCTACCCGAAAATTTTTGATCTTCATTTGCACGCGCCGTGGGACGGGAGAACGCGCGGCCATTCTAGAAATCGCGCCGCAGACTGTCAACGCAAGCGCGCAGAGACAGACTTCGACACTCAAAAGGCACGCAGCTGAATCGATTGAGTAGGGGTGAAAACGAGACGAAAGGGAGGTCGAGGGAAGGAAAGCCGGCCCAGCCCTCAATCCCCTATAGGGATCCTCGGCTATCCTTCCCTCTGACGCGATACCCAAGTGCACCCCACGGACCAAAGTCAACCTGCTCCAAACACGGCACTTAGACCTTTCGTACCAGAGTAAAAACTCCCCCCTCCCTGTAAATTTTCCGGGAAGCCGTCGCCGTACCCGAATACGCGCTTAGGAGCGCAGGTCCGCTCCCTCGCCATCGCGTTCCCCTTTAGAGTGCGGTGCCGGGCCGCCGCTTTCGCTACAGATTCGTCTCCACTACGGATGCCTTCTCGCTCAGCGCAATCGCCTGTCCCAGGCATAAGCCCCTCCACAATACTTGCTTCAGGCAAACAATTATCTTACCCTTGGGCTATGAAGCCCACTCGCCATGACGTTCTCGCCCTCGCCGCCTCCCTCATCACCGTCGTCTCCAGCAT
Organism: Candidatus Acidiferrales bacterium; assembly: GCA_050011035.1. Lineage (GTDB taxonomy): Bacteria > Acidobacteriota > Terriglobia > Acidiferrales > UBA7541 > Palsa-295. The sequence goes on from JBEKJW010000100.1 coordinate 3,578, forward strand.
TCACCGTGCCGGTCATAAGGGCGACGCCGCCACTCTCGGCCTTCTCGGCGCCGTGGCCGCGCGCCAGCGCGTCCGCCCCTCCGATGTAGCGCTTCACCTCGGCGTGAATCAGTCGAGCGTTACGCGGCAGATGCAAAAGCTCGAGCGCCTGGGCCTCGTCAAACTTCAAGCCGCTCCGTCGGACGGCCGCTCCTGCCACATCGTCCTCACTACCGCCGGCCGCGCCGAGATGCGCCGCCTCACAAGCATCGGCCTCGATCGTTTCGCGCTCTTCGTGAAAGACTGGGACGCTCGGGACGTTCGCACGCTTGCGCGCCTTCTCGAAAATTTCGAGCGCTCGAAATCCGCCGCGGCTGGCGAACGCCCGCCCGCGCCCAGCTGGCGCCCAAACGCCGAAAATCCATGAGCCTGAAAGTCCTCATCTCCGGCGCCGGGATCGGCGGTGTCGCGCTCGCGCAGAGCCTGCGCCGCTCCGCAATCGCGTTTGAAGTTTTCGAGCGCGACGCGGCCATCGATTCGCGCGCGCAAGGCTATCGCATTCGCATGGACGCTGATGGTGACGAGGCCCTCCGGACCTGCCTCCCGCCTGATCTTTTCGAACTCTATCAAGCCACGTCGAGCATCGCCGCCGCCCCACCTTCGGCCGCGCTCAACGAAAAGCTGGAAGTCATCTACCGCTTCCCCACGCCCGCCGCCGTCGCTCCCACCTCAAACACCCACGTCGCAGTCAACCGCCACACCCTCCGCCAAATTCTCCTCGACGGCCTTGAAGGCAACGTGCACTTTGGTCATGCCGTTGTCGCCGCGCAACAAAGCGACGATTTCGTACGTCTCGATTTCGTAAATAGTACATCCGCCACTGGCGACCTGCTCGTAGCCGCCGATGGCATCAACTCTCCACTGCGGCGTCAATTTCTGCCCGACACCCAGATCCGTGATCTCGGCATGACCTGTATCTACGGCCGCGCGCCCCTCACGCCCGAACTCGTCTCCGCCCTTCCCGATGTTCTTCACGCCGGTTTCACGCCCATTCTCGGGCCGCACCGCCGTACGATGGGAATCGGTCCATTCCGCAAACGCGAACCCTTCGCCGCAGCCGCCGCCCGCATCGCGCCTCGCGTCGCGCTCGATCCCATCGACGACTACATGATGTGGATTCTCGTCGCGCCCGACGCCGATGTCGCTCAAGCCGCCCACGATCCCGGCGCGCTCTACCAAACAGCGCGGCAGTTCACGCAAGACTGGCACCCAGCGCTTCGCGAGATCATCGATCGGGCCGACGCAGCCGCGACCTTCTCAATTCCCATACGCACCTCGGAACGCATCGCTCCGTGGCCCTCGTCCCGCGTAACTTTCCTCGGCGACGCGATCCACGCCATGACGCCCGCGGGAGGCATCGGCGCGAACACGGCCCTTCGCGACGCAGCTTTGCTTTCCTACCTCCTCGAACACGTCGGCACCGGCACGATCTCGGTCGCGCAAGCCATCGAATCCTACGAAGCGGAAATGCGCGAGTACGCGTTCGCCGCCGTCGAACGTTCACTCGCTGGTGCGCGCCATCTCTACCGGCTCACGCCGCCGAACTCCGCGGGCGCGTAATATGCCGCCAACCACTTCCGGACCCGTCCCCACCATGACGCCCAGCACCGAACCCACAAAAGCCACCACAAACCTTTCGCGCGTTTTCCTCGGCTACGTCGCCGACGCCGTTCTGCCGATGGCGCTCTACTACGTCCTCCACCGCCTCGGCGCGTCGGACGTCGTCGCTCTCGCAGCAGGCATCGCCGTCGCCCTCGTCGCCACCATCGTAAATACGTTCCGCCACAAGAAACTCGACCGCTTCGGCATCATCGTTCTTCTCGAAATCGCGCTTTCCATCGCGCTCCTCTTTCTCCTGAAAGATCGCCGCCTGATCCTGGCGAAGCCTTCGTTTTATTCCGCGCTCGCCGGCCTCTACATGATCGCCACTTCTCTCCGCGGCCGTCCGCTCACTTACGAGCCCGTGAAAAACATCGGCGCGAAAGACGATCCTCGACGAGCCGCTGCCTTCGACGCCGCCTGGAACCAGTCCGCACAATTTCGCGTCGCCCTTCGGACTTCAGCCATCGGCTGGGGCGTCGCGTTCCTAGCAGACGCGATTCTGCGCGTCGTCATCGTTTACACAACTCCCATCGACCGCGCTGTTTGGCTTTCCAACGTCCCGCACATCGCCGCGATCGCGATCCTCATCGCATTCAGCGCCGCGATGGGCCGCGTCACCAAACGCATCGTCGACGAGCAAGTTGCCGAGGCAAAACTAAGATGAATTCGGAAGCCGGGAGGTAATCAGTGAAAGTGCGCCGCTACCGCACCAAGGGAATGTAAGCGGACACGGTCTGCTTGTACTTCTGAAACGATTCGCCGAACCGTCCGTTCAGCAAACTTTCTTCCACGTGTACGCGAATCTCCGTGCCCGCCACGAACAGTGCGATAGACAGCGCAAACATCGGCCACGACGCCACAACAAATCCCACGCCGCACAGCAAACACAGCAGCGACGTATAAATCGGGTGCCGCACCATCGCGTACGGCCCGTGCCGCACCAGTTCGTGTTCCGCGTTTAGGCCCGCGTCAAACCGCCACTGAATCCCAAGCGCGCGCGTCGAATTCCACGACAGCGCTGCGGCGAACAAGAAGAAAACAACCGCAAGCGCGACTCGCCACTCCGGTACGGCGCGCTCCCAGAATCTCCCCTGCCACAGCGCGGCGAACGACAGCATCTCGAGCAGCATGCCCCATCGCGCTCGTTTGTCGATTTCGCTCGTCAGCTCCGGGTGCCGCTTCGCAAGCAAAAACGGCGCGACCCACCCGGCCATACCCGCCAGCACCAGCATGTACGCCCACCACTGCATCATCATTACGAAAATCCTCCCGCGCGCGATGCACCGCCCGTGCTACGGTCGAAATACGATCCGCACGGCCTCTTCCTTGCGGGCCCATGCCGATTCCACAAGGCTTAACGGCACCTGATCGATCTTCATCGCAAACGGCTTCTTCGCCGCCTCCGCGAAAAATTCTGCCACGGCTTTCATGATGTCTTTCAATTCGACGCTTCCGAAACCGCTGCCGAGCACTTCCACGCCCGAGCTGCGCAGCACGGACGCCGCGAGCTCAATCTTGCTGCCCGCGCTTTCGCCGATTTGAATGTACCGGATTCGTTTTGACTTATTGTCGAACCCTTTCACCAGGATCGCTTCGAATGTCGCTTGAGCGGGCGCGCCCCACACATAATCGAGCACCACGTCCACGCCGTTCTCCGCAAATTCCTTGCGCAACGCGGCGACCAGCGCGCCGTGTTCCTGGTTCAGCAAAATCGACGCATCCGCGCCCAGCGCTCTGCATTCTTCGAGCGCGGCGTGGTTCCGGCCGCATGCCACCACGCGTCGCGCCCCAAGCCGCTTCGCGATTTGCACTGCGAGATGTCCGGCGACTCCTGTCGCACCAAGGATCAGAACTCTTTCGTCCGCCTTGAATAGTGCGCGATATTTCAGGGCGGCCCACGACGACATGCCCGGATTCGCTAGCGCCGCCGCGGCCTCATCGGCGAGCGCGTCCGGCAGATTCAGTGTGATCCATTCCGGCGCTGGAGCGATCTCCGCAAACGTCCCGAACGGCTTGCGCATCGTGCCGAAATACACCCGCGTTCCGTCCTCAAGCTTGCCCACTCCATCGACGCCCACGATGAACGGCAGCTCGCCCGTACTTCCGTAATGCGATCCCGCCGCCAACGCTTTCACGATCGGGTGCAAACCTACCGCGCTCACGCGCACGAGCTTCTCGCCCGCCGCTGCCACCGGCTCCGCAAAATCCTTATACTTCGGCGCTGCGCCAAATTGCTCAACCACCGCTGCCTTCATTTCGCTTCTCCCCTAACTCGATACTCGAACACCGTGCGTTACAAAATCAGCTAAACTGCCAGAGCTAAAATCGCCAGGACAGCCACTATCATTAAGTTTCTATGCCTTTTGCTGGACCGCTCCCAGACATCAGCATGTCGCTCGTAGCCCCGTTGTCCGCCAGACGTTCCCGGAGGCTCCGGCGGCACGATCAGTTTTGCTTGGTCCGTCACTTCACGCCTTTCCTCGGCCTCTTCAACGTATAACTACGCGCCAAGATCTCCGCCATTCCGCCAAAAAATCTCAATCGGAACAAAGTGTAGCCTCGCAGTTCCTTCAGCTTGCGCCGAATCGGATGATTCCTTCGCGATGATGGCACATAAGTCGTCCGCCAATGTCGCCGCATCGACTCCACAAACTGGCGCGCTGTCTTTAGATCCACCCCCGCCTGGGAACCACGGACATTGCCCACTCGCCCGCTATCGGCCAGTACATCGAAATCCAAGTTCCACCTGCAATTGGCGCAGCCCAAAAACTGCAGGACCTTGATCTTGCCTGTGTGGTCGTCCTCGACGCGAAGCTCAACCGTTGCAGCACTTTGCCGTAGTCTGCCCGGTAATATGCGCGCTCTCAATAAGTTGTCGTCGTGAAAATCGAGTGCGTTGAATTTCTTCGCTACCCCTCGCGACGCCGCGCCTCTCGTATTCGAACGTACTCTCAAATTTCACCCTTTCGAGCCCGATTTGACCCGCGGCCTCGCCCGCTGTTATTCTCGTAGTTTACACTGGGCTCATTTTACCCACTGTATGCCCGGCCTCACTGTAGGAGCGCCTCACCCACGATGGGTTTGAAAAATATCGTCATCCGGGGAGCACGCCAGCACAATCTCAAGAACATCCATCTTGAGATCCCCCGTAACACGCTCACCGTGATCACGGGCCTGTCCGGCTCGGGCAAGTCCTCGCTCGCCTTCGATACGCTCTACGCCGAGGGCCACCGCCGCTACGTCGAGTCGCTCTCCGCCTACGCGCGCCAGTTCCTCGACCAGATGGAGCGCCCCGACGTCGACTCCGTCGAAGGCCTCTCTCCCTCGATCGCCATCGAGCAGAAGACCACCACGCGCTCGCCGCGCTCCACCGTCGGCACCATCACCGAAATTTACGACTATCTTCGCGTCATCTACAGCGCCATCGGCGTGCCGCACTGCCCGACTTGCGGCAAGTCCATCACGCGCCAGTCCACCGAGCAGATCGTGCAGTCCGTGCTCGCGCTGAAGCCCGACGACCGCATCATGGTCCTCGCGCCCGTCGTCCGCGGCCGCAAGGGCGAATACAAAAAGGAATTCGAGAATTTCGCGAAGCAGGGTTACGTCCGCGCACGCGTCGACGGCGAGCTGATGAATCTCGACGAGCCGATCCCCCTCGACCGCCGCAAGAACCACACCATCGAAATTGTCGTCGACCGGCTGCTCCTGAAGAATGGCGTCACACAACGTCTCGAAAAATCCATCGAGACCGCGCTGAAGCTCACCGGCGGCCTCGTCACCATCGTAGTTGTAGGCGGCGACGAGCGCGTTTACTCCGAAAAACTCGCCTGCCCCGATTGCGGGATCTCCGTCCCGCAGCTCGAGCCGCGCTCGTTCAGCTTCAATTCGCCTTACGGCGCGTGCCCTGCCTGCCACGGCCTCGGCTCGAAATACGATTTCGATCCCGCAAAGGTAATCGTCGATTGGACCAAACCGCTTTTCGAAGGCGGTCTCGGCCCCGGCTCCGGTTCCGCCTACTTGCAGCGCGCGATGAAACTCGCGGCCGATGCGCACGGCTTCGATCTTGACGTGCCCTTCGAGAATCTTTCGCGCAAAACGCAGAACTTGATTCTCAATGGCTACGAACCGGCGAGCAAAGCCGACAAACACCTCGCGTTTCAGGGCTTGCTGAAGCACCTGGAGTCGAACCTCGACGAGACCAAGTCTGACACGTATCGCGACTGGCTCACACAGTACATGTCTCCCGCGCCGTGCGTGGTGTGCAACGAGCGCCGCCTCCGCCCTGAATCACTCGCGGTGAAAATCGCTGGTCTATCGGTCGCGGATTTCACCAGCCTGCCGCTCGTCGAAGCCCGTGCCGCCGTCGACAAAATCCGCGCGCAAATCACCGTGCGCAACGAAAAAATCGCCGGCCGCCCTCTGAACGAAGTCGCCGAGCGCCTCGACTTTCTTCTCGCCGTCGGACTCGGCTACCTCACGCTCGCGCGTTCCGCCGCCACGCTTTCCGGCGGCGAAGCCCAGCGCATCCGCCTCGCCACGCAAATCGGCTCGCGCCTTCGCGGCGTGCTCTACGTTCTCGATGAACCTTCCATCGGCCTCCACGCGCGCGACAACGGCCGGCTGCTCAACACGCTCGAAACTTTGCGCGACCTCGGCAACACCGTGCTCGTCGTCGAACACGACGAGGAAACCATTCGCCGCGCGAATTACGTCGTCGATCTCGGCCCCGGCGCTGGAAAGGCTGGAGGCCACCTGGTCGCCGCCGGCTCGCCCGAAGAAATCGCGGAAAATCCGAATTCGCTGACCGGTGCGTATCTTTCCGGACGCGCCTCGGTTGTAGTTCCGTCCGAGCGCCGCAGCCCGAACGGCAAAGCCATTACGATTCTCGGTGCGCAGGGCCACAATCTGAAAAATGTCGACGTCACGTTCCCGCTCGGCGTGCTCACGGTCGTCACCGGCGTCTCCGGTTCCGGAAAATCCACGCTCGTGAACGACATTCTTTACCGCGCGCTCGCCGCCAATCTCTATCGCTCGATGGAAAAGCCCGCCGCGCATCGCGCGATCACCGGCATCGAGCACATCGACAAAGTTGTGCAGATCGATCAGGCGCCCATCGGCCGCACGCCGCGCTCGAATCCCGCCACGTACACCGGCGTGTTCGCGCCGATCCGCGAGCTTTACGCAATGCTTCCCGAATCGCGCGAACGCGGCTACAAGCCGGGCCGCTTCAGCTTCAACGTGAAGGGCGGCCGCTGCGAAGCCTGCCAGGGCGACGGACAACGCCGCATCGAAATGAATTTTCTGCCGGATGTGTACGTCACCTGCGAGGTCTGCCGCGGGAAGCGCTACAACGCCGAAACGCTGGCCGTGCGCTACAAGGGCCTTTCGATTTCGGATTTGCTCGACCTTCCGATCGAAGACGCGTTGAAGGTCCTCGAAAATATTCCGACGATTCAGTCCAAGCTGCAGACCCTCGTCGACGTGGGACTCGGCTACGTCCAGCTCGGCCAATCGTCCACCACGATCTCCGGCGGCGAAGCGCAGCGCACCAAGCTCGCGCGCGAACTCTCCAAGCGCCAGACTGGCCGCACACTCTACATTCTCGATGAGCCCACCACCGGCCTGCACTTCGACGACGTGAAAAAACTTCTCGACGTGCTGCACCGCCTCGTCTCGCTCGGCAACAGCGTGCTGATCATCGAGCACAATCTCGACGTGATCAAACAAGCCGACTGGATCATCGATCTCGGCCCCGAAGGCGGCGAAGACGGCGGCCGCATCGTCGCGCAAGGCACGCCCGAACAGGTCGCGCGCGTGAAGAAGTCTTACACCGGCCAAATCCTCGCACGAGCTCTCAACGGCAATGGTAAATTAGAGCCGCAGCGCCACTGACCTCTTGAGCGACGCCGAAAATAAACCGCCCTCGCCCCACCAGCCTCTCGACGCCGGCGTTGCCCGCGAATTTGCTTCCGCGAATTCCGATCCCGCGTTGCCGTCAAGTATTTCGCCCGACGACGCATCATTTTCAGCACCGCCGCCACAAGGCGTATTGCCCGGGTCTCCGGTCTATCCGCATCAGCCCGCTGCGCCCGAGCAGCGTTACGCGAATCTCCCGCCCACGCTCCGTGTTCCGTGGACTTGGCTCACGATTATTGGTCTCGTGGTTGGGACGATCGTTGTCGGTCTCATGCTCAGCATCGCTTTCGGGCTGGTGTATGCCGCACTCGGCCACGATCCAGCGAAAATAAATCCGACGTCACCGTCGGTCGGCTTTGTTCTCGTGATCATTCAGGCTTTCCTCGACGTGGCTTTGCTCGCGGTCGTGATGGCGCTGGTGAAGTGGCACTACCGGCTGTCGGCGTGGTCCGGCCTCGGTTGGCATCCGTTGCCCGACGGAAAAACTTCGCGCGGTTCGCTCACCCTCGGCCTGATCTTTACCGGCATTTTTCTTTCATTCGTGGTCGCAGCCGCTTCGCAACTGTTCCCGTCGAAAACGCAGCTTCCCGTCGAACAGCTTATGCAGGACCATCGCACCGCCGCCGCATTCATGCTCATGGCCGTGATCCTCGCGCCGGTCGTGGAGGAAACGCTCTTCCGCGGATTCCTCTATCCCGTCGCTGCGCGTACCTTCGGCATTCCAATCGGAATTTTGCTCACCGGCGCTCTATTCGGCCTGCTGCACGGCAGCCAGCTTGGGTTCAACGTGGGGTTAATCGGATTGATGACCCTCGTGGGCTGCGTGCTTACCTGGGTCCGCTTCAAAGCCGACACCGTGCTAGCCAGCTTCATCGTCCACACCGCTTACAATGGCATCCAAGTCATCGGCTACGTAGCCGTAACCCACGGCCTAACCAAAGCCATCCCCCACACGTGATCATTCCTCAATCCGACTTTCTCGTCAGTTCGGACTCGAATGCAAGCTGCCCCGAACGGCTGACGTTTTCGCACTGCGTCCGCTTTGACGTTAGTTACCTTTCGCCTTGCTTGTAAAGAATCCTTTATTACCGATGACGATAATGTGAGGGTCGACGGTTATTTGGCTCGGCCCCGGAGGGCCGACCTGAAGCGCGTATTTGAAACTTGAAATTGCGTGGGACTTGTTCGACGCTAAATTGACACCCGTCTTTGTAACCGCACCGCCTGCTGAAGAGGGTATCGACGATGTGTCGAAGGGCGTGCCTTCGTCTGAATCTGAGCTGAATTGAACACTAAACACTGTGCCGTGCAAAGTACTCCATGTGACGGTTGAATCCGCACCCGCACAAACTGGGGTGTCACGTTCGACCACTTTCGTTTTGTCCGTCGCGGAATCGTCAATGTAGATCGTTACGTTTTTATCGCAATTACATGTTATGTCTTTCGGTTTAGTGCCTTCACGTTTGCCATTTTGTGTCCAGCCGTAAATTGCCTGGTTGGTGATGCAAAAACATGCGCCCAACGCAACAAACGAAATTCCCATCGCCAGCCACCCTTTGATTTTCATCTTAGCGCCTCTGAGTTAGTTTCGTTCGATCGAACAATTGGCAGAAACGTGCGTTGTCATGGAGTTTGTCGAAGTCAGGCGTGTCTCGGATGGTCGCCACCGGATAGCCCGCGGCAACCGCTTTCTCCAAGTAGTACAAACATCTCTCGGTATCACCAAACTGGTTGTAAACCAATGCCGTGCTCCCGAGCACATCGGGATTTCCTGGAGCAATCGTCACGGATTGTTCTGCATCGTGCAACGCCGCGTTTCGTTGTCCCAACATCGCGTAGTAGCCCGCGCGGTATCCCAACAGTTCGGCATTCTTCGGATTGACCTTGAGCGCTTCGTCAGCGAGCGTTATCGCTTTTTCGTAAGCTGCTACCGATTTCCCACGTTCATCGGGCGCCCAATAGTAAGCGTCACCAAGATTCCCCCAGATTTCGTAGCTGCTTCCATCAATCGCGACGGCCTTTTCATACATCCGCGCCGCATCCGAATACCTCCGTAGGCTGAAATATGTCGTCGCCAGGTTCGAGGTATTCTCGTTCGTCTGCCGTATCGCCACCGAGCGCTCCAAAGTCGGCAGCGCCTTCTCGTAGTCGCCTTCGTCGAAGTAGGCCGCGCCAAGGTTTCCATACCCTACGTAGCTATCCGGCACCAATTTCGTTATTTGCGTGAACATGGTCTCCGCTTCCGGGTATTGTCCACGCTTCAAATAAAAGCTTCCGAGTGTGTTGTAATTTGACCAGTAGTTCGGCCTCAGGCTGATTGCGCGTTTGAGCGCCGCCTCCGCCTCACTCGATTTGCCTTCCGCGACATAGGCCAGTGCTTGCCCTTCTACGCCCCGGTCGTCGGCAGGATCGAGTTCGGCCGCCTGGTTGTACTCGCCAATCGCTCTTTCATACTCGCCTGTTCCGCGATAAACGATGCCTAGGCAAAGGTGCCCGGCTGCTTCATTGTCTCGCAAACTCACCGCGTGATCGCACGACGACTTCGCTCGCGCAATCCAGCCCGAATCATTCGTGATTTCGTACTTCCTCCAGAACGCCTCGCCCAACCCCGCGTAAGCTGCAGAGTAGTTCGGGTCCCGTTCCACGGCGTGATTAAATTCCGCGATTGCACTTTCGACGTTCTCTGGTTTCTCGAAATTCTGCAGGTATCCGCGTCCCTGCAGATAGTAGTCGAGCGCTCCCGCCTCCGTCGTTCCGTGCTCTGTAAGCGCCTTTTCCTCGGCCGGCCGAAGCTGGATCTGCATCGCGTTCGCGACGCTCTCGGCTACCTTGTCCTCGAGCGCGAATGGATTAGCCGCCTCCGCGGTGATCGTATCGCCGTGAATCTCCCGGTGCTGCTTGGCATCGAGTAGTGCGTAATTGACGCGCATCATCGGGCCTGCCCGCTCCACGTTCAGCCGGAGCGCAAACGTCGCACCGAACTCGCGATTCGCCTCGTCGACGGTTGAGATCTTTCGAGCTCTCATCTCGCTCGCCGGAACCACCTCAAGGGCGTGACTTCCGCCCAGCTGCGTCAATCTGGAAGTCAACGTCTCGACAAGCCCGTTGTTAAACGCATCGGACTCAGTCTCCACTCCGTTGTCGGCGATCGGCAGAACGGCCAACTCGACTGGGGCTGCTGCATCCACCGCCGCCACGCTCTTCCTGGGCATTCGCCATAACGTGCCGCCTACGGCCGCAACGCCCAGCGCTAGAGCTCCCACAGCGATCAGCCTGCGATTTCGAGCCTCGGCCGACCGCACCGTCGTTGCGACGTCCGTGCGCGTATCGCGCAACGCTTCGAGCGCTGTGCGAAGTTCCGCCGCGTGCTGATAGCGTCTCGTCGGATCCTTCGCGAGGCAGCGCATCACCACGTTTTCGAATGCGGTAGATAGTGCTCGATTGATTTCGTGCGGTGCTGGCGGCCGCTTGCTGATGATCTCCGCGACCAGGGCCCCGGAATGATGAGAAGCAAACGGACGCCGCCCCGTCGATGCCTCGTACAGCACGGCTCCAACGGAATAGATGTCGCTTCGGAAATCGGCGGGCAACCCCTGCAGTTGCTCTGGCGCCATATACGGCAAAGTTCCGGACGCCTCGAGAACTGCTCCTCGTGTTTCCGTGGAATTGCCCGCCTTCGGCTCGAACAACT
>JBEKJW010000101.1:0-15217 GCA_050011035.1 Candidatus Acidiferrales bacterium
CCGCCCGAAATCGACGACTTCTCGCAAACCACGCCGCTCGTACAGATCGATCCGCGCCCCGAAGTGAACTGGACCACGCGCAAGTGGGAAGACGAAGCGCGCGCCGCTTCGGCCGCTCTGAAGAACTACCCGGAGCTGAACGGAACGCGCGTGAACTACTACATGGCGTACGTCACCTACTACCTGATGAACACCGAGGGCACCACGATCCGGACCTCGCGAACCGTCGGCGCCGTGGAAGCGGCGATGGATTCGCAGGCGGAAGATGGCATGCCACTGCACAACTTCTACTCTTTGTATGTCGGGAGCCCGCAAGATATGCCCGCGCCCGATGTGCTCGCAAAGTCGATCGCCAAGGCCGCGGAAGAGCTCGTCGCGCTACGCAAGGCGCCGCTCGGACCGGATTACACCGGCCCGGTGCTTTTTGACGCGCCCGCTGCCGCATCGCTTCTCGCACAGGCGCTCTCGCCGTCGCTTTCGGGTGCGCGTCCGCCGCTCTCGATGATTCCCGCATTTGACGAAATGCTCGAGCGCATGGGTGGCCGCAGCGAGTGGTCGGGCCGCGTCGGCACGCGCGTGCTTCCCACGAACGTTTCGCTCGTCGACGATCCCACGATGAAGGACTTTTCCGGCCAGCAGCTGCAAGGCGGCTACGAGACTGACGACGAAGGCGTGAAGGGACAGCGCGTCGCGATCGTCCAGAACGGAATTTTGAAGGACGAGCTGATGTCGCGCCGTCCGGGCCCGGATTTTCAGGCGTCGAATGGCCATGCGCGCTCTGCACTGCTTTCGGATACGAAACCGCTGCCGAGCAATTTGATCTTCTCGGCGACGGGTGGCTTGAACCCTGCTGACCTGAAGAAAAAATTCCTCGACGCGTGCAAGGACGATGGGCACGAGTGGTGCCTGGAAGTGAAGCGAATGGACAATCCGTCGCTTTCGTCGATCCGTCAAGAAGACTTCAACGATTTTATCGGTGGCATTGCGGGCGGGCTTGCAAGCGGCGAACGCATGCCACTGATGGTTTACCGCGTATACGTTTCGGACGGCCACGAGGAACTTGTGCGTGGCACGCGTATCGAAGGCTTGCAGCTTCGCACACTGCGGAATATTCCGGCAATCGGTGACGATCCCGCGGTGTTCAACTACATGCAGAATCCGCAAGGAGGCTTTGCGGGCACGGCGCTCGGCGCATTTGGTTCCGCGCAGGGCGGCATTCCGAGCACGATCATCGCGCCGTCGATCTTGCTCGACGAGATCGAGGTCCGCGGATTCCACGGCGAGCCGCGCCGCCTGCCGCTCGTAGCGGCACCGCCACTGAAGTAAAAGCCGTTCGTGCCCGAGCTTCAAGAAGCCGTGAGTGCCATCGCGCTCACGGCTTTTGTTTTTTGGGTTGAGGGATTTATTCCTGTTGCGGAGTCGGCGTGATCGTAATAAACGCCACTTCAGGCCGGCACAAGAACCGAATCGGCAGCACTGACGTTCCGATTCCGCGACTGACGAACATCTGTGTTCCGTTTTCGTTGTACCAGCCCGCCAGAAAACGCCCGCACCCTCTCGGCAGCCAGAACGGCTTGATAAACGGAACGATCACCTGCCCGCCGTGCGAGTGGCCCGTGAGGCACAGATTCACGCGGCCTGCCATGTGGTCGAAATATCCGGGCGAATGAAACAGCGCAATCGTGTAGACGCCCTGGGGAATTGCAGCCAGAGCCTGATCGGGTTTCGCGGAGCCGGTGTACGGATCGTCGAGACCGACCATGTAGACGTCCGACCGCAGCGCCTCGTTGGAATTCAGCAGAAACTTGACGCCCGCGTCGCGGTAGTAGGCGCGCTCGTTGTGGGGCAGATGCTCGTTTTCCCAGTTGCCGCGCACGAACCACACGCCGAGCGGAGCGTGTAGTTTCAGATAAACCTCGCGGCAGTCGGCGTAATTTCCCGGATCTTGACCAGGCGTGTCTCCGGTCACGACAATCACGTCGGGTTTCTCGCGATCGAGAATCTCTACAATTTCGCGTTCGCGGCGGTTGAAGCCATGAGTGTGGATGTCGCTCAAGTGCGCGATTTTCAGAGGACCTTTCACTGGACCGGTGATCTCGTAGTGCGTCACTTCGATGCGATAGGGCTCAATGTAGATCGCATCGATCGCCAGTGCCGCAAGAAGCAGCAGCAACCCGATCGAAATTAAGCGGAAGCGGAGGTGCCGGACATGTTCGGAATCGCGCGGCATCGGCAGCGGCGCGGTGGAGGTGGACGTCATAGGGCGTGCAATCGCTGTGGCATCGGCCTGAACCAATGATACAGGGAAGCACGCTGCGGTTAAAAATTGGCGCAGCTCGCGTGTCGAAAATGCCCTGTTTTCGGGGCTTTCCTGGGTTCGCGGCGGGCCTGCGGAGTTCGCTCGCGCCAGCGTATAATCGCGAGCGTGTCTTCCACGCCATTAGAGGCTGCTTCGCGCGAAAAGCGCGCCGCAGCGCTCGCTTCGATCGGCTCGGCCGTCGTGCTTTTGTCGCTGAAGACGTTTCTAGCCGTGCATACCGGCAGCTTGGGCGTGTTGTCCGAAACGCTGCATTCTTTCCTCGACTTGCTCGCCGCGATTCTCACATTTTATTCCGTCCGGGAGGCCGATAAGCCCGCCGATGCGCGCCACCTTTACGGTCACGGGAAAATCGAAAGCCTTTCAGCGTTCGTCGAAACCGCGCTCTTGCTCTTCACTGCCGTTTACATCATTTACGAAGCGATTGAGCGCCTGATCACGGGACACGCCGGCATCCGGCCGTCGTTCCTGGCGATTCTTCTTCTGCTCGGTTGCATGGGAATTGACTTCTTGCGTTCGCGAAAGCTCAACCGCGTTTCCGAACAGTTTCCGAGCGAGGCGCTCGAGGCCGACGCGCTCCATTTTTCCACCGACGTTTGGAGCACGTTTGTCGTCATCCTCGGCATCGCCGGTGCGTGGTGCGGCATGCACTACGGCATCGCATGGCTCGGAAAGCTGGACTCGTTCGCCGCGCTCGTTGTGGCAGGAGTGATTATCTGGATCGGTTCGCGTCTCGGCATGCGTACCATTGAGGCCTTGCTGGACGTCGCACCTCGTGGCCTGCGCGAACGTATCGAGCGCGCCGCTGACAACGCTGAAGGCGTTCTGAAGTCTGAACGCGTTCGTGTGCGTCGCGCCGGGCAGCGCTACTTCGTCGATGTGACGATCAGCGTGCCGCGCACCGCTACTCTCGAGCAGGCGCATGCCGCGAGCCAGAACGTCGAGCAGGACATTGGCAAGATCGTTCCCGCAGATGTTGTGGTGCACGTCGAGCCGCGCGCCAAAAGCGACGAAAATCTATTCGAGACCATTCGCGCCATCGCGCAGAAGCGCGGCCTTGCCGTTCACGAATTGTCCGCTCACCACTACGAGGGGAGGCTCTTTATCGAACTGCATATGGAAGTGGACGAAGGATCGAGCCTTCAGGAAGCTCACGGTCAGGCGACAGAGCTGGAAGAGGATATTCGCCGCGAAACGGATCCCAACGCGCTCGTCAACATTCACATCGAGCCGCTGGGGACGAAAATCGCCGGAGCGGAAGACATGAAACTCCTGGCGCGCTCGGTGCAGGACTATCTTAATTCGCTTCAGGCGGAGTATCACGAACTGGCTGACTGTCACGACGTGCACGTCCGCAGCGTGGATCACAAGATTCTGGTGTCGTGCCACTGCTCGATGGATGGCGGCTTGCCTGTCACCGAGGTTCACGACATTACCGCCGCCGTGGAAGACCGCGTGAAGGAACGATTTCCTCAGATTTACCGCCTGACCATCCATCCGGAACCTGTCGGCGAGGGGTAAGGGCAATTTTCGGAAATTAGGCCGCGCCCGCCAGGCTATTTGATCTGTGCCGCCCGTTCGATTGTGTGCCTCACGAGCTGGTCGAAGCTCGGAGCGAGCTCGTGTACGACCTTAATTCTGTAATTGCAAAGAATTTCCTCGTGGTCGATTTGCACGATTCTGAACTCGCGATTCTTCTTTCGCGCGTTCAGGTCAAAGCAAACCGGGTCGTAATTCACGTCAGGTCCTTTGCCGAACTGGATGTATCCGGCCGGCAGAAGCGACTCCCTTAAGCCTTCATCGCCGGTCATTTCCCTGAAGAGTCCATCTAGGCCGGAGCCGGGCGGGTTTGCCACGAGCCGGTATGTTCCGAGGTCGACTTCGGCCCAGCGGTAGGAAAGTACAAGCCGCTCGTGTAGAGGTGGAAAGCGCGCGGGCAGCTTCGCGTAGATTGAATCAAGAACCGGCCGCGGCGTTTCTACCTTGAGCGGCTGCCAATGTTTCTCGCCGTATTCGCCAAGCGTTTCGGGAGCCAACTCCGTTGCGATGGGATCGATTCCCTCGAATGCCTCCATGTCATCAAATTTCGAGAAGCAAGAAACGTAGCGCTCGATTATTTCGTCGGCCTCTGATTGCAGCAACGTAATCTCCAAGATCGCCGGAATTTTTCAGCGATTAACTGTACGCCCCGCGAACGGCTGGGCAGCGAGAGCTATCAAAGCAGGGAAGCACTCGAGCACGTAGCGCGGCTCGGGCGTTTCGACGAACTTTGCGAAGAAGAGCGTGCGCACCAGGCAGAAGACGATCAGAAAGGCCCAACCCGGGCGCCGCCGCGCCAGCCACGCTCCTGCCAGCGCGAGCAGCACGTAGACGCCGTTGATCAGCGTGAAGCTCAACGTCACGAGAAAATCTGGGCGGTCGTCTTCCCACTCCGTCCGCAGTGGCCATAATTTTCCAGAGGACGGCAGCAACTCCGTCCGCGGCGTGAACCAAAGCGCCAGGGTGCGCTTCAGCGGCACCGTCACGTACGTCCGCAGTGGATGACGCGCTGTACGCTCTCGCGCCACTGCGCGAAATTTCGCATCGAGCGCCGGATCGATCGTCAGCACGTCATTGTACTCATCTAAAATCTCGCTCAACTTCTGCCGCTCTTCGTCTGAATCGAACGCATACGCGGGAATATCGTCCATCGAAATCTCTTCCGAGTTCACTTTCCACTGCGTCAGATACACGTCGCGGTAGCGCCACAGCCACGTATTCGTCCAATCCGTGAATCCGAGCGGAGTGTATTCGCCCGGCAACTCGCTGTACCGCGGCGCCAAAAATTGAATGTCGCGCAACACAAACCAATTCCGCGCAGCCCACGGCATTAGCGGCAGCACCACTCCCACGCCCATCAGTACGCCCGCGCGAATCAGCTTCGCCCAGTCGCGTGGACGCCACCACCGCACCAGTAGCACGAGTCCTGCGGAGATGATCAGCAGAGGTGTCTCCGGCCGGACGAGGGTTCCAAAGCCCACCACTGCTCCGCCGAGGAAATACGGATCACTCACCACTCCGCGAAAAAATCCCGCACGGCTGAGGTCCGCACGGTCCAACACTGCTCGCCCCAGCCCCAAATCCGTCTGCATGAATACAAGAATTGCGACGGCCGTCAGGAAAATCACAAGCGTCTCGGTCAGGACTACCGCTGTGTAGTTCCCAGTAAACGGACATAGCGCTGCGAGCCACACGCCCGCGATGAACACGCGCCGTCGCGCCCATTCCGGCGCCAGCCGCGCCGCTATCAAGGCGATCACGATGCACGTCACCAGATCCAAAGCCACCTGCGCCAGCATCGCCGCCCGCGTCGACTGCCCGGCGAAGGAGAAAACGGCCGCGAGAAACGCCGGATAGCCCGGCACGCGCATGTCCACCGCCGTCAGCACGCCATTCACCGGGAAGCCGTACACTCCGTTCTTCAGCCAATTCCACGCCAGCTCGATGTAAAATGGAGCATCGCCTGAATCGGTCACGGGGTATTTCAGCGCGAAGTAGGTCCGCATCGCACACCCAGCCAGCAACGCGAGCGCGATATTTCCACGCAGTTTGTTTTGAGGGGTCATTGACAGCTATCTGTTCCGCGGCTAGCTTGGATTGGCGACATGCCTGAGCGCAAGCCCATATTCTATGACGAGGAACGTCGTCGCTGGCGCCGCACGCGCAGAGTCCTGGAAGTCACAGGCGGGCTCTTCACGCTCGTCCTGATCGTTTTCCTCGTCAACGTTTTTAACAAGCCCGACCTCCCCGACATCCTGCAGGCCGCCACGCACTGGGGACTTCACGCGGTTCCTTCGAAGGCGCACCCGAAACCCACGCGCACCGGCCGCAAACGCAAAGTCGCGAACCTCGGTAAGGAACCTCAGAATTACGATCCGCTTCGCGCCGCATTTTATGTGAGTGACGATCCCACCAGCCTTGCCTCGCTCCAGCTTCATTACAAAGATCTCGACCTGCTCATCCCCGAGGCGCTCCACGCTTACAAAGCCGACGGCTCGGTCGACATCGAGCCCGATCCCAAGCTTCAACAGTGGCTCCAATCCAGCGGCGTCGAACTGCCCATGATGCCGATGGTGAACAACTACGACGGCAAAACGTGGAACGTGAAAGACCTCGCGCAGATGCTGGCTCATCCCGAGGCGCGCGAAAAACTATCCAAGTCGCTTGCGGACTACGCCGTAAAGAATCACCAAGCCGGCGTTGTTCTCGATTTCGAATTGATCGAACCTGCAACGCAGCCCGATTTTTCAAAGTTCATTCACGATCTCGGGGCCGCGATGCACGGCGCAAACCTGAAGCTCATGGTCGCGCTGCCAGCAGCTGACTGGAGCTACGACTACAAGTACATCGCATCGCAGGCCGACGCCGTCATCTTGATGAATTACGACCTGCACTATCCGACGTCCGATCCCGGCCCGATCGCGTCGCAAGACTGGTTTGAGCGCAACATCGAAAATATTCTGAAAATCGTGCCCGCCGACAAAATCGTGATGGGCATCGCGAACTACGGCTACGACTGGCCGGCGAAAACGAAAGCCGTTCCGCATCCCGTCGCCGCCGGTGTCACGTTCCAGCAAGCCATCATCACCGCCGTCGAGTCGCAGTCAGACGTCACGTTCGATCCCGAAACGCTGAATCCGCATTACTCCTACGCCGACGAGCAAAATCAGGTTCATACGGTGTGGATGCTCGATGGCGTTACGGCCTACAACCAGCTGCGCGCCGCTGAGCGCCAGGGAGTTCGCGGCACCGCGCTGTGGCGCCTCGGCATGGAGGATCCGTCGCTGTGGTCGATCTGGGACGCAACACATCCCGACGACGCGATTCGCGCGAAGATCGAAGAGATCCCTCCAGGGTACGATCTGATCATCGAAGGCCAGGGCGACATCTGGCGCATCACCGCCACGCCGCAAAACGGACGGCGAACCTTCGATTACGACGCGGTCTCGGACGTTTTCGACGACGAGTCCTACCAGAGCTATCCGCTCTCGTGGCGCATTCAGGCTATGGGCTTTCAGCCAAAGAAGCTCGCGCTTACGTTTGACGATGGACCCGATCCGGAATACACGCCGAAAATTCTGCAAATCCTGAAAGAGAAAAACGTCCCCGCCGCGTTTTTCGTGATCGGTGAATCTGCCAACCAATTTTCGAATCTTGTCCGCCGCGAGTACAACGAAGGCAACGAAGTCGGCAACCACACTTTCACGCATCCGGACTTCGAAACGATTTCGAAATCGCAACTCCAGATCGAGCTGAATCTCACCGAGCTTCTTCTCGAGAGCAATCTCGGCGTGAAGACAACGCTGTTCCGTCCGCCCTATGGCATCGACCACCAACCCGAAACCGCCAGCGAAATTCAGATGCTGCCGATCCCGCAGGCGATGGGCTACATCATCGTTGGCGCGCAAATCGACCCGCATGACTGGGGCGAAGGCGACGGCCAGCCTCCCGCGTCCGCAAACATCCTTGTCCAGCGCGTGCTGGCCGATGTCGCGAAGGGCCGCGGCAACATCATCCTCAATCACGACGGCGGCGGCGATCGCACGCAAACCGTGCTCGAACTGCCGCAAATCATCGACCAGCTTCGCGCCAAGGGCTATGAGTTCGTCTCCGTCTCCGACCTGCTGAACCAAACGCGCGCGCAGGTGATGCCGCCGCTCTCGCACGAAGAGTGGCTCCTGGTCCGTGCCGATGCTTTCATTTTCGAAATTTTCCGCATTCTCCGTTCGAGCATCGCATTCATTTTCATGGCGGGAATATTGCTCGTCAGCGCGCGTGCGGCCATTGTCGGAGCGCTCGCGCTCATCGAGAAACTGCGTCCCGCGCCGGCCGACCATCCTGAATTCAAGCCGCAAGTCACGGTGATGGTGCCCGCGTACAACGAAGAAGCGGCCATCGTACAGACAGTCAGCTCCGCGCTCGCGTGCGACTACCCGAAGCTCGAAGTTCTTGTGATCGACGACGGCTCGAAAGACCGCACCGCCGAACTTGTTCTCGCCAACTTCGGCCACGACCCGCGCGTCCGGCTGATCCAGCAGCCTAATCGTGGCAAGCCCGCGGCGCTAAATCATGGCCTCTCCGAAGCGACGGGCGATGTGATCGTCTCGATCGACGGCGACACGATTGTCGATCCAGAAGCCCTCCCGCGCCTCGTTCGACACTTCGCCGATCCAAAAGTCGCGGCGGTCGCCGGTAACGTGAAAGTGATGAACCGCAATCGCTGGCTCACGCGCTGGCAGGCTCTCGAATACATCACCAGCCAGAATCTCGAAAAGCGCGCCTTCGATTTGCTGAACTGCATTCCTGTGGTGCCCGGCGCCGTCGGAGCGTGGCGCACGAGCGTGTTGCGCGAGAAAGGTGGTTTCAGCGGCGATACGGTCGCCGAAGACACCGACCTCACGCTCACCATCCGCCGTGACGGCTGGAAGATTCTCTACGACGAAGACGCCATCGGCCGCACCGAAGTTCCCGAAACCGTCGAAACGCTCATCAAGCAGCGCTTCCGCTGGACGTTCGGCACTCTCCAGGCCGTGTGGAAACATCGCGACACTGCCGGCAAGCCGAAGTACGGCACGCTCGGATGGGTGGCCATTCCCAATATTTTTCTTTTCCAGATCATTTTGCCGATGGTGTCGCCGATTATCGATTTGCTGTTCTTGCTGTCGCTCGCGCTCTGGGGGCTCGGGCAACTTCGCGTTGCGCGCCTGCCTCAGCTTTGGACACTGCAGGACGTGGAGCGCTCGCTGATCTTCTTCGCAATCTTCATGCTGATTGACCTGCTTACGTGTGTCGTTGCCTTCGCCCTCGAAAAGAATGAAGACTGGACGTTGCTCGCGCCGCTCATCCTCCAGCGTTTCTACTATCGCCAGATGATGTACGTCGTTCTGTTCCGCGCAGTCAAGGAAGCCATCAGCGGACGCCCCGTTGGCTGGCGCGGCGTTGAGCCGCAGCTTCCCACACCCGCGACGAATCCTTGATTCTCCGCGCGTCCGAGCGCATCTAAATTTTCGTCTCTTCGTTACCAACCACGCTGGATGGAGACCTGCCGATGAACGCCGAAGATTTCAAAATCCTCTATCAGTACAACGCCTGGGCGAATCACCGCACCTTGGATGCTTGTGATTCGCTTCCACCCGGGCAGTTCACGCGCGAGCTTGAATCAAGCTTCCGGTCCGTGCGCGACACGCTCGTGCACATCATGGCTGTCGAATTAATTTGGTTGGAGCGTTGGAAACTCCAGTGGGATGGTACGTTTCGTAAGGCAGCCGAATTTCCGGATGTCGTCTCCGTCCGTCAGGCTTGGAAGGGAATCGAAGCCGAGCTGCTCGCCTTCGTCGACGGTCTCTCCGATGAAGACGTTGGCCGCATCATCCCGCACAAAAATTCAGCAGGCGTGGAATTCCGCATGCCGCTCTGGCAGTTGCTGCAGCACGTGGTGAATCATGGCACATACCATCGCGGGCAGATCACCACGCTGGTGCGCCAGGCTGGCGGAAAGCCAGTCGGCACGGACTTGGTTACGTTCTATCGCGATCGCAACGCCGCGAAGTAACGCTCAGTTCTTTTGCAACGCGGCGAGAACTTCGGCACCGTGGCCCTTGGGCGTCACATTGTTCCAGATCTTGCGGATTGTCCCGTCCGGCCCGATCCAGAATGTCATCCGCACGATCCCCATGAACGTCTTCCCGAGGAAGCTCTTCATCCGCCGCGCGTCGTACGCCGAAATCACTTTGAATTCCGTATCGGCGAGCAGCGGAAAATTCAGACTGTGCTTGGTCTTGAAATTCGTCTGCGCCTCGATCGTGTCCCCGCTTACGCCCACGATTTTCGTGTTTAGCGCCTCATACTTTTTCATATCGTTGCGGAATGCGTTTGCCTCGTGAACGCAGCCCGGGGTATTCGCTTTCGGGTAGAAATAAAGAATCAGGTTCTTGCCCTTGTAGTCATTCAGTGAAACCGTGGATCCGTCGTCCGCTGTGGCGGAAAACTCGGGTGCCTTGTCGCCTTCGTTCAACATGTGCTTTGTCTCCGCATAAAAAATCGGTTCGGCCCGGCGGACTAGGAGTCCGCGAGCACTTTCTTGAGGGTTTCGTTTACGGTTTGAGGGTTCGCTTGGCCTTTGGTTTCTTTCATCACCTGGCCGACGAAAAATTTGAAAACGCCTTCGTTGCCGGACTTGTACTTCGCGACGTTGTCGGCATTTTTCGCCACCACAGCACGCGCGATTGATTCGATCGCCGACGTATCCGAAATCTGCGCGAGTCCTTCGGACGCGATGACCTCTTTCGGTCTGCGTCCTGCGTCAAACATCGCTGTGAACACTTTCTTCCCGCTGGCGGCGGTGATCTCTCCGCTCTGCACGATCGCCAGCAGCTCCGCCAAGTCGGCCGGCGCCACGGGGCAGTCGTTGATTTCTTTTCCCGCGTCGTTCAGCCGCCGCAGCAGCTCCACCGAAATCCAGCTGGCCGCCATTTTCGCCGGCGCTCCCGCTCGTACCACGGATTCAAAGTAGTCGGCTAGTTCGCGCGTGTCCGTCAGCACACCGGCATCATACGGCGCAAGGTCGTATTCGGCGATGAACCGCTTCACCTTCGCGCCGGGTAGCTCGGGCATCCCCGACTTCACGTCTGCAACAAAGGCACTCGACGCGAGCAACGGCAGCAAATCCGGATCAGGGAAGTAGCGATAGTCGTGCGCGAATTCCTTCGAACGCATCGACTCGGTGCGTCCCGCCGCTACGTTCCACAGCCGCGTTTCCTGAACCACTGTCCCGCCGGATTCAATCACGCCGATTTGGCGCGCGATCTCAAACTGCAGCGCGTGCGCCAGATACCGGAACGAATTCAGGTTTTTCGCTTCCACTTTGGTCCCGAATTTCGGCGCGCCCCGCAGCCTCACGCTCACATTCGCGTCGCACCGCAGCGAGCCTTCTTCCATGTTGCAATCGCTGACTCCGGTGTAGAGCAGCACCTGCTTCAGCGTATTCAAATATGAATACGCCTCCGCGGGCGTCCGTATATCGGGCTCGGAGACGATTTCCGCCAGCGGCGTGCCGCCGCGGTTGTAGTCGATGTAGCTCCACTTATCCGAATCCGGAAAGCCCTCGTGCAGATTCTTCGCCGCGTCCTCTTCCAGGTGCAGCCGCGTGATTCCGATGCGCTTCGTCGCGCCTTCGACTTCCACGTCCAGCCAACCGTTGGTCGCCAGCGGCAGCTCGTACTGCGATATTTGATAGCCCTTTGCAAGGTCAGGATAGAAATAATTTTTGCGGGCGAAAACGGATCGTTCCTGGATCGTGCAATTGAGGGCGAGTCCTGCGAGGGTGCCGAGTTCGAGCGCCTTGCGGTTGAAAACGGGAAGGGAGCCGGGCAATCCAAGACACACGGGACACGTATTCGTGTTCGGCGCATCGCCGAATCGCGTCGAACATCCGCAGAACGCTTTCGTCTGCGTCTTTAGCTGGACGTGAACTTCGAGGCCGATGACGGCTTCGTATTTCACGGCGAGCTCCGGCGATACCACGGGCTCCTCTTTTGTAACGGGGCTCATTGGGAAAGAAAAGTATATCACCCGCCCAAAACGAGCGTGCCCGGGCACGTCGCCGGGAAAGGCCGCCCAAATTGGCGCGGCTTTTCCTCGGCTCGCGTTTCGGGTTGTTTAGTGGCTGCCGCGGGGGTGGTCGCCGCCCCACGTGTACCGTATCCCAAGCAGGTAACTTCGCCCGAGCGCGGGGTAGCCGATCGCATCTTCATACTTCCGGTCGAAGAGATTCTCCACGCGCGTGGTCACCGCAAAGCCGTACCGGATGGGCGCCACCGCCGCGAAGTCCCATCTCACGTAGCTCCCGACGCTCGTGAGACCGTATCCGAGAAAATCACTGTCCGCGCGCCTTCCTACGTACGTCCCGGCGAGATTCCAGTTCGTCGTCCTCCAGCGCGCGTTGAAAATCAGATTTGCTGAATGGAGCGGCCGCAGAAACAGCCGGTTCCCGGCTATTTCCGACGGATCCGTCGCGTTCGGCGCCAGAAGTACCTTCGAATTGTCGTAGCTGTAGTTCCCGGAGATCGTGAACCACGACGTCACCTTCGCTTCGATCGAAGAATTCGCCCCGGACGCGCGCGCTTTGTCCGTGTTGTAGTAGTCGCCGGAGCCGAACGGGCACGTCGGTGTGACCGTGGGATCGAAATTGAAGCTCACGATGTCGTAGAACCGGTTATAGAAATAGTCCACCGTGAAGCGCACACGGTTCGACGCGAATAACTGCTCGATGCCTGCGCTGAACGTCTTGCTGCGTTCCGGATCGAGGAGCGGATTGCCCAAAAAGCACGGATCCTCGCTGAAGGACTGCGAAAAGCTCGGCTCCTTGATGCCCTCGCCGTACGACGAACGAATTCGAGTTGCTCCGATCTCCTCGTTGCCGTATCGCAGCGTGTAGCTTCCCCCAACGCGGGGCACCACCCGCGTTCCAAACTGCGCGTTGTCTTCCGCGCGCGCGCCAACGACCACGTTGAACCGCGGCGTGAAGTTGTAATGAATTTCCGAGTAGCCCGCCATGTTATTGCGGCGGAGATGCGGAGGACCGTCGGCCCATCCGTTTTCCACTTCATACATGTAGCCGATTGTCGCTCCACCGTTGTGGAACAAATACGTCAGCTGGTCTTCGAATCCTGCGCGATTGTATTGCTCCAGATCCGCGTAGGGAGCGTAGTAACCGCGGTTGTACGCCTCCGTGCCGATCAGATGGTTCTGCCAATTTGACGAAATCTGAGAATCCCAGCTCACGGACGCGAACACGTTCAGAAGTCGCGCGTTCTGCCCGATCGCCGGCGGCTCCAGCAGGGTTTGCCCCGGCTGATCCGCGTAGCTGTCGTCGCTGCGCACCGTCAAGCGCAGTTGGTTCGCGTCGTTTATCTTGTAGCCGAAGTTGCCCGAAAGTCCGGTGTCCTTAAATTGGTCGTAGACGCCCTGGCCTTCCGTAGAAAAGTACGTGCCGGACGTCGAATAATCGAAGCGGTGCGCGAGTATTCCGCTGATGCTCAATAGTCCTCGACCCGTGCCGAACGTGCCACCCTCTCCCTCGGCGGTGATCACTGGGATCTCGGTGTCGCCGCGATGTGTGAAGAGCTGCACAACGCCGGAGAGTGCGTCCGAGCCATACAGAGCGCTTGAGGCGCCGTGAACGATTTCGATTTTGTCGAGGTTCATAACATCGAGGTTGGAAAGATCGATCGCGCCGCCCGGCTGGTTCATCGGCACGCCGTCCACCAGGAACTTCGTAAAGTTTGAGTTACCGCCGTCCAGGAAGAACGAAGTAATCCCGCCATATGGCCCCAATCGCGCCAAAGTGGCACCCGGCTGCGTCGTCAACGTGGGCGCCAATGCAATCTGCTGAAGGTGGTCGATGTCTTCCGCCGTCACCACGTCTACCTGCGAGATCGTCTTCGACGCCTCCTCGGGGGTAAGCGAATCGCTGACGATCACGCTCGCGGACTGCGTCTCGAGGCCGAGCTTCACGTTCCACTCGACCTTCTTGCCCGCCTCTACAGTGAATTGCTGCGAGGTTGTGGCAAACGACTTCCTCGTCACGGTCACGCGATATGTCCCCGGCGCAAGATCCATGGAGAACGCGCCATCATCGTGCGATCGCGCAAAGATTGGCGGTGCGGACGAATTTCCGGCGGGCCTCACCGTGATCGTCGCGTTGGGAACGGCAGCGCCCGACGTGTCCGTTACGACGCCGGTGATCGTTGCTGATTGTTGTGCCTGGGTTGGGAAAGGAAGCAGGAAAAACAGCGCAAAGGCTAAAACTAAAAATGCACGAATGGCGTTCTGGAGTCTCATGGTGTCCCTTTCTCCCTCTCGCGCGGGAGTAGAAGGTTGTCCGCACTCGCGAAGCGCTCATCGAAAGCGCATGCGAACCCGGATTGAGACTCCGCCGGTCTCCTGGCTTGGCGGTAAAACTATGTGCGCGGCCTTCCCATCGCCTCATCATTCTCGCAAATGCTTGAAGGGCGAGTCTGAATCAGCCGACAGTGACGCGCGCTACAAACTTCTCCGCCTTACAGTCGCGCGGCGGCGACGGATTTTCACCGTCTTCCCGTGCGCGGAGTCTCTTGTTGAGGTTTCCGGTCAGGCGTCCCAAGCAAGCCGGACCGGTGCTGCGATGACGAATCTGAAAAACTTGCAAAGCCTACCAAACAGCGTTGCAAAACTTTAACGCGGCGACCTACTCCCGCACGCCGCGCAGCAACACCCGCGGCCGCCCGGTGCTTCGCATCTCCACTTCGAGCGGCGCGTCGAACACCTGCTCCAAGACTTCCGGCTGATACACCTCGTCCGGCGACCCGATGCTCAGGCACTTGCCCTTGTGCAGCAGCGCGATACGATCCGAAAACTCCGCTGCCAGATTCAACTCGTGCGTCACCACGATCACCGTGTATACCGGTTTTCGTCAGCGAGCCTCCGCAGCCGGCGCAATAACTCCACTTTTCCGCCGATGTCCAAATGCTGCGTTGGCTCGTCGAGCAGCAGTAACGATGGCTGCTGGGCCATCGCACGCGCCAGAATCACGCGCTGTTTCTCGCCACCCGATAGTTGATCCATCCACCGGTCGCGCAGCGCATCGGCGCCCACTTGCGCCAGCGCGTTACCAGCCATCAGGCAATCTTCCGCCGTTTCGAATCGCAGCCGCCGGCCGTACGGGTACCGCCCCTGCAGCACGTATTCCCAAACCTTCAGTGGAAATAACAGTTCGCTCTCCTGCGCCACCAGCGCGATCCGTTGCGCGCGCGTACGCAGGTCCATGGCGCTCACTTCTTCGCCGTCGATCTCGATCCGTCCCGAAAGCGGCTTCAGCAAGCC
>JBEKJW010000102.1:0-14648 GCA_050011035.1 Candidatus Acidiferrales bacterium
CGCGCTTTGCGGTCCCAGCCGTTCGTAAGAATGACGCCGCCGTTATCCCAGAAAAGCGTGGTGATGTCGCCCATCGTACCCTCGCGTGTAATCGAAGTGCAGCCGCAACCCGGCGGACTTCCGCACCGGACGCACCACTATATTCAATTAGTCGGCCACTCGAAGCAAATGTTGAGTTTAGAAAGGTCAGTGAGTTGAATGATCAACGTTACAGCCAGAAGAACGTTGCCGAATGCGTGAGTGCGTTAGTGCATCGGCGGCGCGTCAGCCCCGCCTTTGGGCGGACGCTTCATGATGAACGTGAGCGGCGTCAGGCAGGCCACGACGATGACCATCCACGAGACGACGTCCGTGTAGGCCAACGCCATCGATTGCTGCTGCAGCAGGCCAGCCATGCGCGCGTACGCTTGCTTGGCGGCTTCAGCCTGACTGATTCCCTGCGAGTGCAGCGATGCGACCAAGCCGTCGAACATCTGGCGGAAATGCGGATTGCCGTTGTTCATGTTGCCAGAGAGATACGTCATGCGCCTCTGCGTCCCGCGCGTGATCAATGTGGCGATCAAGGCGATGCCGATGCTGCCGCCAATGTTGCGGATGAAGCTGATCATGCTGGAAATCTGGTTGTTCTTTTCGCGCGGCACGCCGACGTAAGAGAGCGTGTTCGAAGGGATAAAGATGAAGGCAAGCCCGGCGACTTGGTAGATGCGAAGCATCGCTGCGGTGTGGAAGTCCATCTCCAACGTCATGTGCGTGGTCATGTAGTAGAGCGCCGCCGCAGTAATGCCGAAGCCGACCGACATCAGCGCGCGCTGGTCGACCTTCGAGACGAGAAAACCCGAGATCGGCATCATTATCATCATCGCGAAGCCGCCTCCCGCAAGGGCTTCACCGGCGCTCTGCGCCGAGTACCCCATCAACAGCTGCAGATACTGCGGAATCAGAACGGTCGTCCCGTAAAGCACCATACCCAGCACAAACATGAAAAACATAGCCGTCGCGAAGTTGCGTTTCTTCAGTAGCGTGAGTTCGACAATCGGGTGCGGATGACGCCACTCCCAAATCACCCAAGTCACAAGTAGCACCACTGCTGCAATCGCCGCCGCGGTGATCCAGTGCGAAGCGAACCAGTCCGACTCCTGGCCCTTATCGAGCACGATCTGCAGCGCGCCGATGCCTAGCGCCACGAGCGCCAGGCCCATGTAGTCGACGCCGACGCCCTTGCGCTTCTCGCGCTCTTCGTGCAGGTACGGAGGATCTTCGACCAGCCTGTAGGTGAGGTAGAGGGAAAGAATGCTGACGGGAACGTTGATGTAGAAGATCCAGCGCCAACTGTAGTTGTCCGTGATCCAGCCACCAAGCGTGGGGCCAATTGCCGGAGCAACGACCACGGCCATTCCATACACCGCAAACGCCATGCCGCGCTTAGAGGGCTCGAACGTGTCGGCTAGGATGGCCTGTTCGCTTGGTTGGAGTCCTCCGCCTCCCGCTCCCTGCAGCACGCGGAAGAAAATCAGCATGCCCAGACTCGGGGCAAGACCGCATAGAAAGCTGCTCGCCGCGAAGAGCGCGACGCAGGTCATGTAGAAACGCTTGCGCCCCATTCGCGTCGCAAGCCAGGCGCTGATCGGCAGGATGATCGCGTTCGAAACCAGATAGCTGGTGAGCACCCAGGTCGATTCGTCGGAGCTCGCGCCCAGGCTGCCGGCAATGTGCGGCAAAGCCACGTTCGCGATCGAGGTATCGAGCACCTCCATAAACGTCGCGAGCGTCACGGTCAGCGCCACTAGCCACGGGTTGTGGCGTGGGCGCCAGAGCGCGTGATCCATTGTCATTGTAGCCGCGGCCAACTCAGGCTCCCGCTTGCAATCCGCTTCTCAATATTATATACATGCATGTATGTATGTTGCAAAGCAAAAGCGTTCGAGTATGCTCTAGCCAGTAATGAGCGCGAAATCACAGGCACAGAACCGGAAGGAAGCGGCCGCTGTTCCGCTGCGGAACGCTCATCGCTCGCGCCAAAAAGAACGAGCCGAAGCAACACGACGCAAACTCCTCGCAGCGGCTGAGACGATCTTCGCCCGTGACGGTTTTGAAGCCGCGCGCCTGGAAGACATCGCCGCCGAGGCGGGGTACACGCGCGGCGCGTTCTACGCAAACTTTAAGAGCAAGGAAGACATTTTCTTCGCGCTGCTCGATTCCTGGATCGCCGAGCGGATGGCGGAAGTCTACGCGCTGCTGGAGAAGTACGACACGCCCCGTCAGCGGCTCGACGCGCTTCGCGACTTGTATACGGAATTTGCGAAGAACCGCCGTCTCGCGCTGCTCTCGTTGGAATTCAAGCTCTACGCGATCCGGCATCCGCGCGCACAGGCGCGGCTCCGCGCGCGAAACAAATCCATTCGCTGCACCAAGGAAGAAATCTGGAACCGCGTCAGCCCCAACATCAAACACGACGCAATCGTTTCCGGCCCAGCGGCTGCCACAGCTCTCGGCGCGTTTTCTCACGCCCTGCTCGTCGAGCACCTCGTTGATCCGGCGACCATGCCGAGCGACGAAATTCAGCGCCTGCTGAAAGTGTCGTTCGAAACAGTACTTGCCACGCGTGATCGCTAGACGGTCGTCAGGCCCAATCTAAGGGATCTCTCTTCCCTCCCCCGTATCAAGCGTCCAGAAACGGTGGTTCTCTTTGCGCGCATCGAGTTCTTTTCTTAATTCGAGCGGCGGCTCGTCCTCGCCGTCATCCGCCAAACGAAAAGTCCCAAAGTGAATTGCAACGCTAGTTGAAGCTCCGAGGTCTTCGTGTGCCTTCACAGCGTCTTGCGGCGAAATGTGCACCGGGCCCATGAACCACTGCGGCCGGTACGCACCGATTGGAATTAATGCGAGCCGCGGCTGCGGGAATCTCTCGCCGATCTGGCGGAAGTGCGTGCCGTACGCTGTGTCACCCGCAAAGACCACGCGCCCCGAAGGTCCCTCGATCGCATAGCCCGACCACAACGTGCGATTGCGGTCGCGCAGTCCACGCCCCGAAAAGTGAAGCGCCGGGATCGCGGTCACGCGCACGTGTGCACTCACCTGAACCGAATCCCACCAGTCAAGTTCGCTGATCTGCTCCGTGCGAGCAAGCCGCTTCGATGTGAGCCGCTGCGCGACGCCGAGCGGCACCATGTATCGCGGATTCCACTTTGCGCGCGTAATTTTTCGGTAAGTCGGAATGTCGAAATGGTCGTAGTGATCGTGGCTCTGCAAAACCAGATCGATCGTGGGCAGCTGGTCGAAACGAATGCCAGGCGGGCGATGCCGCTTCGGTCCAGCGAACGGCACTGGACTCGCGCGCATCGACCAGACGGGGTCGGTGAGGATGTTGAGCCCGTCCATCTGAATGAGGACGGTGGAATGCCCGACGAATGTGACACGCAGATCGCCCTGCGTCACTCGTTCCGGCGGCGTTGGCCCGGGAGCGGCGTCAGTCCACTTGCGCCATGGCCCGGGCTGCCGCGACTTTAACCACTCGTACAAGCTCCCAGCGCCGCGAAGCTGCGCGTGGTTCGGGTTGAAGAAAAATTCGCCGTTGAAATGGTCGCTGACCGGGCCTTGATATTTCTTCATCGAGAGGCGCGCGTTACTTCTTGGCTCCCTCGGCTTTTGGCTTCGCGGGGCCCGTGCCGCCCGTCGCGTGGACTGGCGACCAACGGTGCACGGTGGTACCGCCCGAGATCATCGCGTGGATCTCGCCGCCGAAGAAGAGGTACGGATGAACCATTTCAATGGCGCTGGCTTCGTCGAGTTTGCGGCGCAGCTCAGAAGGAATCGTGAAGTCCAGCGACGCGAGGTTGTCGTCGAGTTGCGCCACCCGTGTAGCACCGATGATGCTCGAGGTCACGCCCGGCTGCGTATTTACCCAGTTCAGGGCGACTTTCGCGGGAGACTGGCCGAGTTCTTTTGCGACGACGGTTAGCGCATCGACGACCTTGAAGTTGCGCTCCGTGAACTTCGCGAACGCTGGGTTGCGTCCCTTCTGTGTTTCCAAGCGACCTTCGCCTTTGCCGGAATTTCCGTCGCGAACGTACTTGCCGGTGAGCAGGCCTCCTCCCAGCGGGCTCCACGGGCACACGCCGATGCCGAGTTCCTGCGCTGCGGGAATGTGTTCGCGCTCGATGTTGCGTTCAATCAGCGAATATTCGAGTTGAAGCGCGACCAGCCGCTCTTTCCCCTGCTGCTCGGCGAGAGTTTGCGCACGCGCGACGTACCACGCAGGCGTATCCGAAAAACCGTAATAGCGGATTTTTCCTTCTGCCACGAGATCGGTGAGCGTCGAGACGACTTCCTCGACCGGCGTAAACAGATCCCATGCGTGTAGCCAGTAGAGATCGATGTAATCCGTCTGCAGACGGCGGAGCGAGCCTTCGAGTGCGCGGTAAATATTCTTGCGACCGTTACCGCCGGAGTTGGGGTTGCCGGGCTGCGGATTGAACGTGAACTTCGTCGCCAGCACTACGCGGTCGCGCACCTTGGCGTCTGTGATGAACTTGCCTAGCATCGTCTCGCTGGTGCCTTTCGTGTAGCCGTCCGCAGTGTCGATCGAAACTCCGCCGCGCTCGAGGTACCGGTCGAAAATCGCTCGCGACTCTTTTTCGTCGGCGCCGGTGCCCCACTCGGTGCCAAAGGTCATCGTACCCAGCGTGAACGGGCTTACTCGCAGCCCCGACCGCCCCAGCGTTACGTAGTCGCTCATGTTCATCCCAAAGTCTCCCTAACCACGCCTTAGATGTGGCCCTCCCCGTATGCGCTTCAAACAATCGTCTGCAATTCGCGCCAAAAGCCTGGCGATAAACGGGCTCGGATTCCCGCTTCCAACTCCGCCCGCGCGCCGCTATTCTATCAACTTGAGTCTGTGCCCGCCCCAGGGGGAGCCCGCCGGATGGCCGACGTGGTTTCGGAGAAGGTAGCGCTTTCAGTTGCAGACGGCAGTTCGATGGAAGCTTTCGTGGCACGCCCCTCCGGTACCGGCCCGTTTCCGGGGCTGCTGCTATTTCAGGAAGCCTTCGGCGTAAATTTCCACATTCGTGATGTAGCGCAACGCTTCGCGCGCGAAGGGCTCCAGGTGATCGCGCCGGAACTCTTTCATCGCACTGCACCCGCCGGACTCGAAATTCCCTACGACGATTTCCCGCAAGCCTCGCCCCATCTGAAGGCGTTGACGCCGGAAGCGATCAAGCTCGATGTGCGCGCGGCGTACGATTGGCTCACGGCGCAGCCAAATGTGAGGCGCGAGCGGATCGCCTGCGTCGGCTTTTGTGTGGGCGGACGGGTCTCGTTTCTTGCGAATGCTTCACTGCCGCTTCAAGCGGCAGTTTCTTTTTACGGCGGCGGGATCGCGCCTTCGCTGCTTGGCGAAGTTCCGAACTTGCACGCCACGATGCTCTTCTTCTGGGGCGGGCTCGACAAACACATCGGCCAGGACCAGATTCGGCCGCTGATGGATACGTGTAATCGAATCGGCAAGGCGTTCGTCAACGTTGAGATCTCCAACGCCGATCACGGATTCTTTTGCGACGCGCGGCCGAGCTACAACCGGGAGGCTGCCGAGCTGGGTTGGAAACTCACGCTTTCCTTTCTCGATCTGCACGTCGTCGTGCCGGAAAAACGCACACGCGTTCGTTGACGGCGGCCGTCAGCTCCCGTCTGTTGGAACGCGCCTCATTTTGAAAGGCCTTCAATGCCCGATGAACTACCCCGAACCGCCGGCAGCAGCTGCGTACGGCCGAGCCATTTTTTCGGGATCGACGACGCAATCAAACTCCTCAGCGGTAACATAGCCGAGCTTGAGCGCCGCTTCTTTGAGCGTTAGCTCGTGATCATTCGCGTAGTGCGCGATTTTCGAAGCCTTGTCGTAGCCAATCACCGGCGAGAGCGCGGTGACGAGCATCAGAGAACTCTCAACGCACTGTTTGATTCTCTCGATGTGCGGTTGAGCGCCTTCGACCAAAAACTTCCGGAAGTTGGTACAGCCATCCGCGAGAATCGCGATGGAGTGCGTGATGTTGTAAATGATAAGGGGCTTGTAAACGTTCATTTCGAGATAGCCGCTTGATACGCCGAAGACCACCGTCACATCATTCGCCATCACTTATACGGCAATCATCGCAAGGGCTTCGGCCTGCGTCGGATTCACTTTGCCCGGCATGATCGACGAGCCCGGCTCGTTTTCGGGCAGCTTGATCTCCGCAAGGCCGGCTCGAGGGCCGCAAGACATCAGACGAATATCGTTCGCGATTTTGTAAAGCGACGCGGCGAGCGTTCGCAATGAACCAGAAAGGTGAATCAGGCCGTCGTGCGAACCCTGCACAGCGAACTTGTTGGGCGCGGTGATAAAGGGCAGCTTAGTGAGCGTCGCGATTTCGGCGGCAGCGGCTTTCCCGAAGTCAGGGGCGGCGTTGATTCCTGTTCCTACGGCAGTGCCACCGAGAGCAAGGCGATATACGTGGGCCATCGCAGTTTCAATCGCGCCGAGCGCGTCGTCGAGCATCGCGGCGTAGCCCGACCACTCCTGTCCGAGCGTGATCGGCGTCGCGTCCTGCAGATGCGTGCGGCCGATTTTGACGATGTCCTTCCAGTCTTCCGCTTTCTTAGCGAACGCGTCGCGCAGTGCGCGCAAAGCCGGAATCAGCCGGCTTGTGGCGTTGACAGCAGCCGCGATGTTCATTGCCGTGGGGAATGAGTCGTTGGACGACTGCGACATGTTGACGTGATCGTTCGGATGCACGGGAGCCTTGCGTCCGAGCGGAGTGCCCGCAATCTGGCAGCACCGATTCGAAATCACTTCGTTGACGTTCATGTTGAACTGCGTGCCGCTGCCTGTCATCCAGACATGCAGCGGAAACATATCGCGATGCTGGCCGGCGAGAATTTCATCGCAGGCTCTAACAAGGAGAGTGCAGCGATCGGCATCGAGCCTGCCGGAGACGTGATTTACCCGAGCGGCGGCTTTTTTGACGATCGCGTAGGAGTCGATCATCTCGCGCGGCATCAGATCGGATCCGATGCTGAAATGTTCGAGGGAGCGCTCTGTTTGCGCGCCCCAGAGCTTGTCCGCAGGCACGCGGACTTCGCCAAGAGAATCCATTTCGATCCTGTAATCGGTATCGGCCATGAAGAAGCCTCCTGGCACGCCGCGACAAGCAACGCCTCGCGGTCAGTTTCACGGCGCGCGCCGGGTTGGGTTAATTTTTGTCTTTCGAGCTGGGTTGAAAGCTGATTTTCGTGCCAGGTTTGAAGGCGACGTAGACCCGCTTCCACGGAGCGTCATTGATCAGGCGCCACTTGTGGCCGGACCCGTTGGTGTCCATTGCGACTAGGACTTCGCCGGGATGCACGGTGAACGTCTCGCCGGTGTGCGTAGTGAACTCCAGAACGCCGGACAGCGTGATCACGCACTGCGTGGTCGGCGCACGATGCCAATCGAGCGACGAATGCGGCGGCGTCTCTTCGTAGAGGACGGATCCGGCGGGCAGCGTTTCGTTGTAGACGATCGTACCTTCGACGACGTGCGAGTGGCCGTCAGGACCTGTGGACAGATAGTAGGCTTTGACCATGGCTATGGATTAATCCTTAGTGCGGCGGCAGTTTCGGCGCGCACTTTTTTGTAGAGTTCCGCGTTGTCTGCGAGCGACTGGCCATACGAGGGAATCATTTCCTTCAGTTTCGGCAGCCAGCCCGAAGGCGTCAGCTTGTCTGGGAAGCACTTCTTGATGACGTCAAGCATGATCCAGACCGACGTTGATGCGCCGGGTGAAGCGCCGAGCATCGCGACAATCGAGCCGTCAGAAGCGCCGACCAGCTCGGTACCGAATTGCAGTATGCCGCCGTGCACCGGATCCTTTTTGATGATTTGCACGCGCTGTCCGGCAACTTCTTCGCGCCAGTCCGATTCTTTCAGCAACGGGAAGAACTCGCGCAGCAGCGCGAAGCGCTTCTCCATCGACTCGAGAACCTGGCCAGCCAAATATTCAGTGAGAGACACGTTGTCGCGGCCGACCGCCAGCATCGGCAGGATATTTTCCGGATCGATCGAGCCAAACAGATCGAGATACGAGCCGTGCTTCAGGAATTTCGTCGAGAAGCCGGCGTAAGGGCCGAAGAGCAGCGAGATTTTGCCGTCGACGTGGCGCAGATCGAGATGCGGCACCGACATCGGCGGCGAGCCAACCGCCGCTTTGCCATAGACCTTGGCGTCGTGTCGCCTAGCGAGAGCTTCGTTGTCGCAGCGGAGCCAGATGCCGCTCACCGGGAAGCCCGCGTACCCATTGCCTTCGGGGATGCGCGACTTCTGCAAGAGAGGAAGCGAGCCGCCTCCGGCTCCGAGAAAGACAAACTTCGCGCGGACTTCCTGGTGCTCGCCGGTTTTTTCGTTACGAATCTCGACGTTCCAGAAACCGCCATCGCGGCGCAAATCGAAGACCCGCGTGTTGAAGTGGATCTCGAAGCTGGCCGTATTTTTCAGCGAGTCGAGAAGAATGTTCGTGAGCGAGCCGTAATCGACGTCCGTTCCCGGCGGCATGCGCGTCGCGGCAACCGTCTCGGCGGGGTCGCGGCCTTCCATCACCAGCGGCACCCACTCTTGAATCTGCTTTTTGTCGTCCGAATACTGCATGCCTTCATAGCTGTGGTGCTGGGTGAGCGCCAGGTAACGTTTTTTCAGGAAGGCGACGTTGTCCGCTCCGCGAACGAAGCTCATATGCGGAACCGGATGAATGAACGCCTGCGGATCCTTGATGCAACCTTTTTTTACCAGATAAGTCCAGAACTGACGAGAGTAGTCGAACTCACCATTCACGGTGAGAGCTTTCGAAATGTCGACGGTGCCGTCGCTGCGTTCGGGCGTGTAGTTCAGTTCGCAGAGGGCGGCGTGTCCGGTGCCGGCGTTATTCCATGCGTTCGAGCTCTCCTCCGCGGGATGATCAAGACGCTCGTAAATTGCGATTTTCATTTCGGGCGCAAGCTCTTTCAGAAGCACGGCGAGCGTCGTGCTCATGATTCCGGCGCCGACCAGAATCGCGTCGGGCTGGCTTGCTGCGGAGGATGGTGAGGAAGGCATGATGTCAGTGCTTTGCCTCGTGTGCGGTGAGGCTGTGAATTTCTGCGATGTAACCGCCGGGAATGTTACGGCCACAGTGTGACGGTCCGATGACTGGTAGGGCGTTGGCAGAAGGTCTACGCTGGCGCTTCGGCGTTCGTGAGCGTTGCGTCGAAATCCTGGTATCCGGAGACGACTCTGGTTATCAAAGAACGGGAGGTTGCGTCAACAACCACGTTCAGGCGAGGAAATTCGCCGAGCGGAAAACCGCGCGGGCGAAAGCGAATCGAAGCTATGGGCCCGCCGGCTCAAATGAAATAAAGGAAACGAATGTCACAGCGAGAGAAGGAAACTTCATGCCCTCCACCCGGCATTCGCGGGATCACGTCCAAATAAAGGACTTAATGAGGCTCCAGGTGGGTGTCAGAGTGCATTTACACAAGTGCGAACATTCACGGGACCTCCGAGTGTTCGACCCAGTTTCGTAGCTGGGCTGAGGAATTAAAGGTCCCGAGGTGAGTTTTGAGGAAGATCCTTTCACTATTTGCGATTTTAGCGATGTGCGTTTGCTTCTCAGCCGCGACGGCCAAGGCGGACGGCGGCGGCAACGGCGACCTGCTTTATACGCTTACGGGTGGTCCCTCAAACGATCCGATCACGGTGACGTTCGAGCTGCCACAAAACCCCACGATCGGCGATTCGGATAATTACGACATGGGTGAAGGTTTTCAGATCGATCCGATCAACCTCACCGTCAACGGAACTCCAGTCGACAACGACTGCCTCTTTTTCTACAGCCTGTTCGGTGGTGGCGGCCTGCAAGACAACAACTCGACGTTCAACCTGATGAACCCCGTCGGTTCGACCACGATGCTCTACTCGGGTCCCGAATCGAACCCGACCATGTTGCCGCTGTCTGGACCGATTACGTTGACGGACTTTGACACCGGGACCGAGACCTACACGCTCACGGTTTCTTCGGTGACGGCTCCGGAGCCAACGTCGCTGCTACTCCTGGCGAGCGGAATCGTCGGGCTGTGCTTGATGCGGAAGTTCCGCACGGCGTAATCGCGAAAGCGCTCACGATTCGCGCGAACGGAAGGAAACAAAAATGAGGCGGTCACGCGACGCTTTGGCGTCATGCGCGGCCGCCTCATTCTCTTTTGCGTGTTATGTTCGGCGCTACGAGCCGACGCGCACATGATTTAGCGTGCTCAGCAAGCCGAACGCGTTGAGCAGCCACAAAACGACGCAGATCACTACGACGGCATTCAGGATCGATTTGATCGTTCCCTGCATGGGGATAAATCGGTTGATGAGCCAGAGCAGCACGCCCACCACGATCAAAACCAGCACAATGTTGACTAGGGGCATGGCGACAGCTTCCTCCTTTCTTTGCGAATACGCGTGAAGAAATCTCGCAGAGGAACTTACTTCGTGGCGGCGAACCGGTACATACAGCGAACGGTTTAACGGCGAGTGGGGGTTCCGTTAGGTACTGGAACTGGTAAGCACGCGTGTGGCGTCACTGCGATTGGGCCAGGACGCGGTCGATGGTTTCGTAGAATTCGTCGGAGCGGATGGGCTTTGAGACGTAAGCGTCCATTCCGGCAGCGATGCACTGCTCTTCGCCGCCTTTCAGGGCGTGCGCCGTCATCGCGATAATGCGTGTGTGCGAATTGGTGAGTTTGTCGCGCTCGCGGATGGCGGCCGTGGCCTCCAGCCCGTCCATGTTGGGCATCTGCACGTCCATCAGAATTACTTCGAAGCTGTTGCGCTCGATCTCCGTGAGCGCCTCTTTTCCATCGCCCGCAACAGTGACTTCGAATCCGCGGTTTTCGAGCAAACGCACAGCGAGGCGTTGATTGACCAGATTGTCCTCGGCGAGCAGCACGCGGCATCGCTGTCTCGAAGCGCGAAGCGTGGACTGCGTCACCAGAGACGTACCCGCCGCGGAGGCCAGCGACTGATCGACGATCGCGCAAATGGCGCTTAGTAAATCGGCGTGGCGGATTGGTTTCACCAGGTACGCCGCGATACCAAGCTCGGTGCATCTCGCGGCGTCTCCCATCTGGCCCGCAGACGTTAACATCATGATTGTCGAGCCTACGAGCGATGGATCGTTGCGAACGCGCTCGGCCAACGAGAAGCCGTCCATATCGGGCATTTGGCCGTCAAGCAACACCAGCGCATACGGGCGACCTTCGGCTTTTGACGTCTGGAGAGCCTCCAGGCCGGCTGAGCCGCCCTCGACGAGCGTGGGGCGCATCCCCCAGCGCGCAACAATTCCTCCGAGCACCCGGCGATTAGTAAAGTTATCGTCAACGATCAACACGGGCAAATCGCGCAAACGTTCCGGAGCCACCGGCTGCGACGAGGGCAGAGGCGTCTCGACCGGACCGAGACGCACGACGAAATGAAACGTACTTCCAGAGCCCGGATCGCTTTCCAGCCAGATTTGACCGTCCATCAATTCCACGAGTCGCTTGCAGATCGTGAGGCCCAGGCCCGTGCCGCCGTACTTCCGCGTCATCGAACCGTCGGCTTGTGAGAACGCCTCGAAGATACGTGCCTGCTTTTCGCGCGGAATGCCGATGCCGGTGTCCCGCACCGCGAAGTGGACCGCCACGGGATTCGCCGGTGATTCGCTTTGCTTCGATGTGACCGTAACGCTGACTTCGCCGCCCTCGGTGAATTTGATGGCGTTGCCGACAAGATTGATCAGAACTTGGCGGATGCGCCCGGGATCTCCAAGAAGCGTTTCGGGAACACCGGGATCAACTTCGTAGATCAACTCGAGCTTCTTTTGGTCGGAACGGAAGCTGAGAGCTTTCATCGTCTCGCCTACGTAGTCCCGGACGTCAAATGGGATGATCTCGAGCTCCAACTTGCCCGCTTCAATTTTCGAGAAGTCCAGAATGTCGTTGATGATCGAAAGCAGCGACTCCGCGGAGAGCTGGACGAGGCCCATGAACTCACGCTGCTCGGCTGTCAGCTCGCTTTCCAGGACCAGTTCGGTCATGCCCAGGATGCCGTTCATCGGCGTACGGATTTCGTGACTCATCGTCGCGAGGAACGTGCTCTTGGCTTTGTTCGATTCTTCGGCGGCTTCTTTGGCCACGCGCAGGTCGCGCTCAAATCGCTTGCGTTCGCTGAGATCACGAATGAACGCGGCGAAACTGAGCGTCGCGTCACGGCGGATGGCGGAGACAGTGATTTCCGCGGGGATTTCGCGGCCGTCGCGGGCGACCGCGTCGATTTCGAATCGGCGGGTACCCACTTCGCCGGACATACTTTGGAGCGCCGCGGCGATCTCGGCGTGATACGTTTCCCGCGACGGGCCGGCAACGATCATGTCGTTGAGAGATTTGCCGGCTGCTTCGGCCGGCGTCCACCCAAAAATCGACGCCGCCTGCTTGTTCCACTCCGTAACATTCCCGTACGCATCCATTTCAGCGAACGCGTCGAATGACAGTTCGAGAATCCGGCGAGACCGGCGCTCGCTCGATTCAAGCTCCAGCGCTTGCGCGGAAAAGCGCCGGTCAACGAGCGAAGTGATCAACGTCAGCCCAAGCACCATGAACGTGACGGCGATGATGCTCACCGTGCCCAGCTCGGAAATGCTTAGCGCGTGGGCCACGCTGCCATCAATCGCGTTCGACGGCGTGAACGACGCGGCAGCCATGCCGGTATAGTGCATCACCGGAATCGCGGCACCCATCACGAGCGCAGCGGCTACTTTGCGAGGCGTAACTGAGCGATCTTCCGTTCGAAGAAAGAAAACCAGGGTGATTGCCACCAGTGCAATGACGATTGCGACCGCGACCGAGAGTGCGACGATTCTTCCATCGTAGTGGCACATCGCGGGCAGGCGCATTGCGGCCATGCCGATGTAATGCATGGCGGCAATCGCGCCTCCCATGACCACGCTGCCGAGCGCAGTGAGCGAAGGCGTCAAGCGGCGCTGCTGGCTCACCAGTTGAAGCGCGATGGTGCTGGCTACGATGGCCGCGACGAGAGACAGCAGCACGGTGGGCCAGTCGTAAAGGACCGCAACCGGCAGGCGAAACGCAAGCATCCCGATGTAGTGCATCGACCAGATTCCGATGCCCATTGCAGTGGCGCCGCCAAACAACCAAATCCGGCGGGCCACCCCGCGCGCGTTTGTGATCCGGCCGGCAAGATCTAGCGCGGCGTACGCCGCCATCACCGCGATGAGCACCGAGAGTGCAACGAGGCTGGGGTCGTATGAGCTTGCAAATCTGTTCGTTAGCTGCGGCGTCATCTGCGTAGTGGTCCGCTCCGCGTGCACTGTAAATGTGTTGAACGGCTCGATTGGCGCGCGCGGCGTAGCCCTGTGGACGCAAGAGTAGGCGTGCGCGAAATCAGGAAGGGGATTCCAGTGTTGGTCGGCCCGGAAACGAAGTCAAGGTAAGGCGCGATTACGCAGCGGAAAGGTAACGATTCAGAATGAAACAGCGCGCGGTATTCATCACGCGAGCTGTGTTTCCAACGATTCAATTCGAGCGCGCGAGACTACCACGGTAGCGGGTGTTCGAGCGCGCGTGAACCAGACCATTCCGTCGAGCCGACGTTCGAGATGAATCTGCTCGAGGCCGGCTGCTGCTAGCGCGCGGCGGAGTTCGGTTTCTTCGAAACGCCGGTTGAAGCGCGCTGAGGTCGCCCAGGCAACCATCTTCCGCGTATCCCTGCGCGAGAGGCCGTGGCGCAGGCTATAAGCGCGAGCGTTGGCAATCGACATCGAAGCGTGCGGATCGAGAAACGCGACGACCCCGTTGGGCCGCGTGACGCGCACGATTTCGCGCAGCGTCTCAGCGAGGTGTTCAACCCAATAAATCACACCTGTGGCGTACGTCACATGAAACGTAGCGTCGTCGAACGGCAGCTTGTCCGTGGGTGAATGGTGGAACGCGACTCGACGCGATGGCGCCAGCTTTGACGCCAGGCGGCGCGCGATGCGCAGAAGGCTGTGGCTGCGATCTACACCGGTGACGTTGTAACCCGACTCGGCAAGCGATCGCGCCACATGGCCGGGGCCGCAACCGACGTCTAGAAATTGGAGATGCGAATTCAGGTCCGCGGGCGGCAGCGCAAGAGCAGCGACGAATTCGCGGCGGATGTCGGCTTCCGGCCCCGTGGCGAGCTTGCGCGAGTAGTAGCCGGCGCCGACTTCAAAAAGAATGCGCTTGAACGGGTCGCGGAGTAGTTTCTTGATGGGCATGGGCGATGGAGTTCCTACTCTCCGCCACTGTCACGCATTCTACGACGGAAGAGTTTTCCTCAAAGGAAATGTTAACGGATTCACTGGCCGCGCGGCGGTCAAAGGAATGTAAAAAGGAATGGCAAGCTCGCTGACTGCGCCGGAGGCTGCGGGCCGACTCAAGTGGCACGGGACAACGCTTCGCGCGAAACCGCGTTCGAATATCGAGTTGCAGCTCGTGTGCGTTGTGAATCTCAGCGCGCTTACTGGACCCAGGGACATCTCGGAAAACTACCAACTCGGCAGGGCGCCGAAAGAAAAAATCGCGGGTGAGCCTGTAAGCCGGATTCT
>JBEKJW010000103.1:0-14600 GCA_050011035.1 Candidatus Acidiferrales bacterium
GCGCCGCCGCCGACCTGGACTTTGCCGACCTTGACGCCGACTGTATTGTGCCGCTTGCGAGTCATCTGGATACCATTGTATCGAAAATTGAAGAAGATATCGAAAGCGAGCCCCCGTAGCGTGTTCGAAACGGCCGTTAATGCCGCTTAAATCCAGTCGCCCGCAACTGCCATACCCGAGATGAATCCACCTATAAAGATGATCCAAAGCTCAGCTATCACGAGCGCCGCAGCGAACCAGCGAATTCCCTTGGCACGATAGACGCAGTAGATGGCGAACAAGGCGCACAAAATGTCCAGCCCGTTCAGAAGCCACTGTCCGACGTGATTCGGGTTTGCGGCGGACCGAGCAGGGAATAGGACAGCGATCGCAATTGTTAGCGGAAAGGCAGCCGAGAGAAGGAGCGGGAACAGATACGAGGTTATCGGGCGCGAGCGGGCCGCAGACGAGTTAAGCGTTACAACGGTGGCGATGCCAAGCAGGACGAGAATCGCAAGCGAAATCCATCGAAACTGCTCGAACAGGAGAAATTGAAGGGCCCAGAGCGAGAAACGCCAGAATGTGGACCACACATTCACCTCGCGAAGTACGGGCCCTCCAAGAGACTAATATTCAGCGCGACGAGCGACGGGGGCTGCGACCGGTTTGTGATTCGCGCGACCTGGCGGCGGAACGATCGTCGCCATCTTGCGAATCATGGCCAGCACGAGCTTCTTGTCGTCTTCGGACAGCGTGGTGGAGTACTTCTTGATGTCCGCCAGGAAACGAATCTCTTCGTCCGAGAGTTCGCCGAGAATTTTGCGGGTCTCGCGGTCGCCGGCGGTGTCGCTGCCGGGAAAGAAATCGGCGAGCGAAATCTCCATGGCTTCGGCGATCTTGGCCAGTGTCTCGAGCGAGGGAACGGTATGGCCGTTCTCGACGCGAGACAAATAGCAGCGCAGCAAACCGGTGCGGCGCTCGATATCGCCCTGCGACAAACCGCGGTCACTGCGATAAGACTTGATGACTTCTCCGATGTTCACTTTCGGCTTTTCTTTTGGCATGGTTACTTTCCCCTAACTGGCCCTTAGCTTACGAGTAACTAAAAAAGAGGCGCAAGGAAATTCTAGGAAATTTCGTCCGGAATGTTCCTGTCAGGAACATTTGCGGGTTGAGGGTGTGAATTTCACGTGTGGGCCTGTTGCACGGGAACGGGAACAGGGTCGAGCAGGCCGTGCGACTTATCGGATTTCTTGTTGATGTAGAGGGCCCTATCGGCACGTTCGATGAATTCGGCATGCGTTTCGTCGGATTTGTAGTCGGTCCAGCCACTGGAGAAAGTTGGGCGAAGCTTGGCGCCCTCGACCTGGACTTCGAGACCGCGGACGCGATCGAGCACGCGATGAACTTCTTCCGAACGGCATTCCGGAAGAATGGCCATGAATTCGTCGCCGCCTAAACGGACAGCGAGATCGGAGCCGCGGATGGCACGCTGGAGGCGGTCTGCGAAACCCTTTAGAACGGTGTCTCCGGCGGCGTGGCCGTAGGTGTCGTTGATTTTCTTGAGGCCGTCGAGGTCGATGAGAAGGACAGTGAGCGGCCGGCTGTGACGCTGGGCGCGGCTGATTTCTTGCGCCATGCGCTGCTCGCCGGAGCGGCGATTGTAAAGGCCAGTGAGCTGATCGAGAGCGGCGAGTTTGTAGACCTCGGAGGCGAGCGTTTCGACTTTCGCAAGGCAATCGATCTGCGTGGCGATTTGATCGCGCATGCGGCCGATCTGCAGTTGCTGGTAGATGACGTAGACGCTGAAAACCAGAACGAAGCCGACCAAGGCGCGGACGCCCTGATCAAGATAGAAGCCGTAGTCGGGATCGCCCTTGAGTAGACCAGGGAAGGCAAACGACGCGACGCCGATGGTGAGGAGAAGCACAACGGCGACGGAGGTTGAGCCGAGCCAGAGTTGACGGCGCCCCAGGGTTTTCAGGTGCTGGCGGATTTGATCCGGATGAATGTTGCCCACCGCCGGCACAGAGCCGTGATCGTTTTGAGTTGTCTCGTTCATATGCACAAGGGGTGCTGCCTAGCGACAAGGATGGCAGAACAGGCGGGCGGCACTCTATCCGTATTGTCCACATGAGTTTCCACTTAGTAACCGCGTAACCCGCTGCTAACCCGAGGTCATTTTCACCCCACCATCCGGTATACCCGCAAAAACGGGTGACCGACGTCACCGGCGCGAGCGGAGGGGTGTGCCCGCGCGTGACCCGCGATTGCTTGTAAGAACCACGTTTTCGGGCCGGTCTGCTTCGCTTTCTAAGCAGTTCGGTCCCAAAAAGCTCGATTTTTG
The DNA here is from genome assembly GCA_050011035.1 of Candidatus Acidiferrales bacterium. Taxonomy (GTDB): domain Bacteria; phylum Acidobacteriota; class Terriglobia; order Acidiferrales; family UBA7541; genus Palsa-295. Next base: position 2,327 of record JBEKJW010000103.1, read on the forward strand.
CCGGCTTCCTTACTGTGCGCACAGCCCTGAGGGGCCAGACGCCAGGCAAAGGAGCCGGTTATGACTCGGAAAATCATTGGTTTGACGATGTGTGCAGTAGCGTTGCTTTTCGGCCCCGTATTGGCAATCGGTATAACGACACCTCACGCCTTCACTCTGAGTGCCGAGGACGGCACTAATCCGTTGCCGCCACCTACCATTCCGCCGGAGCTGGCGGCATAGACGTTGATGATCGAGTTACTTAATGGGGGAGAGAATCAGCCCCGATTCTTTCCCCCTTTTGTGCTAGGATTTCGGCGAGAAGCCGAAGATGATCGTCTACGCGATCTGGATCGCAGGACTTGTACTAGAGCTCGCGATTCTTCTGCGAGCTCTCGCCACCCGGATGTACGTCCACTTTCCGGTTTTTTACTCCTACATCTTCTGCGTATTCGCGAGTTCGGCGAGTTTGTGGCCTGTTTACGCAAGGAGCCATGAACTGTACCACCGGCTGTTCTGGTATGGCGAGTTCATCACGCTGATCATGGGCTACGGCGTCGTACTGGAAATCACGCACCACGCGTTCAAGGATTATCCGGGAGCCGACCGGGTCGCTCGCTATGCGGGGATTGGCGCTTTCGCGGCAATTTTTGGATGGTTTGGAGTTTCCGCTGCGCTTCATAAGATTCCGATGGAGATCACGGCGCTGGGGAGACGGATCGATGGCTTCGACCGGGATTTGCGAATCGTGCAGGCCACTTTCCTGGGAATCGTAGCGGTCCTGGCGGTGCACTACGGCATCGAACTCAGCAAGAACGTGCGCGGGCTAGCCCTGGGAATGGGGCTTTTCGTGGCTGTTTCGCTGGTGGGTATGGCGCTCACCGTGGCGTACGGCAAGAGTTACGAGCCGCCGATTCTCGGCAAATTGCAACGCGCAACGTATGCCTTGTCGTTGGGGTTTTGGCTGGTAGGCTTGTGGTCTTACGCGGAAGTGAAAAATCCTCCTCCGAGCTCCGGAAATAAATCGGACTACCGCAACGTCGTGGAACGAACGCGTGAAAAATTGAGGAACCTGCGGGCGCACTTCCCGCCGGCGGTGGACTCGTGATCGGGCTAATACTTTCGCTGATCGTTGCCGCGAGTTTGCTGGTTTTGCTGTTGCTGGCCGCGCGCCGAAAAGGCGCGCCCAGCGCCGAGGGCAGCGGCCAAACGGTCATTGATGCCCGCAGCGCATTGGATCGTCTTCAGTTGGGCCTGTTGCCGCCGGAGTTCGTGTCACGGCTATACGACCGGCGCGATCTGGATTTCGTGATGGCCTGCACACCGCCGGAAGTGCAACGGCGCTTCCTCGCGGAGCGCAAGCGGATTGCGCTCGAGTGGGTTGGCCGCGTTCGCAAGGAAATCGTCGAACTTCGCCGCTTTCATACCGAGCAGTCCCGTCTGCACGCGAACATCGGGGTGCGTTCCGAACTGGCGCTGGCGTTCGACTTTGCGTCGTTCCTGATGGTGTGCCGGATACTGGAACTGGCGTTGCGGATTCGCGGGCCGTATGGTGTTCAGGGCGTTGTTCACTGGACAACAGCGGCGGCTGACAGGCTTTGCACGATTTCGGAGAAATCCCTCGATGTGCTTGCTGCGCGGGTGAATGTCCGACGGGAAACAGGCAGCGTGGAGGTCGCGAGCTAAACAGAAGTGCAGCGAAACATTCCAAAGCGGATGGAAGTGGTGCGAGCTGCAGAAGACTTGCGGCGGCGCACGCTCGCGGGGATCAGCGAGCCGCTGGATCGGCTGATTTACCTTGCGTCGATGCGGGACTACAACACGGGGCTTTACTACCACGCGGGGCTGTCGACGCGATTCGGCGACGATGTGGCGTGCGAAGCTCTGGCGGATTGCCACACCGAGGCGTACTGGGAGCTGCTGGCGTCGCCGCTGCAGTCGTTAGTGTCGCAGCTGGAGTCGTACGCCTCGCGTTCGGGAACGACGGCGGGAGAGATGATCGCGACGTGGAAGGGGCTCGAGCCCTATCGCGTGGCGGTGCCCGCGAAGAGCGATCCGCTCGCCACTGAATTCGTGTGCTCGAACGTCAAACTTGCCTTGTCAATTTTGGAGTCGCGTCTTCCCGGGCGGCCTCAGCCAGCGGCGTCAGTCGCATCGCCACGCCCGTCACCTGTCCAATAATTTCCGCGTCATCAGGAAAGGCGTACTGGCGGATTCCGCAGCCGGAGAGAGGATGCGGGACTAAGGTCAGGCGCGAACCGTTGACTTCACACCAGGAACAGGCGTAGCTGTCGCGCAATTCCACGAAAAAAATGGGTCGGTCGAACTCCGTGCGCCAACTGGAAACAGGGACGCGACGGATCTCTGGATCGATTTGCACGAAGGAGCCAGGGCGGAGGATCGGCGACATCGAATAGTCGTCGAGACCTACATACCCATACTGGCAGTGACGCACGTCCAGGCGTTGAATCAACGAAACGGGAACCTCGCCCCAAATTTCGACCATCCGGGAAAGTAAGTTAGTTTTTTCAATGCGGAAGCCGCGGTCGAAGCGGACCGGGAAGGTGATGACTTTGTCGGGATCTGGAGCTTCGATACCGGTGAGGTGGGTGTTTCGGAGCGGCATATCCGTCTGGTAGCGGACGGCTTCGCTAAGATCGATATCGAAAATAGAAAAGAGGTCAGCAATTTTGGTGCGGTAAATAACGGCGAGGCTGAAGAGCTTGTAGATGCTCGGGACTGAGTCTTTATTCTCGAGCTGCGTGAGCCAGGCATTGGAGATGTAGAACTCGGCGTTACCACGGTCGAGCGCGATTTTGCGGCTTAACTCTTCAACGGCGCGCGTGGTGACCCCGAGGCGATTCCGCAGCTCGCGCAAGTGGTCTCCGGGGCGCATATGCGGGTTCATGTGCCTCGATTCAAAGCGATGGAGCGAATAGGAAGCGAAGTAGAGCGAGGGTACGGCGAGAGGCTGTGAATTCGCAACTTTTTTGTGCTTATGGCAGAAATAAGTGGGATTTCGTGGCTGATCGAACGGCATTCGCAGTTTTTGAATGGGGCTGCTTTCAATGCCGAGCAAGACAAAGTTTTCTGTAAAAGTTTAGACAATATTTTATGAGGAAAACGCGAAGTGCGCGACCAGAAGTCATCCGTGTTTTTGGCGCCTCTCCATCCCTAATTTTGATGATCGTACGGGGGGAAAGTCCGCTTTCGACGACGCTGCGGGTGGTTGAATTGAAGGTGCGTAGAACTACCGATTCTGTGCGTATTTCTACGATGTTAACCAAGTGATTATATATGAATCGACCCCGGGGAATTGGTGCGGAATTTAGGCCGATTCCCAAGCGCGCTGCGGTGAGTTAGAGTATCTGGCGATCACCTGGGAGGCCGTCTTGGGGTTTAGTGCGAGCACACGTCAGATGAATGACGTGACAGTGGTGGATGTACGGGGCCGGTTTACGCTGATTGAAGGCGAGGCGGTACACGAGCTATTGGTGGATTTGTTTGACGAGGGGCGGAAGCGCGTGCTGTTGAACTTTCGCGACGTGACCTACCTGGACAGCTCCGGAGTCGGACAGCTGGTGCGGGCGCTTTACACGTCGCGGCGGAACAACGCGGAATTGCGCGCTGTAGAGCTGAACGCGCGAGCTGCGGAAATTTTAAAGCTCACCAATTTGCACACGGTCTTCAACGACTATCCTAATGAGCTGGCTGCGCTGAGCAGTTTCACCGATTAGCCGATCGAACTTCTAAGAAAGAAAAGCGCGCGACTCGTTCCGCTTGATGCGGACGCGGGCCGCGCACTTTTTTTTGCTGGCTACTTTTCGATGACGCCGCAAGCGATGCGCGCACCGGAGTTGCCTGCGGGATCGGTCTTATAGTCGTCGGGGCCCGCGTGAATCACGATCGCGGTGCCGCCCGGCTGGAACAGGGAATTGGCGCCGCTGTTGAGAGAGACGTTGGCGTCGAGAAGGCTCCCGGATGCATGGCCGTCGCTGCCAACGGTGAGGTTCAGGAGATCGCCATTGTGCGGACCGTCGGGATTGTCTTTACCGTGCTTCTTGTTCGCGGGATTGAAGTGGCCGCCTGCGGTGGTAAAGCCGGGGCCTTCGCACTTTCCGACGGCGTGGATGTGAATGCCGTGCGTTCCCGGTGGAAGCTGCGAGACATCGACATTGATCTGAACGCCGTCTGGGGATTGCGTGAAGGTCGCCGTGCCGATTTTGTCGCCGGCAGCGTTCACGATATTGGCGTGGGCCGAAGTTTGGGCGAGCGCGCCGGCGGCGCAGAGGAGCCAAGCTGGCGCGATGAGGGCCGTAAGGAGCGATCTGCATTTCATGAGTTGTCTCCGTGGGAGCGACGGTCTGAACGTACACTTTATAGATGCGCGGGGACGACAAAAGCAACAGGGTGGCGATGGTGCGGAAGTGAAATTTTAGGCGGTCGATTTAACCGGAATTTAATCAGCGAGCTTTACGCGATGGGCTAGTGCGAGCACGCACGAACGACGACGAGCGTCATATCGTCATGCTGAGGAGCGCCGGCGGCGAAGGCGTCGGCGGCGGCCATGATTTGGGCGATCAACTCGGGCGCGTTGCGGACGGTTGAGGCTCGGACGGTTTCAGCGAGGCGCTGCTCGCCCCATTCTTCGAGATTACGGTTCATCGCTTCGCTGACACCGTCGGTGAAGATCACGAGTTCGTCGCCCTTCGACACTTTTACGACAGCTTGCTCGAAAACGCAGTCGGGGATGAGACCGATCACGGGGCCACCGATGTCGAGACGTTCGATGGTGCGGAAGCCATCGGCTCCGCGAAAGAGCATGGGCGCGCAGTGACCTGCGTTGACGTAGGTGAGTTCTTCGGTGGCGGGATCGTACTGGCCGTAGAAGAAGGTGGCGTAGCGATCTTCAGACGACGCATCGAAGAGCGCTTGATTGACCCGAACGAGGAGACCCGCTACGTCGCCAGCTGCGCGAGCGGCTTCCGCGCGAAGCGAAGCCTGAAGGCTCGCCATCATCAGCGCCGCGGGAATGCCTTTGCCGGAAATGTCTCCGAGGGCGATGCCAAGCTTGCCATCGGGAAGCGCGAGGAAATCGTAGTAATCGCCGCCGACGCCGAGAGCGGTGCGGCAGCCGCCGAAATACTCAAGGCCGGCGATGGGCTGGAGACGTTGCGGGAAAAGACGCTCCTGCACTTCGCGCGCGATTTCAATTTCGCGGCTCATTTTTTCGCGGCGGCCGACTTCCTCGGCGATGGCGTAGGTGAGCTGCGCGTTGGCGAGCGCGAGACCGGTTTGCGAGGCGACGGATTTCAGAAGGCGCAAATCGGAGCCAGTGTAAGGCGCTTCGGATTTTTTCTCGCCGAGGCTGATCACGCCGAGAAGTTTTTCCTTCACCGTAAGAGGCAAAAGCAGCTGCGGGTCGAGCAGCGAGAGATTGCGTCGTTCGTCGTCGGAAACCTCAGGGGCGTTGACCCAAGATTTTTCGTCATCGAGGTAAACGCGAGCGGGCTCGGGATCTTGCGAGAGTTTTTGAATTGAGGCTCCGGAGCTGGCGAGGTACGCGTCGGGAAGAGAGGCGTGGCCGAGAGCGTAAGCCGGTTTGAACCAGCCTTCATCCTCGGTGAGGACGATGATGCGGGCGACGTGCAGCGACTCGGCGATGCGCTGCGTAACGCGTTCGAGCAACGGGCGCGTTTCAACGATCGAGCGAACTTCGTCACTAAGGCCGGAGAGGATCTGGTCGGCGTTGTAGGCGTCGCGGAAGAAACGCTTGTCGATCCAGGCACGCGAGCGTTCGGCGAGGCGGCGTAGCCAAAGGATGGCGATGAAGCCGAGCGCGACGATGAGCATTACCTCGGGCAGGCTGTGCTGCTTCTGAAGTTGCTTCGCGGCCACGACGATGACGATTGCATTCAGGAGGATCTGAAGGACGAACGTGCCGCGTCGCGCAAGAGCGTACTGAAGGCCCTGACGGACGACCATGCGAACGTCCATCGCACGCTGAACGACGATGACGTAGGCCAGCGTGATGGGGAAAATCAGCAGCATTCCGAGCGCGGCCAAGACGACCCACTGGGGAAAGATCTGCTCCAAGAAGCCGCCCTTAACGATCTGCACGACTACAAGGATCAAGAGGGGTGACAGGCCGATGGTCGCGCCGAAGTACACGAGGTTGAAGCGGCGCTTAACGTCAGGCGAAGTCGCGATGTGATACTTAATCCGCATGAACATGAAAAACCCGCTAGCGGCGATCACGCTTAGGGCGAAGGGGACCCACGAGAAGCGATTCAGGAGCGCGTCGAGTCCGGCCACGGATTGGAAATTCTCAAGGATGCCGACGTCGTGAATCGAGACGATTACGAAGCACGCGAAGAGGCCCACGGAAACGATCCAAATAGGGAGCCGCGTCCACGCGGGCGGCTTGTAGTCGAAGCTTTCCGGAAAATAGAGGCCGAAAAAAAGCATCGAGAGCGGCCAGAAATAATTCACGAGAATACGGAAAACCTGGGCGACGTCGCGAACGCCGGGGCCCCAAGATTCGATTCCGACGCCGTACACCGTGCAGATTCCATACAGGACCGCAATCAGCAGCCACGCAGAGACGTCGCGCGGGCGCACAAAGGCGACCCAAAACCCGACGAGAAGACAAAATACGGGAAGTACGAGTTTGATTGTCCCGATGACGAGGATGTCGCCGAGCGTGGCGCCGGAGCCGCCGCCGAAACGGTCGGATTCAAGGGTGAAAGTCGCGAGACGATCAGTTGGGTCGCCCTGCGAGCGATATCCGATCGACATCTTGCTGCCGGGCTTCGCGTTGGAAATTTCCTCACCCCAAACGCCGAGTCCGGTGAGGGTGCGGCTGTTGACGGAAATCATTTGGTCGCCGTCTTTGATTCCTGCGCTGGCGGCGAGAGGGCTGACGAATCCCATGACGGCGATTCCGCCACGATAATCAGGAATAACGGGCCACGCGGCGGGATGTTGGCCGAACAGACCGGGGAATGTGAATTCGATGGCGCGGATTTGGAACGCGCAGGTGATCAGGAACAAGACGGCGAGGCAGACATACTGGAGAGTGGCGGGTTTGCGGGCAGGCATGAGCGTCGGTCGGCGGCCAGTTTAGCATTGAACGATGCGAGGATGTGGCGCGGCTGCGCGGTGGCTACGGAAGAGGGATCCTTCGGCCCGTTGCATGGCGGGTACTCTGCTTTGTGCGCGCACAAGTGGTGGTGATGAGGAGCGTGGGAAAAAGTGCGAGCTACGCTCGCACACAGGCAGGATTGGCTGTGCTACTTAGCGAGTTGCGCGGTTGTCGAGCACCGGCCTGCCCGGCGGGTTGTTCCCTTAGTTGGATTTTGGCCCTGCTTGCGCGGTGGGCGCGAACTTCGCTGCCGGCTTCGTCTGGACGCAAGCGGCGGCTTTCATGGGCTTTGCTACGCCCGCTTTGAAGGCGGAGGTTTCCTTGATGCGCGTGCGGACACCGTCGATCGTGACCGGAACGAAAGTGTGGGACTTGCCGGTAAGCACGTAAATCATGATGGCGGGTTCGCCGGGAGCGTCAAGGCTGGCCGCGACGCCGACGCCCTGAATTTGTTCGTGCGACATCAGGTCCGCAACGTGCGCTTCTTTGACCGCGATCGCGTTCGAGACTTTGTCGTTTGAAATCGCGGGGCCGGCTTGAGCTTGAACGGACATGAGCTGCGCGGTTTGCGCGGAGTTCAGCGATCCGCGCAAGTCGGTGTCGGATTCCACGATGCGGGTGCGTATGCCATTGATCTCGGCGGGCACGGATGAAGCCAATGCGCCTCGCGGCAGGAAGACAAGCATCGCCGCTTCGCCCGGCGAGTCGAGGCTCGCTCCGGACCCGACCGCAGATATGCCCTGAATGTTCATCAGGTCGGCGGCATTGCGATCCTGCGAAGCGAGCGCCGATTGCGCAGCGCTTGCGGAAAGGCCAGCCGTGGCGGCGGGTGCATTCGCGCCTCTCGCGACGACTCCGTTTGCGGTGGGAGCTGGCAGCGAGCAGCCAGCGATCGCGTGTGGCGTGCCGGTGCCGACGAAGGTCGCGGCCGAGCCGTTATTAAGTGCGGCGAGCACGGCGCTAACCGGGTTGCCGACGGCCGTCGTGGTGCCATTGCTATTGGCTCCACCCGCAAAAAGCAGTGCGACCGGCGTTGCCGTGGCTTCATCGACGGCGAGCGAGCCGGAATCACCTTCGGCGAGGAAGCTGTCTCCATTCGTTGCATTACCTACGGTCACTTGGTTGGTGTAGGTGACGCTGAACGGCGTGGTCGAGCAGCCGACTTCGTACGAGACGTTGACACTGGTGGCGATGGATTCCACCGTCGAGCAGGTGAGACCAGTAGTGCGACCGCTCTTTGCGATCGATTCGCCAATGGCAGCTGCCATTCCTGAGCCGGAAACGACTTGGCCCGGCTGCGGAACGCCGTTCGAAACCGCACCCAACTCGAGAACGTTACCCTTGGGATCGACTTCGCCGCTGATGATTTGCGCGATCGCGACGTCGACGGGCACCGCTGGCGGAGGCTGAAGTGACACGAACGAGGTGACGTTGGCGACCGTAATGGTGCCAGTGGTTTCACAGTTCGTCTCAATGATGCCGGGTTGGGTCACGGCTTGTCCGGGAGTCGATCCATCGGACAATCCAAGGACGTGATTGTTTGACATCACGTAGGAAGTACCGCCGCGAGTAATCAAAGATCCGAGGGTGCCACCGAAGCAGAATGCGCCGGAGTTGCTCGTGCAAACTGCAGCGACGTTCGAACCGGACGAGCCCAGTTGGACCGGCGCAGTCAGGGCATTTTGGTTTAAAGGCGTGATGTAGACGTAGCTCGTGCCGGTGGCTGCGGCGTTTGCCCGCGATGTGGCGGTCACGACGACCAAGTCGTTGGTGACACTTCCGTCGGTGCCGACAAAGGTCGGGACGGAGTTGGGTGTGACGTAGTTGCCGTCGCTGCCGATCGCGCCACAAGCGGTGCCGCCGACCTGGCAGCTGATACTCCAGATCACGGCAGTGTTGGAAGTGCCGCCGACGGTCGCGGTGAACTGCTGCTTGGTGAAGATTTGCAGAGACAAAGGATTCAGCGAATCGCCGACTGGCGAGACGGTGACCGTGACGTTCTGGTTTGAACCGCCGCCGCCGCAAGCAATCATTCCGACAAACAGACCCATTACGGCGAGTGACTGCGCAACGCGCTTGATCATCTCTGATCTCTCCAAACAGAAAGTATGAGTTCGGTATAGACGCTTGCGGATGATTCTACTCGAAACCTTTCCATTTCGCGTGCGATGCAGGGGCCGTGATTATGACACGCGATCAACTGGACTAAATGATGCTGGATTGGAGTACAGGGTTTGCCCTACGGATGTAACAAATCGCGCTGAAGCGAGCGACAGAATTGAGACGACGCGAGGGGGGCAAAAACGGCGCGAGGCACGCGGTTTTTGCACAGGGTTGGCGACGCCGCAGTACCACTCTGGGAGTAGACGGAGAGAGGTAAGTCGCGTGGTTGGCGTGCATTAACGATTTGCGAGCGGCGTGGCAACCGGCGTGCGACTTGAATTAGCGTCATGTCAACACTGACCTGGAAAAAATCGGATCTCAAGAACCTCTCCGAAGCGTTGATCCGACTTTATTGCAAGGAGGAACCCCATGAACTGGGATCAAGTCGAAGGGAAGTGGAGACAGTACAAAGGCCAAGTGCGAGAGAAGTGGGGCGAACTGACGGACGATGACGTCCACGTGATCTCCGGCAAGCGCGAAGAACTGATTGGCAAGGTTCAGGAACGCTACGGCTACGCGAAGGAGCAGGCCGCGAAGGAAGTCGACTCGTTCGTGAAGTCGCTCAAGCAACAGCCGAGCGAAGATGTTCGCGCACAAGGTTGGTATCTAGTCGACTCGCGCGGACTGGCAGAGCTCGATTCGCCGCGGAGTCCGATCAAAGAGTTGAGCGAGAGATAGGACGAAGCGCGGCATGGATAGAGATAGGGCTGCGGGGAGCCGCCGGGATATGTGACGGCTGCCCTTGCAAGCGGAAGTAGAGTGCGGATACAAACCTCGTCGTGATCCTGCCTTTAGTAGCGACCCTAAACCAACTGAGTTAAGAGCGGCTATTCGTCGTCGTCGGTTTCGCGTTCGTCCTGATATTCCTCGGGGACGTCGTCTTCGGGAACTTCGCGCGTGCGGAGCGGACCACGCTCCGGGTCGGGAGCATTTTCGATGGCGTCGACGGTTTCGGCTTCGAAGTACTGGCCTTCTTCTTCGAGTTCGGTGACGGATTCGGAGTCGGCGCGTTCTCGCAGCGACAGACCCTGCGTATCGCCGGACTGGCCGCCCGACCCAGAGCCGAGGCCGCGGCGCGTGGGTTCGAGCACGGATTCGGTGAGCTGCTGGTTGCCGCGCGAGCGCTTGGCGGCTTTCTTTTTCGGTGCAGGTTTCTTGGATTTCTTTGCGGCGGCGGACTTCTTCACGACGGCTTTCTTCTTGGGCGCGGGTTTCTCTTTCGCCGTGGGCTTCTTGGTCTTCTTTTTCTTGGACATTCGATCGCTACCTTTGTTGATTTTTACGGTTGGCATGCGAGGCAGGATACCATCCGCGTTTCAGCGCCACAATACGGCGAGCGCCGGGCTTGCGGGCGGCGAATTTTGAACCGCGATATAATCGATCAATGCGGGTAAGCCGAAGTTCCGGCGTCGATCGGATGGAAAAGCAAATCGCGCGGCAGGAGAAGAAGGGCGCGACGGGCGACGCGGAAAAGAAGAAGAAAAAGTTTGATTGGGCGCAGCTGCCGGACGTTCTGGAGCTGCTGAAGCCGCGGCGCGGACTGCTGGCGGTGGGCTTTCTGCTCATGGTTGTGAACCGGCTGTGCGGGCTGGTTCTTCCTGCCTCTACGAAATACCTCCTCGACGACGTGATGTTGAAAAAGCAGACGCACCTTTTGTGGCCGATCGTGGGAGCGGTGATGGCGGCGACGATCGTGCAGGGGATCAGCTCGTACACGTTGACGCAGCTGCTGTCGAAATCTTCGTGGCGGATGATCGCGGAGTTGCGCGAAAAGATTCAGGCGCATATCGGACGGTTGCCGGTCGCGTTTTACGACGAGAACAAGACGGGTGTGCTGATTTCGCGAATCATGAGCGACGTTGAGGGCATACGGAACCTTGTTGGAACAGGACTGATTGAATTCGTCGGCGGGATTATGACGGCGGTGTTCGCGCTGGTGTACTTGCTGCACACGAGCGTGCTGATGACGTTGGTTGCTGCCGCGGTGCTGCTTGTTTTTGGCGTGGCGCTGAGCTTTGCGTTCAAGAAGATCCGCCCGATTTTCCGGGAGCGGCCGAAGATTAATGCCGAGGTGACGGGGCGGCTGGCGGAGTCGCTGGGCGGCGTGCGCGTGGTGAAGGGCTATCACGCGGAGGATCGAGAGGAGCAGGTGTTCGCGTCGGGTGCGAACCGGCTTCTCGAGAACGTGCTGAAGACGCTGACGGCGACTTCGATGATGAGCCTTTCGGCGACGACTCTGATGGGCGTGGTGAGCGCGATGATCATGTTCCTGGGCGCTCGGCAGATTCTGGCGGGGACGATGACGCCCGGCACGTTTTTCTCGTTCACGTTTTTCCTGGGACTGCTGATTGCGCCGGTGTTTCAGATCGTCGGAATCGGGCCGCAAATCACGGAGGCGTTGGCCGGGCTTGAGCGGACGCGCGAAGTGCTCAACGAGAAGATGGAAGACGAAGATCCGAGCCGGACCGAGACGCTGGGGCGGATTCGCGGCGAAGTGCAGTTCGAGCATGTGAGTTTCGCGTATGACACTGGCAAGACCGTGCTGCACGAAATCAGTTTCGATTCGCAGCCCGGAACGGTGACGGCCTTGGTGGGACCGTCGGGCGCAGGGAAGTCGACGGTGATCGGATTGATCGCGGCGTTCTACACGCCGGTGAGTGGGAGTGTGCTGGTCGACGGCGTGGACCTCGCGAAGGTGCGTCTCGATTCGTACCGGACGCAATTGGGCGTGGTGCTGCAGGAAACGTTTCTCTTCGACGGATCGATTCGGGAGAACGTGGCGTTTTCACGGCCGAAGGCTAGCGACGCTGAGGTGCTGGCGGCATGCCGGATCGCGCGCGTCGATGAATTCGCGGAGGGATTTGAGAAGGGTTACGACACGGTGGTCGGCGAGCGCGGCGTGAAGTTGAGCGGCGGGCAGAGGCAGCGCGTTTCAATCGCGCGCGCAATTCTGGCCGATCCGCGAATTCTGATTCTGGACGAGGCGAC
>JBEKJW010000104.1:0-14570 GCA_050011035.1 Candidatus Acidiferrales bacterium
TTCACGCCGCGCTCGCGATAAGGTAAGCTCTGGGGCGCTTGAACGACACCAACATCCAGGCCACCACGCAAACCGCCGCTAGCCAGCGTCCCCCGCTCAACACGCCGGGCCAAGTCCTCTTTGCTAGCCTTATCGGCACCACCATCGAATTTTTCGACTTCTATATCTACGCGAATGCCGCAGTCCTCGTCTTCCCGAGACTGTTCTTCCCGAAGGAAGATCCCGCATCGGCCACGCTCGCGTCACTCGCGACCTTCGCCATCGCCTTCATCGCGCGTCCGTTTGGCTCGGCGTTCTTCGGTCACTTCGGCGACCGTATCGGCCGCAAGGCCACCCTCGTAGCCGCTCTCCTCACGATGGGCATCTCGACGATCTGCATCGGCATTCTCCCGACCTACGCGAAGATTGGCGTCGCGGCTCCGCTGCTCCTTGCGCTCTGCCGCTTCGGTCAGGGTCTTGGTCTCGGAGGCGAATGGGGCGGCGCTGTGCTTCTCGCTATCGAAAACGCACCACCAGGAAAGCGCGCTTGGTATGGAATGTTTCCGCAGCTTGGCGCGCCCGTCGGCTTTCTTTTTTCGGGCGGCGTCTTCCTGATTCTTTCGAAAAATCTTTCGAACGAGCAGTTCTTCGCCTACGGTTGGCGCATTCCGTTTCTCGCCAGCGCGGCTCTCGTCCTGATAGGTCTTTACGTCCGGCTCACCATCACCGAAACGCCGGTGTTCCGCGAAGCCGTCAGCCGACAGGAACGCGTGAAAGTTCCGATGTTCGACGTTTTCTCGAAATATCCCAAGCCGCTGTTGATTGGCACTGTGTCGTCGCTCGCGACCTTCGTCCTGTTTTATTTGATGACGGTTTTCGCTCTCTCCTGGGGCACTACCGCACTCGGCTACAGCCGCAACACGTTCCTCGAATTGCAGCTGCTCGGCATCGTCTTCTTCGCGGTCACAATTCCGATCAGCGCAGTCATTGCTGAACGGGGCCGCCGTTCCACTCTCCTCTGGGTCACCCTGCTCATCGCGCTCTTCGGTCTAGTGATGGCACCGATGTTCGCGGCGGGCACGCGTGGCGCCGCGCTGATGATGGTCATCGGTCTCTCGCTGATGGGTTTCACCTACGGTCCCCTCGGCACGCTTCTCTCCGAGCTCTTCCCGACCAACGTGCGCTATACCGGCACCTCTCTCACTTTCAATCTCGCCGGAATCTTCGGAGCATCGCTAGCGCCCTACATCGCCGTCTATCTCGCCAAAACCTACAGCCTCCAGTTCGTCGGCTACTACCTCTGCGCCGCTTCCGTACTCACCGCCATCGGCCTTCTCTTCGTCCACGAAACCAAAGACACCACGCTCTAGCACCCCGCGCGCTTGCGCAAAAAAAGTGCTTGGCAAGGAATCTCCGTGCGCTAAGGCCTTTCTCGGTGTTCTCTGTGAAATGTTCCAGGTTTTCTGGAGTCGTAGCGAGTTACTTCAGATTCAGGATTTTTAACAATGCCGCCGCATTATTGTGTTCCTCGTCATGCGCGCCGTAGACTAGCGTGACTGTCCCCGCCCTCGCCTCTCGCTTTAACTCAGCAAGCAGCTCCTTCTGTTTCGCGAGCTCCGCCCGATACCGCTTCTGAAACTCCACCCACTTCGCCGGATCGTGATCGAACCACTTTCGCAACTCGTCGCTCGGCGCCACGTCCTTCATCCACACATCCACCTTCGCCTTTTCCTTCGATAGTCCGCGCGGCCACAAACGATCAACCAAAATCCGTTTCCCGTCGCCCCTGGCCGCCGCCTCATACACTCGTTTGATTTGAATGGACATGATCCCTCACGTTTCACCGCCCCCAGCCCGCAGCTTACCCAATTACCGCCCAGTCCTGCTAGAACTGCAAAGATTTCAGTACTGAAGGAGGAGTTGGAAAGGCGTAGCGCGTAGAGTTACTCAGATAGGTCGAGCTTCGATCACGTAAATCATCGATTTCGTCGGCGTGATCGACACGAGTTTGAATCCACTCGCACTCAGCAGCGACCGAAACTCTACTTCCGTGCGCTCCTGCCCGCCGGGGAAATTCATCATCGTCATATCCAGATCTTTGGCAGGCGACGGATCGTTGCCTGCGGAAACCACGCCTCTCAGACTCAATAGCCAGGAAGTGAACGCAGGGAACAACTTGAAATTCAGAATGAAAAATCGCGGATCCACATCTCCATAGTCCGGCACCAAGTGAAGGGAAGCCGGGTTTACGGAATGTTTCGTCCGCCGAGCCACAGAAGCGCGTTCTCAAACAACTTGTTCTGATCCGCGCTGTCGAAAATCTTGTCGCCGTGCCCCATGTTCATGTAAATCATGTGGAACCGCGTATTCGTCCACACTACCGGCAAATCCCCAGCCGTGATCGTGTCCTTCAGCCCAATCGGATAATTCTTGGGATCGAGCGTCAGCAGTACTTTCACGTCTGGATTTTCTCGTGGGCTAGGTTTCCAGATGTACCACTCGTTCGAAGGCGCGTTCACCGTCTTCGGCAGCCCTCGCGTTACCGGATCAGTCGGAGCGTCCACATCAAGCACCGCGGGAAGCGGCGGCCAGTTGTTCCCGTAAAACACCGCGCCGCCAAGAAACTTCACGAACCACGGCCAGCCCGTGCTCTCGTCGTTGTACGCCGAGACGTGATAGCCAAGCCACGCGCCGCCATGCGTCATGTATTCCTCGAACGCCGCGCGTTGCGCCGCATTGTGCGGAAAATCGTTCAGCCATACCACGACCTGCACGTCCTTCAACCGCGCCGCGTTCAATTCGTCCCACTTTGTCGTCGCTGAAAATTCGAAGTTCTGCTTCTTGGACAAGTCGGAATAAAACGCAATGGCCTGGTTAGCGAACGCGATGTGGTCTGGCTCACCCCTGTCCGTATAAAACGCGAGCGCGTGAAACGGCGCTTTCGCCTCTTGCCCAGCCGCGCGGTGAACTCCTCCGCACCAGACAAATATCGCGACGAGCGCAAAAGCGCTCCGCGCAATCCATCCGCCGCGAATCACTGATGTGCCGCCCACAAAATCGCGTTGTGAAATAGCTCTGTGAACACCGGATTCTGAAAGTGCTCGGCGCGATGTCCCATGAAAATGTAAACGTTCCGCGCTTTCACATTCTCGTTCGACCAGATCACTGGATGGTCTCCGCCCATCTTCAACTCCGAATCCGGCTTATACGTCGACTCGTCCACCGTCGCCAGCACATGTACGTTCGGCCGCGGCGATTTGTCGTACGTGTACCACTCCTCGCGCTGGATTTCGAATGTCGCTGGCAATCCCTTCATCACCGGATGGTTAGGATCCTCCACTTTCACCGTCGCCGTCGCGAACGTCGCGATGTAATCCTTGTAACGGATACCGCCCATGAATTTCGAAAACCAGTCCCACATCGGGTAGCCATCGAACTCGCCCAGAAGGGAAGCGTGATGAAACCCGATCCATCCGCCTTTTCCTTGCTCGATGTATGCGATAAAAGCCGCCTGCGCCCTCTGCGTCCACCCGTACGGCGGGTAGTCGAGCTGAATGAACAATTGATACTGCGCTAGAAACGCCTCGTCGACCGGTTCAGTGTTCGAAATGTAATCGATCGCGAAGCCGTCCGTGATCGATTCGCGCCCGAGCCACGTCTTCGCCGCGTCCACAAACGGCCGGTGTATGCTGTTCGTCTCCGCCAGCGCAATCACGTGGAATTTCGCGGCGGCTGGCTTTCTCTGAACCTGCGAGGGAATCGACGCATGCGTCGTCGCAGTCGCGGCAATTAGGGTCGCGCAGAGCGCTAGTATCAAAAATCTCATCGCTGTACGCGTGCTTTGATAGCGTTGCGGATCTCGAGGATTCAGGGCCGGCACCTTTAGCACGAAGGTTGGTTTCGCATTACTTCGAAAGCCGGGATAGGATAAACCGAACCTGTATGCGTCGTCAGCGATTTCTGCGCGCCATAAAATGGGAGGGGGGCTTGCACTCGTCGATAAGGATTCTGTTTGGCGTCGTTGTGCTATTCGCCGTTTTCGCGTGCGCCGCGATCTCGCAGGAGCCAGCCACAACCCTGCTCAGCACTCGCGCGATCGCGCTCAATTCCGCCACTGGTAAACTCTACGCCGCTGAGCCTGGGCGTGGCACCGTCGCCGTTTACGACCCGCACTCCAACGCGACTTCGCGAATCAAAGTCGGCTCCGAACCACTCGCCATCGCGATCAACGAAAAGACGAATCGAATTTACGTCGCCAATCACGGCTCCGGCACCGTCAGCGTCGTCGATGGCGCTTCCGGTTCCGTCAGCTCAACCATCGACGTCGGCGCCCTTCCGTACGTCGTCGCCGTCAACGCCGCCACCAACCGCACCTACGTTTCAAATGTTTTTAGCGACGTCATCACCGTAATCGACGGCACGACCAATGCCTTACAGAAAATCAAAGCGGGCTCCGCCGACACGATTACGCTCGATGAGTCGCGCGACAAAGCCTTTCTCGCCGGCTATCAGTCCACCAAACTCGTCGTGCTCAATCGAACGCCGCAGATCACCGGCGATGTGAAGGTCGGATACCACGCCTGGGGATTGGCCGTCGATCCATCCGCCAGCCTTCTCTACGTCACGCGCTCGCAGGACGCGGCGCTCCTCATCATCGACGAATCTTCCGGCGCCACCACGAGCATTCCCACTGGCTCGATTCCGTGCGCCGTTGCGCTCAATCCCGCGAAAAATCGCGCCTACGTCGTGAATCACGCCGGCGATTCCGTCACCGTCGTGGACACATCCAAGCGTGCCGTAGTCGCGACCGTCCCCGTCGGCTCATCGCCGCAGGGCATCGCCATCGATCCGGCTTCCAACCGCGTCTACGTCGCCAACTCCCACAGCAACACCATCACCGTCCTGGACGCCGCCTCCAACACCGTCCTGAAAACCATCCCCACCGACAACAACCCCTACAACGTCCTCGTCGATCCCGCCACCGCTCACCTCTACGTAGCCTTAGAAGGCGATCCCGCCTTCGCTATCATCGACCTCAAATCGAACTAACGCGCCGCTACTTCTTCTCTACAACCAGAAGCGCAAACGATCCCGGCTTCATTTTTCCTCGCCGTTCACCGGGTGCAGGTGGGTCGAAATCCGCGAACGGAAGAAAAACGGTGTGACTTTTTAGATCGAGCCCCATCGTTCGGGCGCTTTTTCGCGTAGGTACATTGTCGATCACGCTGAACGAGTTGGGAGAGTCTTCCTTCACCACCGTCAGCGTGCCCTCGCCGTTCGAGGCGAAAGCGTAGCCCAATCCCGGATCGAATGCGGTGGCGTCCACGCCGTCGCCGATCGCCGGCGTCGCGATTACCTTGCCGCTGTCGGCATCGACCACCGCTATCATTTTGTTCTCGCAGCCTACGAAGAGGCGCCGATTCGCGCGATCCATCGAGAGACCCGACGGCGACTCGCACGGCGCGAGCGGCCAACGGTGCAACACCTTCAGCGCCTTCGAATCGAATTCGATCAACTCGGATTTGTCTTCAACGTTCACGAACACGCTCCCTTTCCCGTCGGCCACGGCGAACTCCAACTTCCCGCCCGTCGGCATCGTTCCCGCCACGTTGCCAGTCGCGGCATCGATCGCAGTCACATCGCCGCTTCGTCCATTCATCGCAAATACGCGCTTTGAAACCGGATCGAAAATGATCGCATCGGGGTTCGTGCCCGCTTTCACGGTGCCGATCGTCTTCAGAGTCTTCGTGTCGAAGATCGTTACCATGTTGACGCGGCCGTCGCTCGCAAATCCGCGTCCCAGTTCCGGCGCCACTGCGATACCGTGTACGCCCTGTGTGTCATCCACGGTGCCAACGATCTGGAGCGAATCGATGTCGATAACCACGACGCGCGTCCCGTGAGAAACATAACCTCGGCGCGCGTCGCTATCCACGAACATGTAATCCCATCCATCCTCGCCAGGAATCGGCACGGTCTGCGTCACCTGATAACCGGAACCGGACGGCGCCGCCACGGCAGCGGAACGAACTCCGGCGAAAACACAAACGAATGCCAGGGCAGCTGCCGAACTCAACCACAATTTCGAGTAGCGCTTCATCGTTTAGATCTCCCTTCAAAACTCGCGACGCAGGCCATCTTCTATCAGCAGCCTCATAAACCTACCATTAATTACCCTCCGCAACTTAGGCCGCCCTCAAGCAGCGAAGTTCGCTTTCAGAGCTGCGTTCCAAGGCACGCTGCTCGACGAAACGGCATCTGCGCGCGCCAGTGTAAGTAAATTAGTCCCGCCGTCGAGGCTCACGGGAGGTCTGTTAAAGCTCGTATTCCGACCGGATGATGAATCACAGGGAAACGGAGTCGAACGAAAGATAGAGGGATAGGGATGACGAGCGTGTGGCGCTGTTAGCCCTTTTCACTGCTCATTCTGATTTTGAAGAGGCCGGGTGTTTGTTCGGGCTTACTGGTGCTGCGTTCTGCAGAGTGGCCAGCAAGAGCGTCGCGCTGGGCGGAACTGTCACTGCGCCCTCGAAGACGATCGCCTTCGCGCTGAGGTCCTTGCCGTAGAGGTTTTTATTCGCGCTATTATCGGCGCGGAGAGTCGATCCCGAGAGCGATATTCCCGCGAACAGGCCGCGCGCCCTCGAATACGAAAGGATCTCCGCGCGCATTGTAATGTCTGTTTCCGCGGATGCCGTTCGTCCGAACGGACCAGCCGCCGCTGTGGCATCGCCCCCAAGCTTCACTTTACTCGTCAAAATGCTCGAAGCAGATCGCGGGTTCATTAACAGCAGTACGAAGTCGGTAGCCTCGCCACCGAACTGAAATCCGGCGCTTCCGCCGAAAAGAGCCATCATGGTCGGCGCGCCCCATGGTCCGGCGAATGAGTCGCCGCTACGGCACGTCATTACACCGCGTCCATAACTGCTGCCGATCCCGAACGAAAACTTAAGAACCGATGGCAAGATCACTACACAGTAGGCACCGTCGAGAATGCTCTTAGGAACGGTGTGTTGCGCCGCAAGAATCTCCTTCATTACGAGTCCGGCATTCTCAACGCGGTTCTGTTCCTTCTTCTGCGCGAAGCTGGGAAGGGCCAGCACGAGTACCAAACTGACTCCCAGGAGTATTTTCTTCATTCGCCCTCGAACGGCCGCTCAATCGAACCTAACTTCAGGATTTGCCGATGTTGAACTGAAGAAGGAAGGCGTGAAAGTGTCAAAACTTACAGTACGAAGCGTGCAACTCCCGGAACGGAGAATCGCATCGTCCACCCCTTTGCGAATCGCCGATTCACAGAAAGCGCGGCCTTGCTGAGGCGATGTCATTTCTGCTCGTGACTGTCAATTTTGCCAATTCATTTGCGACCATTTCTGACACATCGTTACGCTTAGTGACATGGGTGAGGCGCGGAACCAACTGGATTCTTACGAGTGACTTCCGATTGGAAAGCGGTGGTAGTCCCAAGAAGTCGGCGGAGATCGTGGGCGATCGTGGTCGTTGTCGGGGCGTGCTTGCTGGCCGCACCGGCGATCGTTCGCGCTCAGAATTCGCCGACGGAGTTCCTGCCGGAAATTGATTCCTATTTCACACTGAACTCCCAGGTGCGGCTCGTTTTTCAGGCGAAGGACACCAGGGAAGGCGGCGCACCCGAGCAGGCGGAGATCGGGCCCAGCATCGAGTTCTACCTGAAGCCACTTCTCCGCTTGAAGAAAATCACCGCCTTCGATCTCGACGACGTCAAATCAAGACCGTTGGTCTTCGCCGTTGGTTACCGGTACGTCGCTTCGCCAGGCAAGGCTGCTATCAATCGTCTGGAGCCAGTGGTGACATTCCATTTTCCCGTCAAACTTCAGATCCTGCTGAGTGACAAGAATCGCGCTGACTTAGACTGGCAGAACAGCGTTTTTACGTGGCGATACCGGAACAGACTCACAGCGGAGCGGCGAATCGCGATTCGCTCCTACCACCCGGCGCCTTACGTAAGCGCCGAAGTTTTCTACACAAGCCAGTATCAGAAATGGAGCACGACCGCGCTCTACGCGGGATGCCTTTTGGACGTGGGCAAGCATGTCCAGTTCGATCCCTACTACGAACACGAAAACAACACCGGCAAAACTCCCAATCAGTCGCTAAATCTCGTCGGGCTTGTGCTCAATCTTCATTTCTAGACGATGCGTGGCGGTCACGCCTTGCCGCCGGGAACGGATGCCTGTTCTTTTCGAGATGCGAAGAACAGGCGTCGAAATTCCTCTTCACCCAACACCCTGGCCAGTTCTCGAAACGCGAACAGCGGAACAAATGTGCAGAAGACGACGATGCTTCGGCTCACCAGTTCGTCGAGACGAATGGCGTGAAAGGCTGCCACCAATGGCTGCTTGTGAACCAGCGCCTTTATCAGTTCTTCTACGATGTGAAAGGCGAAAACCAAAATGGTGAACATCGTCGCCTTATATAGCGCCGATTGGATCAAGGGTTTGGTTTCGTGGCGCCTCCCGAGGTGGGCGTACTCACCGATGAGGATGACTTTGGCGATGATCAGGGCATTGATGATCGCCGTACCGTATTTGAAATACGAAACGTGAAACTCATTCAGAAGAATCGAGCTATACGCCACGACGGCGCAGAAAAAGAACCCCAGATACAAGGCTATGCCCACGAATTCCTGGCCCTCGTGGATGGCCTTTTGTTTCAGCGTCGCGGGCTTTGCAACATCAGCGGTCATTGGGCGCTCCTGTTTATGCTCGTTCGCGAAACCAGTGGAGCGCGAATGATTGCTCCAACGGTGGGCGGAAGGAACTGTTAAAAGCGACAGTACCAAGACCTTAGTCCCCCTTCAATGTGTGTGAGGAGATCGCTCCGACTCTAGCTCGTATCCGAAGATAAACATCATATAAACACAGCTTGTTTGGTGCTAGAGTGTGCGGAACCGTACCAAATCTAAACGCTTAGAGCCTCTGAGTCCGCTGACTCATGTACCATGGCAGCCGCATCAGTTTCGACTTTCAGAATCCAGCGGGGTCAATCCCCGAGCGCGCGGTGTAGGCGTTCGTCTAGGGCACCGCGTTTACTGATTTTGCCGCTGTTGGTTTTCTCCCACCTGTGCATTGCTTCAGCTCAGCAGAGTCCTCAGCCATCGAGCTCTACCGCCCAAGCGACCGAGTCCAAGCGGGTCCTGATCTTGATGGAAGAGGATGTGACCTGGCCGGCGTTCCGGCTGATCAATGAAAACCTTCAGAGCACTCTTCGCCGTGGCACCCCTGAAGGAATCGTCGTATTCGCCGAACATCTGGACCTGGCGCATTTCGCCGACCCCGTCGTTCGAGCCGAGCAGGGGACGTTTGTCCAGAAAAAGTACAGGAACACGAATCTCGATCTGGTGATCACCATCGGCGAGGTGCCTTTGGGTTTGTTTCCGCAGGTGCCCCTGGTTGCGCTCAGCGCTGATCCATCGCGGAAAGTCACCGATACAAACCAACTTCCGAGCGTCGCCGCACGGTTGTGGGTAAGTCTCGACGCGGAGGGAACTCTCGACCTAGCACTGCGTCTGCAGCCAACGGCGCGCCAGATCGTTGCGATCGGCGACGGTGCAAGCGGCTCCGGTGGGAGCGTCATTGGAAAACTTCGGGCTGCTCATCCGGCATTTGTTGGCAGCGTTCCGATCAAATACCTGACGGGCGCTTCGGTCTCGGCGATTTGTGATGAGGTAGGCGCGCTCGGCCGGGATTCAATCGTGGTTTTTACGGCGATGTCCAAGGATGAGCATGGCCATGCGCTAATCCCTGCTGACGTACTGGCACAAATCGCGGCCAAGTCATCTGCACCGGTTTACGTGACCGTCGACAGCATGATCGGTTCGGGTGCGGTGGGAGGTTACGTCACCAGCTTCGCCAAGCTCGGCGAAGCGGGCGGGCAGCTCGGTTTACGCGTTTTGGCTGGCGAGCATCCGGACGAACTGTTCGTTCCGAACGTCAACATGTTTGACTGGCGCCAGCTTCAGCGGTGGGGAATTCCCGAATCCGCGCTCCCCTCCGGGAGCGTGGTACTGAATCGCAGCCCGAACGCGTGGGATTTGCACGCTGGATACATCGCCGCCTGCGCCGTGCTGCTGGTGGCGGCGGCCTGTTTTGCGTTTACTTTCCTTTGGCAACGATCGAAGCGTGAAACGGCGGAGCGAGTATTGGTGGCCAGCAACGCGGAGCTGGTGAAATCGGGAGCGGAGCTATGGGAAAGCGAGGAGCGATTCCGCTTGATGGCGGACTCGGCGCCGGTCCTGATGTGGGTTTCCGGCACGGACAAACAGTGCACTTTTTTTAATCATGCGTGGCTGGAGTTCACCGGGCGGCCGATGGAGCTTGAACTCGGGAGCGGCTGGACTTCGGGAGTGCACCCGAACGACCTCGATGCTTGCCTGAAAACGTATTCGGAAGCCTTCGACCAGCGAAAAGACTTCCGAATGGAATACCGGTTGCGCCATCACGATGCCGATTATCGATGGATCGTGGATATTGGCGTTCCAAGGTTTGGCGCCGCAGGGGTATTCATGGGCTATATCGGTTCCTGTCTCGATATCACAGATCAAAAATCGTCTGAAAGATCGCTCGAGGAACTCAGTGGACGCTTAATCGCCAGCCAGGAAGCCGAGCGCACCCGGATTGCGCGAGATCTTCACGACGACTTGAGCCAGCGGCTGGCCCTGCTAAGTATCGGGCTAGGGCGTCTTTGGAAAAAGCGGCCGGAGTCGGAAGAAGACCAGCGAATCGTGACACGAGATCTTTGGGAGCAGACTAAGGAATTAGCTTCGGATGTTCATCGACTTTCTCACCAGCTGCACTCCAGCAAGCTCGAGCACGTCGGACTTTCCCCGACCCTGAGGGGCCTCTGCGAAGAACTCTCCGAAAAATACATGATCCGGATGGAATTTCGGGAGTATGGTGTCGCAACGGAAATCCCCAAAGACGTTGCATTGTGCCTGTTTCGAATCGCACAGGAAGCACTGAGCAACGTTGCTAAGTACAGCCACGCGGCGCAGGCGCAAGTAGAGCTCTGCCATGAGCAGAATGAGACGCAGTTGAGGATTGCGGACGCAGGTGTGGGTTTCGACCCCACAGTAAAGCGAGCAGACGCGGGGATTGGTCTCGTCAGCATGCGCGAACGGCTGAGGCTGATAGGCGGCGTGCTATCCGTGAAGTCCGCTCCCGGAGCGGGTACGGAAATCCGCGCGACTGTCCCGCTCCACACTGCGGCGAAACACGCGAGCGCACAGGCTTCTGGAGGCCAAAGATGAAACGTCCTCAAGTGCTATTGGCGGACGATCACCGCCTCCTAACGGATGCCCTCAAGAGCATGCTGGAGCCCGAATGCGAAGTCGTGGGTGCAGTTTTTGACGGTCAATCGCTCTTCGAGGAAGTGGAGAGGTTGCATCCGGACGTTGTCGTGCTGGACATATCTATGCCGAAATTGAACGGCCTTGATGCCGCCAAAAAGCTAAAACTGAGAAAGGCTGCCCCAAAACTGATCTTTATGACCATGAACGAAGATCCGTATCTCGTTGGCGAAGCTTTTCGCTCCGGAGCCTCGGCGTTCTTGTTGAAGCGCGGGGCTGCGTTTGAGTTGACCGATGCAATTGGTGCGGTTCTTAGAGGCGGCACGTATGTTTCGCCCGAAGTCGAGGCAGGATTGACCGCAATCTCCCTAAGGAGCCCCAAAGATCGCGATCACGCGCCGAAGCCCACAGCTCGCCAGCGCGAAGTGATTCAGCTCTTGGCCGAGGGGCGGAGCATGAAGAGCGTGGCCGACATTCTCCACATTACTCCCCGAACGGTCGCCTCGCACAAATACGGCGTGATGGCTCTATTGCAAATCAAGAGCAACGCCGAACTCATCCAGTACGCAATCAAGCAGGGCATCATAAGCGTCTAGAAACCGTAGTGCCTGCCGCTCTCTGTTAGTTTTGCCACTGTCCACTGACCCGCGTTGCCCCCACCATCAGTAAGATTTCTTTGCGTGCTGAACCAGGCGATTCCGTTCGGCGGCGTTCATGACCATGTCCCGCCGTGTGCCCAACCGCTAAGGCTGCGCGGCAAATTCAAGAAAGTGGAACGAGGGCTGGAATGACTCGAAGACGGGTACTCGTGGCGGATGATTTGCCGCCGGTACTAGCGACGATCGTCACCCTTTTAGAAGACTCGTTCGATGTCGTAGCAGCGGTCACCGATGGTGCCTCGGCCCTGGATGCGTGGTCTCGGCTCAAGCCAGACTTGGCAGTTTTGGATATTTCCATGCCGGGTAAGAGTGGAATCGAAGTAGCAGCGGAGTTGAAGCGGCGAGGCGAGCGGGCGCCCGTTGTGTTTTTGACCGTTCATGAAGACACGGACATTCTGGGCGCCTGCCGAGCAGCGGGTGGGCTGGGTTATGTGGTGAAGGCGAGGATGGACGCCGACCTGATCAGAGCAATGGAAGCCGCACTGAGCGGTCAGGAATTCACTTCCCGATTCTCGAACGAACAAGATTACGGTTAGCGATTCGAGCGCATTCTGTGTCGCGAATGATGGTGTAGGCGAGGTCCCCGGGAAGCTCCTTACTGTCAGTTTTGACAATTACACCCAGTACCTCCAAGGCGCAATATGCGCGGAACATCCGTTCAAAAGTGAGGAGAACACTCGTGAAGTTCATTACTCGACTCGTTCCGGCAGTGGTCCTCGTGGTTCTGAGTTTGGTAGCAGCGCTCTCCGTGTCGGCGCAGACCAAACAACCCAATATTGTGGTGATCATGGGCGATGACATCGGGATGTGGAATATCGGCGCGTACCATCGCGGCATGATGGCAGGCCGAACTCCGAATCTTGACAAGCTCGCGAAAGAAGGAATGCTCTTCACCGACTATTACGCGGAAGCGAGCTGTACGGCTGGACGGGCCAACTTCATCACCGGCGAATTGCCAATTCGAACCGGGATGACGACCGTGGGTCAGGCCGGCGCGTCGGTCGGTCTTCCGGCCGAGGCTGTGACCATCGCTACGGTATTGAAGTCGATGGGGTACGCTACGGGTCAATTTGGGAAAAACCACCTTGGTGACAAGAATGAATTTCTCCCCACGGTCCACGGCTTCGACGAATTCTTCGGCTATCTGTACCACCTGGATGCCATGGAAGATCCCGCGCATCCCAACTATCCGCAAAATCTATTGAATGTCGTCGGCCCACGCAACATGGTTCACTCCTGGGCGACAGCGACCGACGATCCCACTGACATGCCGCGTTGGGGCAAAGTCGGCAAACAGAAAATCGAGGATGCCGGGCCGCTCTACCCCAAGCGGATGGAGACAGTCGACGACGAAATTCGCGACTTCGCTA
Source organism: Candidatus Acidiferrales bacterium (assembly GCA_050011035.1). Taxonomy (GTDB): domain Bacteria; phylum Acidobacteriota; class Terriglobia; order Acidiferrales; family UBA7541; genus Palsa-295. The sequence goes on from JBEKJW010000104.1 coordinate 13,335, forward strand.
TCAATTTCATGGACAAGGCGAAGAAAGACAATAAGCCGTTCTTTGTTTGGCTGAACCCGACCCGCATGCACATCGTCACGCATCTTTCGCCCAAGTATGAAGCGCTGCGCAATTCTGATAATGGCTGGTCGGAAGAAGAGGCCGGAATGGCCCAGCTGGACGACGACGTTGGTATCGTGATGGCGAAGCTGAAAGACTTGGGCGTGGATGACAACACGATCGTCTTGTTCACCACTGACAACGGAACGGAAGTCTTCACGTGGCCCGACGGCGGTCAAACGCCGTTCGCGCAGTCGAAGGGAACAGTAATGGAAGGTGGCTTCCGCGTTCCAGCGTTGCTTCGGTGGCCCGGCCACGTGCCGGCGGACTCCGTGCAGAACGGAATCTTCTCTGGTTTGGACTGGCTGCCCACCTTTGCCGCTGCAGCAGGCAATCCGAACATCACCGACGAATTGCTGAAGGGGAAGACCATCGGCGATCGAACTTACAAGAACCATTTGGATGGATACAACCAGATGGCAGCAATCACAGGCCAGGGGCCTTCGGCTCGCCACGAAATCTTCTATCTAGGCGAAAGTACGGTGGGTGCTGTTCGCATCGACGATTACAAATTCCGCTTCATCGACCAGCCTGCTGGGTGGCTGGGCGAAAAGACCCATCCCGATGTTCCTTACATAACCAACCTGCGCCTTGATCCGTTCGAGCGGACAGGTTGGCCCAGTGACGGAACCAAGGAAGGAGCCCAACAATACTTCGATTGGTTCAAGTATCAGTTCTGGCGTTTCGTTTTCGTCCAGCAACTTGTGGCGAAGGAAATCCAGACCTTTATCGATTATCCGCCGATGCAACGGGGCGCGAGTTTCAATCTCGACGCGGTCAAGGCGGAGATGGGCAAACGCATGGCCGAAGCGGAAGCGGCTTCCAAAGGCCCGAGCAATTGACCGTGATTGAGTTTCACGCCGGACGGCCCGAAAGGGCCGCCCGGCACCATATTCGAACTCGACGGGATTGCATCGCAGAAAAGGGTGAAATGAAAATCAAAATGTTGGCCCTTGCGGGCCTGATGTGTTTCCTGTGTTTCGCGGCGTCTGCGCAGGACGTAATGGTTACATCGAGTCCGACAGGAAATTTTTCTCAGTACCACACCTACGCCTGGGGCCAGGAACCGAACCCCAACCAAATCGCCAGTCCAATCATGGCGCAGGAAGCACAGACGCAAATCAACACGCAAATGCA
>JBEKJW010000105.1:0-14551 GCA_050011035.1 Candidatus Acidiferrales bacterium
GCCTCATGCTAACCTTTTGTTTCCATTCGCAACGACGCCCGGGTGGCGGAATGGCATACGCGGAAGACTTAAAATCTTCTGTCCCTAACGGGGCATGTGGGTTCGACCCCCACCCCGGGCACCAATCAAATTAATTTAAGAGTGAAATGCTGTAACGCGACCGGAGGCGTCGATTGAGGGCGCTACCTAACCGGCAGCTGTGCTGTCTGGACCCGTGAGGCAAGTCCGAGCTGCTGTAGCGCGCAAATGGTGTACCAGTTGACGTCGATTTCATGCCACATGAGCCCGTGACGCGCCGACACTGGGTGGGCGTGATGGTTGTTGTGCCAGCCATCTCCAAAAGTGAGCAGCGCCAGCCACCAGTTGTTGGTCGAAGTGTCTCGGGTCGCGAAGCGGCGTGTTCCCCAAATGTGCGACACCGAGTTCACCAGCCACGTGGCATGAAGTCCAACGACGGTGCGAAAGAACGTTCCCCACAGCACCAACCGAAATCCGCCAATAGCGAAAAGTATGCATCCGACCACAAGCGACGGGAACAGATGGTACTTCGTCAGCCAAACGTGAAATTTGTCCGCGCCCAGATCGGGCACGTATCGCTCGAAGATCACGGGGTCGGGGCGCAACGCGTTGCCCACCAGGATCCAGCCAGCGTGGGACCACCACTTGCCGTCGCGCGGAGAGTGAGGATCACCTTCTTTGTCCGCGAACTGGTGATGCCTGCGATGGTTGGCGACCCAAAGAAGGGGGCCGCCCTCCAAAGCCGCCACCCCGCAAATCGTGAGAAAGTATTCCATCCACTTAGGTGTCGCGAACGAGCGATGAGTGAGCAGCCGGTGGAAACACACCCCGAGTCCCAGACCCCCTGTCAGCCAGTACAAAACAACCGCGACGATCAGCCTCTTCCAGCTGAAGAAGAACAGCGCCGCGACGGCTCCAACGTGAAAAAGGAACAGGACCGGCGCAATCGCCCAGTTCAAGCGATGCTTGTCGGGAGGATCGTTCGGCAATCCGCTCTTCGCTATCACGGTTGAAGCGGTCACGATTTCAGGCTGGACACGATTCGCGCTAGACGCTTCCATTGATATGGTGGAACTCGCAGGGGCTGCTGTGTTGGGAGCAATGGGCGTGTTCATGAGTGGTCTCGTCCGAGCAGGCGTTTCTGGACCGTTGTGGGACAGCCCGGTTGGAAGAGGACGGACCGAAGCTCTACTGAGCTTTAGGAGCTGTCAGATTTCGCATGGAGCCGTAGAAGGCGCGTGCGCGGCAGGATGCTAGGCAGACAAGAGCACAGTAACACCGTTTCGCGTTTCAGTCACGTTTCCTGTCTGTCGGAAGTCCTTCCATCGAATTGAAGGATTCGGTCAGGGCAAGTCCAGATGCGCTCCGTAGATGTCCGCGTACGTGCGGTCGAACGCCATCATCGGCGAATCGTCCGACGCCAGCGCCACTAGCGTGGTTCGGCGGATTCCGCTGCTCAACTCCGATTCGAAACTAGCGACGCGCTCGATTTCTTTGCTCTTGAGACCGTAACGGAAAACCGGCTGACCCGGGAGGAGCGAGTCCTGAAAATAAATCGCGGCACCATCCGCGGACCAGAGCGGATAGCTGACGTTTCGTTCCTCTGTTAGAGTGCTCCACGTTTGCGTCGAAGTGTCGAAGAGCCGCATCGCGGTGGAATCTCCGTGCACCGCCGCAATGAAGCGCCCGTCCGGTGACCACCGCGGCAGTATTAAATCGCTCGCATTTGGCAAGTTCTCGATCGATTGATCCTTTACGTTGTAAATCACGAGCCGTGAACCCGAGTGTCCTGCGCTGCCCGGCAAATCCTCGGACATCACCACGCGCGTCCCGTCGGGCGACCAATCCGGGTCTGCAAAATTCCGTCCCGCCGAAATGACTGGCTTCGGCATCCCACCCTGCACGGGAACCAGAAAGACGTTCCTCGGTTTTCCCTCCGGAATCCCAGTAAAGGCGAGCGTTTGACCGTCAGGCGAGAGTCGCGGAAACGCCGCGCGCATATCGTGCAGCTCAATCTTGGCCGGTGAACCGCCATCGAAACCGCTTACCCAGATGCCGCCCGTGTCCATGTCGACGTAAGAAACTCGCTTTCGATCCGGCGAAACGCTCAACATTGCCGGCCGTGCATCCAGCAACAACGTTGAGTAACGTTGTTGCTTCACGTCGTAAATCGCAAGATCGCTCAGCGGACTGGAACCGTAATAGTAAATCGTGGTGCCGTCGCGGCTCACGAGCGGCGCCCAGGACCCGGTGGCTTCGGCTGTGAGCAAAAAAGGACCGAGTGCACTTCGTCTCCACCAGTCGTGCTTTTCGCGAAGCGTGAAAAGCCGCCGGCTGGAGGTTTCCACAAAAATGAAATAGCGTCCATCCGGCGTCCAAACGCCGCAGCACTGTTCGGGTACGCTCTGCCAGCCGGGCAGAACGGGGTGTGGATTTTTTCCGTCGCGCGTGACTTCCCAGATTTCGCCGGTCTGGTTCTCAGGGTCATTTAGCGTAAATCGGATTCTCGTGCCATCCGGGGACCACACGGGCGAATCCGGCTCCCTCGGCGCGAACGCGCCGATCGCGTGCGGGTCCGAGCCATCGGCGTTAGCGACTAGCAGTTCGTTGCCGAGGTGGTAAGCGATTTGTTTGCCGTCCGTCGAATAGGACGCGCTGCCGGATACGATGTCGCCCAGTTTCATGGGTGGCCCGCCCGTCGTCGGCCAGGACCACAGCGGCCCCGGCTCGCCGCGGCGGCGAAAAGTGGTGAGCAGATAGTTCCGTCCGTCCGGCGAAACGTCCCAGATCAACGAGCCCGGAAACGGCGCGTCCATTGGTTGAGCCGTTCCGCCGCCCGCGGGCGATTGCATCAGGTCGTAGTGGTCGCCGGAGTGCTGTACATAGAAGATGCGCGCGCCGTCGGTCGCTGGCCGCACGTGAAAATCGAGCCGCCCGGATTGTGAAACGCGAAACGTGCCGCTGGTCGATGGTGGTGGCACGGGCGTCAGCCACCAAACCGTCACAAGCAGGATCAGCGCGGTTGCCGCGACGCAAAGCCATGCAAGTTTCGCCGACCGCCGGTGAACGTTTTCGGCCACCGCAGGTGCCGCGACTCGAGTTGTAGGCTCCGGGACGGCTGGCATCCACGTTGGGAGGGGCGCGTTTACAATTGCCGGAGCCGCAGCCGCGACGGGCGAAGTGGACCCAGGAGAAGAAGCTCCCAGCGGCGTCGCGGTGGAATGTCCGTTTGTGCGTCCGGTCGTTATCTCGACAGGCACAACGAACCGGTACCCCCGTCGCGGAATCGTTTCAATGTATCGGGGTTTGTCGGCGCTGTCCGATAGCGCGTCGCGGAGCTTGCTGACCGCAGTATTCAGTCCGGTTTCGAAATCGACGAACGTATCGTCCGGCCATAACCGCCGGCGCAACTCGTCACGGGTCACCACCTGCCCAGACTGCTCCGCGATTGCGGCCAGCAGCTGAAGTGGCTTTTCCTGGAGCCGGACCTTCGCACCGAACTTTCGCAGTTCGCCCGCGCGCAGGTCCACCACGTAGGGACCGAACTTGATCGTCGGCTGTGACGATGCGGATTCCATGCGAAATCCAGTTTGCTGGAGATTTAGGCTTTACCCGGGGGACTGACGCCGATACTAGCACATTCTAGTACCACGTTGGCGAGCCGTCCCGCCCCTGTTAACCCAAGCATAATCTTCGTGCTACCTGTTAAGACCTAGTAAAGAATCACTCCAGACGCCGTGCATTGACCTTCTGGCGGCGCATCTCCACACTCCGCGCATTCGGAACGCGAGTGCGTCTACTTGGAACCTGCTTCGCGGCTCGCATGAACAAGGGTATTTGCGCCCGTCCGGCGATCGCATGTCCCGCGAACTCCGCACGAGCCTCGGAACACAACCAAGACACCAACTCAAAATCGCGTCAGGAATTCCGAGTTAAGAAAGCTTCAGACGGGCTTGCTCCGAGGGGGCTTCGCTCGGCTGGGACGGTGGCGTGGCCGTTGCAGGGACGGTCACGCCACGAATTTTGCGCATTGCCGCAGGCGCGCCATGCTCGCGCCGCCAGGAGCAACCTCATGAAGGTAGAACGGACGATCGCAGTAGTCTCACGCATCGCTTCATCGATTGCTCTGGCCGTCGCGCTTCTGAGCGCGCCCCTGTGGTTCGCACCGCCCGCTCACGCGCAGACGCCACAGCAAATGGTGACGATCGCCGGCGTGACGCAAGGCGCGCCTACGGGGAACTTCGGCGCCACAGAGATCACTACGCCAGTGTTGGCGAGCACCGCGAAGCTCTCTCAGCCGTTAGGAGTCGCCGTCGACGCGCGTGGGAATGTTTACTTTGCGGATTCTCTGCAAGATGCCATTCAGGAAGTCAGCTGCGGCAATCTGTATCCGTACGCCCAACTCACTACTCGTACGACCGCCGTAACAGTAGACAAATTCGGGAATATTTTCTACGGAGACGCCAACGGCAACATTTACAAAAACCTTGGCGAGTTGTTCCCCGTCAACACGCTCGGCACCGGCACGACGGGCTACTACGTGGTCCCTCAACTTCTCACCACCATCGCCCAAAGCGTGATCGCGATGACGACCGACTCCACTGGCAATCTCTTCGTCCTCTCCGACAATCAGGGCGGAAACCGTCCCGCGCAATACACGATCACAAAGATCGGACCTGAAAACGTCAATCCGTCTGTCACCACGGTTTCCAACACCTTCATCACCGAAGCCACGTTTGAAAATCTACAAACTGCCACGGGCTTGGTGGCCGACGCTGCGGGAAATCTCTACACCTACGCCTACGACCCGACCGGAAAAACGCCCAACCAGATTCTCCAGATCACGCAAGCCGGAGTCGTCACACCGTTTGGCGGAGTTACGTTCTCAGGCGGCCTGATGTTCGGCGCGGGAATGGCCCTCCAGCAGAATTCCGCTGCTGACGCCAGCGCCGGTGCACCGGGCACGTTTTATATGGCCTTCGGCGATATCTACGCCTTTACTCCGAATCCGGTCGGTGCCGCGACGTTTACGCAGATCGCTGGCGGAACCGCGGGCGGATTTAACGGCGACGGTAACGCAATCGGTGCGGACGTCAACGAAGTGAATGGTCTCGCGGTCGATTCATTGGGAGCGGTGTATATCGGCGACTCGGACAACAACTTGGTCCGCCGCGTCGCGAATTCCGGATACGTCAGTCCGACCTGCGGCGGAGCGAGCGGTGTAAAGCAAACCGATGCGTTCCCCAACATCGGCCAGGGATGGGTCAACCCCACCGAGCAGAAGCTCTATCTTGGCGTGTTCCGCAGTTTGATTGGGGATGTGGTGGTCTTCGACAGCAGCGCGAACGATTCCGTACTCGCAAACGTCCCGCTGCCCAGTATCCCGGAATGGATGGCCATCGATCCGATCAATAATTTTGTCTACACCGCGAATGCTGACGGCTCCGTTTCGGTCATCGATAGCACCACGGACACGCTGTTCAGCACGCTCGTTACCGACAGCAAAGGTCTCGCCTCGATCGCCATCGATCCTGTTGAGAAGGTAGTCTACGCAGTAGGCACGGAAGACAGCAAAATCTACATGTTCAGCAGTGCCATACGCGGCACCTCGGCGATCACACCTGCCACACCATTGGCGCCGATAGGCAATATCCTGCCGCTCGGTAGCGTCGCGGTTGATACCAACAGCCACAAAGCGTACGTCGTAGTCGACGGTATCGCGCCGCTCGGCGAACTGAACTATTCGCTCGCCGTCATCGACGGAACCAAGAACCCGCCCGCACTTGTTACCACGGCTTCCTACCTGCCAAACGCGAGTTCGACGGACATCGCTCCGGATGCGGTGGGTGTCGATACGAACCTTGGCGTTGCCGTCGTCGCAGATGCCGAAGACCAGCAGATTCACATCTACAACCCGTTATCGGGGCAAGTCACGGGCTATGGTTTCAGCTTCTTTCCCAATCACGTATCGGTGGATTCCATTCATGACACGGCTTACGTTTGGGACGGTTACGGAAATACAAGCGTCGTCGACCTTGCGGCGAGCGGAAACACGACGATCACATCGGTCACTATCAGTCCGGATTTCACGGCGTGCGGTGCGGGTGGAGGCACCGTTGTAGTCGACGCGCCTGTGAATCAGGCGTACGTCGCGGCCTGCAACTCTTCCGACGACACAGCGCTCTCGCTTTGGGACAACACGGCCGGCGAGATTCTCACGCCACAGCTCGCACTCGGCACCAACGACGGCGGCCTGGCCGGATCACGCTTCACGCTCGCGTTGAATCCTGCTAATGGGTTCGTCTATCTTGGCGAACAATTTGGCAATCAGACTCCGCAGACGCTTGTAATCAACGGTCCAACCCCAGTTACTCAGCCGTCAGTGACGGTCACGCCCTCGACGCTGGCTTTTGGCAAGATCACCGTCGGTACGCCAAGTTCGCCGCAGCTTGTTACGGTGGTGAATACGGGCACCGTCGCGATCAACTTCCTGCAAAGCCCGGCTTTCCCGTACATCAGCGAGCCAACCGATCCGGGAAGCATCAAGATCACCAATCAAACGTGCGGCGCGACGTTGGCGGCCGGCGCGAATTGCAGCTTCGACGTGGCGTTCGCGCCAAGCAAGAACGAATCCATCGGCGGCGCCATCGCGTTGTTCGACAACGCTCCGAGCACGCCACAAGTCATAACCCTGAGTGGCCAAGGCCAGGTGCCGACCGTTCCGCTGACGATCACGCCGTCAACATTGCCCACGACGTGGCAGGTAGGCGTACCGATCTCTACCGTCGCCTTCAATGTGAACGGCGTACCTTCCGGAGCCTCTGTTGAAGTGTTGACGCAGACTGGTACGCTTCCCCCGGGCCTGATCTTGAACGCGTACACGCCGCCGTTCTCGCTATTCGGAACGCCGGAACAGAGCGGCTCATTCACCTTTACGGTCACTGCCATCGATACCAACGGCGACACCGGAAGCCAGACCTACACGGTGAACGTAGCGGCGAATCCAGTCGAGATCACGCTCTCGCCGTCATTTGTCAGCGTCCCCGCGGGCGGAACGGTCCAATTCTCGGCGACCGTCACCGGCACTACGAACACCGGCGTGAATTGGAGCGTGAGCCCATTCCCAACCGGTGGAACGATCAGCACGACGGGGCTTTACCAAGCTCCCGCCACGGCGATCACCGGCACGATTTTTGTGACCGCCACCAGCCAGGCTTCGAGTGGCATCACCGCATTTGCTTCGGTCACCGTTACGGCGGCCACAACCAAGTCGACGCCCACTATCACTTGGCCTGCGCCCACGGCGATCTCCTACGGCACGGCACTCAGCGCCACGCAGCTCGACGCGACCGCTAGCGTCCCCGGCACGTTCTCCTACAGTCCGTCGAGCGGGACGATTCTGAACGGCGGCACGTCGACGTTAAGCGTGACCTTCACGCCCACCAACACCACCAGCTACAACACTGCCACTGCAAGCGTTTTGCTTCTTGTGAACCCGGTCGCGCCGACGATCACCTGGCCTACGCCGGCGGCAATTACGTACGGGACCGCGCTCGGCTCGACGCAACTCGACGCGACCGCGAGCGTGCCCGGCAGCTTCGCGTATTCGCCGGCTTCAGGAACGACTCCAACCGCCGGGTCGACAACACTGAACGCGACATTCACTCCGACGAATACTGCGAACTACAAGTCCGCCACCGCAACCGTCTCTCTCGTGGTGAACCAGGCGACGCCGGTAATTACGTGGCCAACGCCCGCCGCGATCACCGTGGGATCATCGCTATCCGCGACGCAGCTGGACGCCACTGCCACCGTTCCGGGCACGTTCACGTATTCGCCGGCGCTCGGTACGGTGCTCGCCACGCAAGGCACGCAGAGTCTGTCCGTCACGTTCACTCCCACCGATACCGTCGACTACAAGTCCGCGACCGCCAGCGTTAGCATCACCGTGAATCCGCCGGCGGGCGTCGTGCTCACCGTCACCGAAACAAACGCCACGACAGACGGCTCGGGCAATTACATCTTCACGCTGACGGTCACGAACTCTGGCGGTTCGACGGCTACCGCTGTCCAAATCACGTCCGCGAGTTTGTCGGCGAAAGTTGGCTCCGCGCTGACCAAGACGTCCACCACTACAGGAGTGCCGATCATTCTCGGCGCGCTCGCCAGTGGCGCGTCAACCAGCGTCAACGTCTCGTTCCCAGCGTCGTCGGGCACGGCGGCATCGGCGGGCGCGCTGCAGGTCGGCTTCGGTTACGGCGGTAGCAACGCCAGCAGCAGCACGCTGCGCGTCACGCTGCCCTGAGGAAATTTCAGAGGAGGTAGTACAACGATGCAACCACAACGCTACAAACGATGGATCGGCTCGGCGATTGGCTTGCTCATCGCACTGCTGATCGCAACTGTACTTTCCCCACCGGCTCACGCCGACGGAGGCGGAATCTCCATCACGCTTACCGGTACCATCTCGGGAAGCGCTGGCGACACCATCACCGTCTTCGCCGATCTGTCGAATACGTCGTCGAGTACCTATTACTTCAGCGACGACAGTTTGACGACCACGGCGGACGGCTATTCCGCCAGCGACGACCTGATCATCAATGGGATCTTCGGTCTAGGTCCCGTTTCGATCGCCGGAAACTCGACGCTCGACGGCGTGGACGTCTTCACTGTGCAGATTCTAGGTGGCGCACCCGGCACGTTCTCCGGCAACATTTTTCAATTGATCGGAGGCACAGATCCCGTTGCGTGTGGGATCGGTACGGTGGGATGCAACTCACCGCTCGGGCTTACGGACTTCTCCGTGACGGTGCAGGGGCAAACGGTCGCGACCACGCCGGAACCGGCCACGTTTGCTTTGCTAGGCTTAGGACTGGGAGCGCTCGCACTGATCGGGCGTCGTGTCCGTCGCGCAGGAACCGTCGGAGTCCAGTAGGCAGTCGGCGAGAAACGTAATTCTACGCCCACGGCACGCTTCTTAACTTGCGGGCGAAGCGTGCGACGCCGTGCGTGTGTCCGCACTTTGCGATCCCGTCTGCCTCACGCCCACCCACCATCGATTGCGTAACTTTGGTTCGTGATAGCCGCACTATCATCCGACGCCAAAAATAGAATCAACCGCGCCACCTCGTCTGGCAGTATCGGCCGCTTCAGTGACTGGCTTGCGAGAATTTCAGCCTCGTACTCCGGTGTCCACCATAGCCGCCGCTGCCTTTCGGTGAGAATTGCGCCCGGGAGCACGCAGTTCACGCGAATGTTCGCAGCGCCCAGTTCGTGCGCCATTGTGCGCGTCAGACCCACGATCGCAGCCTTCGCCGTCACATAGACGGGCAGCCCGGTGCTCGGGATCATCCACGCAATCGAACTCATATTGATGATCGATCCGCCGCCCGCCTCGCGCATCTTCGGCACCACCGCCTGTAGCGCGAAAAACTGGTGCCGCAAATTCACCGCCATACTGTCGTTCCAATATTCGGGCGTGACGTCTGCAAAGACGTGCCGGTCGTCGTTCGCCGCGTTGTTCACCAGCACACGCACGGCGCCCATCGAACTCTCCACCCGGGCAATCGTTTCGCGAATCGCATCCACGTCCCGCAGATCGCATTCGAAATACGCCGGCGGGACAGGGCAGCGCCCGACCAGCGAATGAACAAGCTCGGTCGACTCCTTGATCGCCACGTCTAGGAACGCCACGCGCGCGCCCTGCTGCGCAAACTGCTCCACCGCCGCGGCTCCGATCCCCGCCCCGCCACCGGTGATCAGCACCACGCGGTCGCGCAGCGACGGATAGCGCGCGAATTGTTCACTGTTGTTCATGCCAACGCTCCCTGCTCGCCCATGCGAAACCGTTCGCCATGCTATTCAAATTAGGAATCATTTTCTAGAAGTCCGCTCCGCAAGCTCAATCATCCAACGAAAGACGTTTCGCCGCGCGGCCGTGCGTTGCCGCGGACCAAAATTGTGCTCCCGGCTTGTCAGCACTCGAAACCCATGCTATCAACCAAGCCCCCAGCGAGTTCACACAGTGAGTCCAGATGCCCCATCTAGCGGCACATGAAGTAATGATCATGTTCCTCGCACTGGCCATCTTGCTCGGTGCGGCGAAAACGGCCGGCGAGTTGATGCGCAAGCTCAATCAGCCATCCGTGCTGGGCGAAATCATGGCGGGCATTTTGCTTGGGCCCACCGTTTTCGGGCGCATTCGCCCGGATCTTTACACCACGGTTTTTCCCTCTACCGGAAATTTGCCGATCGTTCTCGAGACCGTCACCACGCTCGGCGTCGTACTCTTTCTCCTCACCGCAGGACTTGAAATCGACCTCCGAAGCATCTTCCGCCAGGGCCGCAGCGCGATTCTGGTCAGTTCGTTCGGCGTGATCATTCCTTTCGCATTCGGGTTCGGCGCGGCCACGTTCTTCCCAGAGTTCTTCCACGCCGCTCAGCGTGCAGACCTGCGCATCTTCGCACTGTTTGTCGGAACGGCCCTCTCCATTTCCGCGCTGCCCGTCATCGCAAAAATCTTGATGGACCTGAACTTGCTTCGCAGCGAAATGGGCACCGTCGTTATGTCCTCCGCGATGTTCGACGACCTGGTCGGCTGGATTCTGTTCTCGACCATCCTCGGCATGATGCGAGGTCCTAGCTCTTCCTTTGACGGCGTGAAGCGCACCATCATCCTCGTTTTCGGTTTCGTGATCGTCTCGCTCACCGTGGTTCGCTGGCTCATCGACAAAATTCTTCCCCGCATCCAGGCGCATACCAGCTGGCCGGGCGGTGTGCTCGGCTTCATCTTCACGCTCACACTCGGTGCAGCATCCTTCGCGGAGTTCGCCGGTATTCACGCTGTCTTCGGCGCATTCATCACCGGCATCGCCGTCGGCGAGTCCACGCACCTTCGCAAACGCACCTCCGAACTGATCCACGGAATCGTCACCAACGTCTTCGCCCCATTTTTCTTCGCCAGCATCGGCCTGCGCGTGAACTTTGTCGCAAACTTCAACCTTCCCGTCACGTTGACAGTCATTCTCGTCGCCTGCGCCGGAAAGCTGCTCGGCGCTGGCCTCGGCGCGCGCCTCGGTGGAATGGACAGCCGCACCGCCTGGGGCGTGGGTCTTGCGATGAACGCGCGCGGCGCGATGGAAATGATTCTTGGCCTCCTCGCGTTGCAGGCTGGATTGATCAAGGAGCCGATGTTCGTGGCCCTGGTCGTCATGGCTCTGTTCACGTCTCTGGTGTCCGGCCCGATCATGCACGCGCTGATCCGCAGCCGCAAAGAAATCACGCTGAAGGAAACGATCAACGCCAAGCTATTCCTTCCGTCGCTCGCCGGAACCACCAAGCACGAAGTTCTGGATCAGATGTGCACCGTCGCGGCGGATTATGCAAGCAACGCGCCGGAGCGGTTTGTGCGTCTTGTCGAAGAGCGCGAGCGTGTGGCCTCAAGCGGCTGGGAGAACGGCGTTGCGGTGCCATACGCCCGCGTGAACGGATTGCCTCACCCGCTCGTAGTGGTAGGGAAAACTCAGCGTGGAATTGACTTCGATTCGCGCGATGGGCGCCCGGTGCGACTCATCGTGCTGATCCTCACTGGTGACAACCAGTCGCAGCACGATTTGCTTCGCAACGCGGGCGAGCTATTCAGCCACAAAGAAGCGATCGAGCAAACTCTGAACTCACAAAGCTTCGTGGAGCTCGTCGCGGCGCTCAACGCGCCAGTCGACTAGACGCGCATATCCCACGGCACCTAAGTCCGCTTGATCACCACGGCCGTCAAATCGTCCTTCTGCGGCGTGCCTCCGGAAAACGCGATCACGGACTTGTACAGCTCGTGAATGAGGTCCATCGGCGGCTTGGTCTTCCATTCGCGCACGGCCGCCTGCATCCGGTCCGCGCCGTACTGTTCGCGCGAAGTGTTCTCCCACTCGAGAAAACCGTCGGTGATGAGCAGCAGCATGTCGCCCGCGTGCATTTCCAGTTTCACGGGCGGCTCCGAATCGAGCTCCGATGAAACGCCGAGCGGCAGGCCTTGGGCCCTCATTTCCATAAACCGGTCATCGTGCACGAAATAAACGAAGAGAGGCCCGTGTCCGGCCGACAGCAGATCGACCTTCGGCGAGTTCGCTTCGCAAATCGCGGCAACGAAGGTCACAAACCGGCCTTGCGTCAAATCGTTGCCGATGTCCGTGTTGATCCGCTGCATCGCGCGGAAAAGATCCGAGCTCAGCGAAAAATTCGCTCGCGCGTACGCACGGCACACCGCTGCCAGCAGCGCCGGTCCGATGCCGTGTCCGGTCACGTCCGCCAGCGAGACCATCAGCTTTCCGTCCGGCAAAAACTGCCAGTCGAAGAAATCGCCGCCGGTTTCATCGGCTGGAAGATTCCATCCCGCCACTTCGAAGCCGCTGATCTTCGGCGATTCGCCCGGCAGCAGCGAACGTTGAATCGTTCGCGCCACATTCAAATCGTGCTGCAGCCTTTCCACCTCGCGCTGCGCCTCGGCCTCGTGCAGCGCTGCCACCACGTGTTTGCGAATTTCGCGCGCGACCGCTCCGGCCACCACACCCGCGCCAATCAGCGCGATCGCATATCCGAGCACCGACCGCTGCGGCGAGAACACCGACGTACCAAACGAAAAAAAAGGACGCCATCCCAGATGCCACGCGGCGATCAGATAATTCAGCGCCGCGGCAAAGCCCGCGATCCACGAATCCCACGGATTCAGCCGCAGCGTGGAAAGAATAATGAAGATGAAAAACGCGAGCGCCAGCGGATTCGCCAGCGGCTTGTACTCCGGGCTGATCGCGTCGCTCGTGATGAATACCAGCGCGAAGGCCGGCAGTGCCGTTTCGACAAAAACGGAGAAGTACCACGCAAACGCCGGAATCGCGCGGTTACCGCTCGAAATGCGCCCAATCCCGCGCAGCATCACCAGTTCGAAAGCCACGAAGACGCCGATGATCGTTGCCGTTACGGTCCAGAGTTGGATGTCCTCCGGTCCGTGCACCAGCAGCGTGCGAATGCTCCGCTCCACGAAGAAGGCCGCGAGCACAGCCAGCACCAGCATGATCCGAAAACGCTCGCTCCTCAGCAAAGCGCTGCGGAACGAGGGTGACATTTGTGCAAGGTCTCTTACGTGGGTCATTCCCTGGGCTCAGGCTTCCTGTGCAGCAGCGCGCCGGGTGTTCCTCGCTGGTCGTGCCGCCGCGAAAATGGAGACCGTATTGTAAAGGAGAGCGCTCGGGAATCATCCGCCGCATTCCCAGAAAATGTATCGCCCTCGGTCCGCTATGGGATGCTCTCGCCGTGCGCGGGGTTTCGCTCCAGTCGCAACTTGCGTAAAATCGTCAGGCGCGAAATCGATGGCGCTCGCCGTGCCCGCCGTATCCGTTCACGGCGCACGCGGCTGCGAGGAACTGACATGTCTGGTGCCTATCTGCTGAAAACTGAGCCGTCCGAATATTCCTTCGCCGATTTGCAGCGCGATGGCGCCACAGAATGGGACGGCGTAAGCAATCCCACGGCGGTGAAAAATCTGCGCGAGATGAAACCCGGCGCGAAGCTTGTGATCTATGAAACCGGCGAGCGCCGCACCGCGGTCGGCACAGCCTCTGTAGTCTCGGTCAATGCCGCCGATCCGAAAAAGCCGGTGGTGAAAATCAAAGTCGGCAAGCCGATCGCAAAGCCCGTGTCCCTGGCAGATGTGAAATCACACAAACTCTTCGCCTCGTCGCCGCTCGTGAAAATCGGCCGGCTATCCGTCGTACCGCTCACCGACGCGCAATACGACTTCCTCACCGGAGCCTGAGTCCAGCAACTGCCTCGCCTTCCAACCCGATGAATCGCAAAAATAAAGTTTATGAATCGGTTGACGCCGCAGTAGCTGACATACCCGACGGCTCGACGATCATGTTCGGCGGCTTTGGGGGTGCCGGATTTCCAAATAACCTGATCCAAGGCCTCGCGCGCAAAGGGGTAAAGAATCTCGGGGTCGTCAGCAACAATTGCGGCACCGGCGACGGCGAGCTTGGCATCCTCTTCAAGAATCGCCAGATCAAGCGAGTGGTCGCCGCATTTCCCGGTCCGGGGGCGATTTATTTTCAGGAACAATACACGGCAGGTGAAATCGAACTGGAACTCGTTCCGCAAGGCATCCTCTGTGAACGGCTGCGGGCCGAAGCTGCGGGCATCCCCGCGTTTTTCTCTCCAGTCGGCGTAGGCACCGACGTGGCAAAAGACAAAGAAGAGCGCGTCATCCGCGGCAAGCGTTGCATCCTCGAGCAATCTCTCAGCGCCGACTATGCGTTCATCAAAGCCCACGTCGCCGATCGCATGGGCAATCTCATCTATCGCAAGGCCGCGCGAAATTTCAATCCACTGATGGCCATGGCAGGGAAGACCACGATCGTGGAGGTCGAAGAAGTTGTGCCGACCGGCGGACTCGACCCCGAAATGATCGTCACGCCGTCGATCTTCGTCGACCGCATCGTCGTCGCAAAGGGATTGCGCTATGTCTAAGACTCGCCTCACGCGCGAA
>JBEKJW010000106.1:0-14468 GCA_050011035.1 Candidatus Acidiferrales bacterium
AATTCACGTCGACGGATGTGACGACGGGCGCGCTGGATATCAAGGTGGACGCGGACAGCGTGAATACGGGGAGCAGCTTGAAAGACGGCAAGCTGAAGGGCAAAGATTTTTTCGACGCGAAGGACAATCCGTACATCACGTTTCATTCGACCAAGATCGAGCAGACGGGGCCGACGACGTTCAATATTCCGGGGACGTTTACGATTCGCGGAGTGTCGAAGCCGGAGACGCTGAGCCTGAGCTTGCAGGGTAAGGGAACGGGGAGGGGAACCGTGACGGGCTCGATGGCGTTCGATCGGAAGGATTACGGGATGAATAGCGGGATTCCGTTCATCAAGATTGCGGATCGCGTGGAGGTGGATGTGACGCTGGAGGCGAAGCAGGTTAGCGGGCCGAAGTTGGTCTATAAGGAGTAGGTGGCTGGGCGATTTACGCGGATCGAGCGGTTGTGGAACGGAAAGAGCTGCTGTCCACCGGGACAGCGGCTCTTTTACACCGAGACGCGATCTTTAGTGTTGCGAGTGCGCACGCGTCATCGTTCATCGCACGAGCTGTTGACGCGGGAATCGTGGGCGAGCGACCCCAGGAGTGGGTCTTGCGGGCTGCGATGAGCGTGAGGCCGATCAGGCCGCAGGCGAGGAGCATGAGGCTGGAGGGTTCGGGCGCAGGCGCGACGGGAGTGAGGATGAGGTAGCCGGATTCGGCTGCGAAGAGTGGACCGGTATACGTTGTTACGCCGCCTAAACCGGTGGTGCCGTTGGTCGCGTCGGTGATATTGAAAACCAGTTCGTCTTCTCCGAGAATCGTGTTGCCAAATTCGAAAATTTTCCAGGTGTAGGTGTCGGTAGGGCTGTCCTCCGCAATGGCGAAGGGTACAAAGCCGCCGACCCAGGTGGCGCACACACAGGGCTCTCCGACTGAGGCATAGAAGATGGTGTCCGTTGCGGTAGGGAGCTGGGTGTTGCCGCAGTCGATGGTGCAGACGAAAGAGTCAGTGAACTCGACGCCGTCGGCATGAGCGCAGGGCGTGCCAACGCTCAAGACCGCTGCCACAAACAAAACATAGAAAAGCAGCCGCATCTGATCCTCCATCCACTCCATGGTGGCGCCGATTCTAAGCACAGTAAACAGAGTGTCAACTTAAAATCCTGTAACGAAAGACGCTGTTTGGATATGGAGTTTTAAACGTGGAGTCAACGGCGGTTCATAGTACGGCGTTTCGAGTTGGTGGCGCGTACTACAAGAGCTTGCGCGAGCCCTCTGGAGTGCAGAGAACTCGCGCAGCTTGATGGGAGGCGCTGCGGCGCCGGCTTTTGTCACGGCTAAAGCCGTGGCCCGCAAGGCGTCAGCAGTTCGAAGATCGTTAGGACTGGATTTGGACTAGGCCGTCGTCGCTCGAGGGCGATTTGGGGGCGATGCCGGACCAGCGTTGGGGGGCGAATTTGTTGGCTTTCAGGCGGTTGGCTAGCTGGCCGACGGCTACCGAACCTTTGACGAAGTGGCCGATGCGGGCGGGGCCGACGACCTGCCTGGTCATGAGGGACTGGAGACCGATGCTGGCGGCGCAACCGCAGTTGGAGCAGTCGGGCTGGCCACCGAAGACGCAGGGCTCGACGCGGCTTTTGAAATCCGCAGAATAATTCGTGGACATCTTGGCAAAGATGCACGCGTCCGGACTTGCGGGCGGGTGAAGGAAGGCGTCCGCAATGGTTTTGTTCATCAGGAATTTCGGATAGGCCTTACCGAGCGCGGGCAGCTGCTCGGCGAGTTCGATGCGATTTTCGGGAGTGAGCTTTTCGGCGGACTCTTCGCCGATCTGCGGAGAGTAAAGGCTGACCCAGATGAGATTGACCTCGGGGCGCGCGTTCCAGAAAGCGACGTAATCCTCAAGATAGCCGGGGCGCGAGAGCATTGGGCGAGTGATGGTCCAGTGGACGTTCACTTCGCGGCCGGAAATATTTTTGAGGATGCGTTCGTAGGTCGCGGGCTTGCGGCGAACGTCGTGGTCGACGGGAAGTCCGTCGACGGAGATCGCGACGCGGATGCGGGGGAGCTTCATCCAGTCTTCGGGAATGGGGATCACGGCACTGGTGACGACCATGGTGAAGACGCCCATTTCGGAGAGGATGGGGAGAATGCGGCTGAGTTCCTTGTGGCGGACGAGCGGTTCGCCGCCGACGAGAGAAACTTGCAAGGGCTTGTGTTTTTTGACGAGGGCGATGACGCCGTTGACGAGGTCGTCGCCGCGCTTGTCATTGAGTTCGGAAAGCGTGATGCCGCCGCCGAGGTGCTGATCGCCGTAGGCGTAGCAACCGGGACAAGAGAGCGGGCACTCACGCGTGATTTCGATCGAGAGCATGGGCGCGTGGCCAGTGAGAATGCGGCCCCAGGCGCCGAGGACTTCGCGGGCGCTAATGCTGGGCTTCGGAGTGCGTGGAAGCGAAGACGAATGCGTAGGCGAATTCGGGTGGTTCGACACGGTCATATGTGATTCTGATGCAAGTCGATGGCGGATGGGTGCTTTGTTTTTGGATGGGAGTGAGAAGAAGTAATAGGGGTGAGGGACATTAGGAAATTTTGAGGAATGAAGTGTGTGTGGCTTTACGGAATCTTTACGGGTTTGTGTCGGGGCGTGGCATGCGAAGAGAAAGGCGGGGAGAGATCCTTCGACCCGTGAACGGGTCTCTGGATGACATCAACGGCGTGAGGCGTGCCACCGCGAAAACGTAGCACCACGCGAATGATTGTGCGCGCAGTTGTATCGAGGTCGTGGGATGACAGCCAGGTTGGCTATCCCACTAGAGCAGGAGGCTGTGCCACTAGCGCTGGGCGGACTCGCGGGAGGCGCCGGTGGTTTCGATCCAGGTTAGGGCGTCCATGACGGTGCGGAAGCCGCCGTGAGAGCCGAGCATGTTGGTCTCGTCCTTGGAGAAGAGAGGCTTGCGACGAGAGGAGAAGGCCGCGGGATCGTAAGTGCCACGGCGCGCGTGGAAGACGAAGACATATTCGTGGTGAGCTTTGTTGGCATCAGACGGGGACATGACGGCGTCGTCGACGGTTTCGAGGGGAGCCCAGTCGGAGAAGCCGCCGGCTTCGTGATGAACTTGCGTTGGCATGGTGACGCTGTAGAAGTCGACGTCATGGGTGAAGATGACGATGTAATCGACTTGGGATTGCGTGGGAGCGGGGCAGACGGTGGGGAAGGCTTTCTTGCGATTCTGTTGGATCCACTTGTACTGGTTGGGCGAGAGACCGTAGGCGACGAAGAACGAATTGCAATTGGCGGTGGACTCGACGGTCGGGGCGTAGGTTTCTTCCTCGGTGTCGGGATCGACCGGGGGCTTGGCGGCGACGGGCGCGGGTTTCGGAGCTGGAGCGGCGTAGGCGACGGTTGTCGTCGGCGCGGGTACGGCGACTGGTTGAGGCTGGGGTTGTGGCGTTGGCGCGGGCTGAGGCTGCGGCGCGGGAGTCGCGGTGGTGAGCGTGACTTCCATTTCGCGGGCTGCCGGAGCCGGAGCTGGCGCTGGAGTTGATTTCGCGACGACTGCTGGCGCGGGCGTGGCGGCTGGCTTCGGAGTGATAGTGGGAGGAGCGGGGCGCGATGCCGGCACGGGTTGCGGAGCTGGCTGCGGCGCCGGAGTTGCGGCGGCAACGACGACGGGTTTCGCGGCGGGCTGTGGCGCTGGAGCCGGAGCGGGCGCAGGAGTTGTGACCGCGACAGTGGCTGGCGCAGGCGATGCGACTGGGGTCGGCTGCGCGACGGGCGCGGGCCGAGGAGCTGGAGTTGCGGCAGCGACGGTCGGAGCTGGAGTAGGTTGCGCGACGGGCTGTGGCGCTGGCGCAGGTTTTGTTGCAGCAACGACGACTGTCGCGGACGCGGCAGAAATTGTTGACGCATTCGCGGATGGCGTCGATGCGAACGAGGATTTCTCGACCGTTGGCGCGGGATTATTACGCTGGTTCGCGAGCATTTGTTGCGAGACGACCTGGAGATCGTGCGAGTGATCTTCGGGCTCGGGAGGAATCGCGGACTTGGGAAACGCGGTGGCAGCGACGTAGCCTTCATCACCGGAGGCGGTACGGATTTTTACGTAGCCTTTGACGCGATCGAGAATCTCGACCGGGTCACCGCACTTGAGTTTGGTTTCGACGTTGAAGTCGACGAGCGTTTCGTAAACCCAGACGCGATCTTCGTTTGCGCCGCAGCGCACGCCGATGGTGGGCGAGGCGCCGGCCCGCGGCGCTGAAGCCGCGGCGGCGGAGAGGATGACGGTTGCGAAAAGGAGTCTTCGAATCATTGAGGCCTCCGACGAATTTCAGTGAGCCGCAGAGCGCAAGGAACGAGCGGCGAACCGAGCGGGCCGTGCGAACCAGACAAGAGGGCGAGTTCGGCGCGAACGGTGGTAGAGCGAAACGCAAAAATTTGGGACGCGCGGGCACGCGCGATGCGGCGCGAGACACGGCGAGCGATAGCGCGAAACGGCGGGACTAGAATCGAGACGTTCAGCACGGGTTTCCCAAGAACACCGTTGAAACAGGCCCGGAAAAGCGGGCCGAATCCCGATACCAGTATGGGGACAAGCGAAAGGCACCCACAACTGGACGGGAGGGCAGATTTGGGGCTGCTCCGTACAGTTCGCCTTAGTATCGCCCCTTGAACAGGCGGTAAAGAGGGGTGTTTAGTGGGGCCAGCGCTTGTCGATGGTCATGGAGAGCTGGCGGATTTCGGGGCGGTCGGCGTCGGTGCCGCAGCGGTGTTGCAGGGCGACGGCGTAATCGCGCGCGTTGCCGGGATCGCCATTTTTATTTGCGGCGACGGCGGCGCCGAACTGGGAGTCAAAGCGGTTGGGCGCGACATTTTTTAGCGTGGCTAGGTATTCCTTCACGGCGAGGTCGGGGCGGTTCAGTTCGAGGAAGAGATCGCCGAGCATTTCGCGCGCGGGGATGACGACATCCTCGAAATCTTCGCTCTCCTGGCGTTCGGCGGCGGCGCGCATCGAGGTAACGGCGTCGTCGCCGCGCTTTTCAGCGAAGGCGACCCAGGCTTCGGCTTCGAGCTGATCGACCGGCTTTCCGTCTTTGACTTCGTTGCCGTCTTTTTTGTCGCGCTCGTTGCGCGCGGCGACGGCGACGACGAGCTTATCGAGGTTGGCTTTCGCAGAGGCTGCATCGCCGGTGCGCGCAGAGCCGATAGCTTTTGCCCAATACGTCGGGGCGAGGTCGGCCTGATCGATTTCGAGAACGGGGAGAGCGGCGGCGTCTTTCCAGCGATGAAGGTCGAGCGCGTTGCGCGCATCGAGATAGGACTGGCGCGTGGCGATGTGGTGAGCGCTCGCGCCGGGGACGTTCTTCAGGTCAGCGAGGACGGCGTCGGCTTTAGCAGCCTGTCCCATTTGCACGTAGCTGTAAGCCAGATAATCCATCGCGTGAAATTGATAGTGGTCTTCGCCTCCGTGCGCTTTCTCGGCTTCGGCAGCGGCGTTGGAAGCGGCGATGTTCGAATCGGCCGACTCCTGCCAAAGGCCGAGGCGGACGAAGATGTGCGATGGCATGTGGAGCGCGTGCGAAGAATCGGGCGCGATTTTCGCGTAGGCGCGCGCGGCGTCGAGACCCTGGGAGGCGAGTTGCGGCGTGTCGGCGGCGTGAATGATGTAATGCGCGACGCCGGGATGATTCGGGTGCGACAAGAATAGTGGTTGCAGAATCGCGAGAGCCTGCTTGCGCAGGTCGTAGGCGTCCTTTTCGTCTTTGTAGGCTAGCGAGACGAGTGAGAGCGCGTAGAAGGTGGAAGCGTCGACGTCGTCGGGATTCGAGGCGTGGACTTTAGCCATCGCTTCGGAGTAGGCGCGAGTGCGGTCGGCGTAAGTGAGCTTGGGATCTTTTTTGAAATAGGCTGCCGCGGCGTCGATATAGCCGCGTTCGAGCGGAGTGCCCGTTTTCAATTTTTGTGCCTCGGCGAGTTCGTCGCGGCCTTTGGTGAGCGCGATGGCGTCGGGGTTATCCCAAAGTTGGTGGTAGCGGGCCATCGCTTCACCCCAGAACGCGATGGCGCATTTGGGATCGGCCTTCGCGGCTTGCTCGAAGGCTTCTTCGGATTGCTGGTACTGGAAGGAATGCATGAAGGCCACGCCGGAGATGATTGAAGGCTTCGCGGCGGCGTTGCAGGAGTTGGGAAATTCGACGGTGCCGAGTTGGTCGGGTGAGGTTGCGGCGCGCGCGACTACGGCGGACCCTCCACACGCGATTGCAACACACAACGCTGTTCGCAAAATCCGTGTCATGAGTTGATCCTCTCCCGCCGCGACATGAGTTGCGCGGCCCGTCCTTAATTAATGTTTCTTGTGATGGCCTGCTCGGCGCTTTTTGTCGTAGCGCGCGAGGGCCTGCTCGATCACCGGATACGCGACAGCGGCGGGCTGAATGTCATCGACCTCGACCACTTTGCCTTCGAGCTTTTTGTAGTCTTGGAAGAAACGCTTGACCATCGCGAGCTTGTGCGGCGGCAGCTCGCTGGCTTCGTGGTACGAGTTGTATTCGGGATCGGCCGTGGCGACGGCGATGACTTTGTAGTCTTTGGTGCCGGAATCGATCATGGCCATCAAGCCGATGGTGCGGGCGTGCATGATGGTGAGAGGAACGACGGGGACCTGGCAAAGCACGAGCACGTCGAGCGGGTCGTGATCTTCCGCCAGCGATTGCGGGATGAAGCCGTAGTTCGCGGGGTAGTAGACGGCGGAGTAGAGCACGCGGTCCATCTTGATGATGCCGCTCCCTTTGTCGAGCTCGTACTTGACGCTCGAGCCGAGCGGGATTTCGATGACGGCGAGAAATTCGTGCGGGATGTGTTCGCCGGGACTCAAATCGTGCCATGGGTGCATCGTGTGTCCTCCGAGTGGAAGTATAAATTAGTTGGTGCGAACTTCGGCGCGGCCCGCGGACGGCGACGGGACAGTGTACGAGCCGAAGTTCAACGTTGAGTTAAAGGCAAGCGGTTCCTCGCGGAGCATCCCTGACATTCCTTCGACGTCGACTCCTGGAACCGGACGATTCGTGTAAACGACTTTTCCGCCGCGCCGTGTAAGAACGTAAATCGTTGACGGATCGAGATTCTTGAGCGCGCGATTTTTCAGATACTCCGGCGTGAAAAGATAAACGCGATTCGGCCCGTTCCAGAGCTTCACGAAAGAGTCGTCGTCTTCATAGACGTGGGGCGCATCGGGCCAAAAAGAGCCGAACCAGAGATCGCCGGCGACGCCGTTGAGGACGTGGACCTGAATGCCGGTGTAAAAATTTAGGTCGGAGCCAGTTTCGTAGACGCCGTTGATGACGATAGTTTCGCCCGGCTGGTACATCTTCTTGATCTCGAGCGCGATTTCCTTCGAGGCGATTTCGGGCGAGAAGATAATGTACCCCTGCCAGACGCAGAAAAGAATAACGATGGACATCGCGAGCAGGGCGAAGTTTGCCTTGATGGCTTCGCCGCGGCGGCGGAAGAACCAGCAAGCGAGCGAACCGACGAACATTCCGACGCCGATTTCCCAGAGCGGAGCGCGGAACAGGCCGAAGGATTCAACGGAGAGATCGCCCATGTGGCCGAGGGAGAGCTTGTATCGGGAAGGATGAGGCGTGAGGACGGCGCCGATATCGGTGCCCGCCGGGAACGAATGAGTTTGCGAAATCAGCCACATCGTTGCGGCGAACGCAGCAATGCCGACGACGACCAGAACCAGAGAAGCGATGCGCCCGGCGCGACGTTCGCGGCTATCGGCGGCGGATTCACTTTCGCGTTGCATCCATCCGCCAATCAGCAGAGCGAGGGCTGGAATCGCGGGGAGCGAATAGTATTCCTGGCGGCTTGAAAAACTAAAGAACAGCATGATCATCACGGCCCAGATCGCGCAGAACAGGTTGGCGCGGGAGCGGGAATCGAGATTCGAGCGCCACGCACGGATCTTGGCGGGAATTTCGCGAAGAGCCGGCACGAGAAAGACGATCCACGGAATCAGAAAGATCAGCAGCATTCCCCAAAACAGCCCGAGGTTGACTTTGTCGTAGTCGTACGGGACGCGCTTGCCGAGGTAGCGCATTACGTGTTCGTTGATGAAGTACGACCAGAAGAAGCCCTTGGCCATGGTGCCGGGAATGGCGGGATTGCGAAGCGACGCGAGAATGTGCCACGGCGCGGCGATGACGAAGAAGATGATCGCGCTCGAAACGAGATGCAGCTTCCAGATTTTCTTCAGATCGCCGGTGAGGAACAGGTAGACCGGAATGATAAGGCAGGGAAAGACAATGGCGATGAGGCCTTTGGCCAGAACGCCGAGTGCAATGGTGCTGACAAGGGCCCAGCAGAGCGAGCGCGAGGGTCGGGCTTCTTCGGAAGCACGGAGGAAGAAATAGAGACCGAGCGTCAGAAACATGGCGACGAGGACGTCGGAAATCAGGAAGCGAGTGAAAACGAAGACGCCGAGTGAGGTGGCGACGACGATGGCGGAGTAAAAGCCGCCTTCGCGGCCGAAGTAGCGGCGGCCAAATATAAAGGTTGCGGCGATGAGGCCGAAGACGCAGAGGGCCAGGGGCAGGCGAGTCTGCCATTCGCCGACGCCGAAGAGTTTGTAGGAAATGGTGACGGCCCAGTAGAGTAGCGGCGGCTTTTGGAGGTAGCGGAGGCCGTCGGTGTAAAGCGTGACCCAATCGTGGTTTAAGAGCATTTCGCGCGAGGCTTCGGCGTGGACGGAGTCGGCGTCGTCGAGAAGCGCGGGACGGAAAAGGCCGGGAAGATAAACGATAGCCCAGGTGAGAATGAGGAGGGTCCAGCAGCGCGCGCCGGTGAAAAACGACGATCCTTGAGATGGGCGTTGAATTGTGGACTGGTCAGACTTCAAGTAAGCGGACTCTCCCTCGTAACTCGTTGTGCCGGTTGAAGCAGTTCAACAGGACGGCTGCGGCAGGCGGACACCAGCGGGGCGCCGCGCACACAGTGCAGCTTCAAATTTTAGCCGATGTGAGCAGGTTTGTCAGTGAGACGCGGGTTTCTGCACGGCTGGTGCAGATGCAGAAGCAGGCGCCGTGGGTACTGGAGCGGGCGCGGCGACGTGCGGACCGGTGCCGCAGAGATTGTCGATCTGAAGCTGAAGCGCATCGTCGAACTGTGCGCCGTTCCGAGATTTTGTGGAGCAGATTTGCGCGGCTGAGAGTTGAAGCGCTCCGCGGAGGTCGGCGCCGTCGAGAATGGCGTCGTGGAGATTCGCGCCGTTGAGCACGGTGCCGTTGAATTGAGCGCGGGAGAGATCCGCGCGAGAGAGGTCGGCGTCGATGAAGATGGCGGTGGCGAGCTGAGCGTTGCGCAGATTCGCGCCGGGCAGTTTGGCGGACCAGAAGTAGGCTTCGCGCAGATCCGAGTGTTCGAGATTCGCGCCGTCGAGGTGCGCGTCGCGAAGATCGGCTTTGTTCATGTTGCCACGAATGATGGAGGCGTTTTCAAGGTGCGAGCCGTAGAGGCTGGCGCCGTCCATGCGGGCATCGATGAGCGTGGAGCCGGTGAGCGTGGCGTAAGAAAGATTGGCGTTGCGAAGATCGGTGCGAGAGAGCGTGGCGCCGACGAGCGAAGCACGGTCGAGGTTCACGCGGCTCATCTGGGCGCGATCGAGATTGGTGTTTTCGAGCGTCGACTGACTCAGGTCGGCGCCGCGCATGTCAGCCTGGGACATGAATGCGCCATTGAAATTCGAACGGAACAGGTGCGCGTTGGCGAGGAAGACGCCGTAGGCCTGCGCGTAGCGGAAGTTAGAGCCGACGAGGCGCGCGCCGGTGACGTTGGCGAGTTGCGCGTCGGAACCGTCGAAGCCTTCGGGTTTGCGTGAGATCGAGGCTTCGGTGAGTTCGGCGTAGGGATCGATCCCAACGGCCCAGAGGCCGGCGGGTGCCCAGCGGCGAATGTTGGAGGCGCCGTACTGCGGGGCGCGTTCGGTGTCACGTGGGACGCCGTAAATGGTGCCGAGCGAGAGGAACGTGAGGATTCCGAAAATAATCGCGAGGCCGTGGACGGGCTTGACCGCTTTGAGCTTGTCGAGGATCGGATGGCGGTCGTCTGACGAAGTGAGCCATGATTCGGCGGGGCGTCCAGTGCGCGTAGTGCAGTAAAACGCGACGGAGATCGAGAGCAGAATCAGCACTTCGTGGAGCATGGTGCCGTGGATGTCCTGCACGGTGAGGTAACGCGCCCAGAAAATAAGGATGACGATGGGCACGGTCCAGTAGGCGAGGAGGACGGAAACCGTTTTTTCGATGCGGCGCGTGGAGGGTGCGTGCGCGTTCATCCAGTGAAAGTGGGTGCGGAGCAGGCCGGAGATGATACGCGATCCCCCGGTGTTGAGCGCGCGGCCGTCGGGAAAGACAGCTGGGAGTTCGAGCACGGCGTCCCAGACGCGCTGGAGGTTGTAAAGGAACCAGAGATAGACGACGAATAAGACGATCGGCGCGACCAGGTAGAGCTGATCGGACGGCAGCGCGCCGGCGAGAGCGCGCGAAGGGATGAAAGAAAGGATGCCAGAGTCGGCGAGGAGTTGGACGTCGCGCGTCTTGAAAATCATGACCAGCGCGATGACCGAAAGCACCAGGGTGGTGCTGAACAGGCGGACGGCGACGACGGAAGAGCGCGCGAAATCGGCGAGAGCGCGAAATTCGAGAACAGGCGCGGGGAGCGAGGCTTCGTGAACGTTGGCGCCGGCGATCTGGCGCGGGACGAGGCCCATGGAATTTTCGAGCGAGGCGCCTTCGAGATTCGCGCCTTCGAGGTTGGTCCCGACGAGGCAGGCTTCGCTGAAATCGGCGCGGACCAGGCACGCTTCGCGAAGATCCGCGAGGAGCAAGTCGGCCGCGCGGAGATTTATGTCTTGCAGGTCGGCGTAGCGAAGATTGACGCTGATGAGTTCGGTGCTCTCGTAGCTGCCCTTGCGGAGATCGGCGCGCGTGCCCGAGGCGCCGTGTGAATCGACCCACTCTTTGTGAGAGGCGAGAGTTTCTTCGAGCGCCCATTCGTTGGGATCGACGCGGGGCTTGAGGACGTAGGCGTCGGGCGCGACGTCGGCGAGGGCGGGGACGGTTTGGGCGTGGACTTCGAAGAGTTCGCCGGTGGGATCGTTGAGTTGGGGCGAGGTGACGGAGCCGATGCTCGCGAGGAGTTCGTCGATGTCGGTGGGGACGTCGAGATTTTTGGCTGCTTGCGGAAGCTCGTCAGCGGCGGATGGCGATTCGGGCGCATCCGTCTCGGCGGATTTTGCAGGAGTTCCGAGCTTCGGTTCTGGTTTTGGCGCGGGGGGCTCGGATTTTGTTTCGAGCGCGGGGGCGGAAACGGCGGGAGGCGGGGGCGCTGGAGTAGTTGCAGGAGCAACGACGGGCGCTGGTGCGAGTTTTGCGGCCGGCTCGAGGGCTTTCGGTGCTGGTGTCGCGGGAGCTGCGTGGACGGCGATCGTTTTTGCGACGGGAGCTGTGGCAGCCGGAGGAGGTGGTAGCTCGACGACGGGTTCGGATTTTGGTGACGCGGCGGCGTCGGGAACTTTTGTTGCGGGCGCGATGGGCGCTGGCGTGGAGGCGGCCGCGGGCTGCGCGGCGGTTTCGATTTTCAATTCAGGAGCGGGAATGTCGGCGACGACGTGCTTAGCTTCATGAGCTTTAGCGAGCAATTCGTCGAGAGCGGGGGAGACTACGGCGTCGGCTGCGGGCGGAGGAGCGGCCTGCGGCTGGACGAGAAATTCCTGAGCGAGAAATTCACGGAGCAGCGCTTGCTGGAGCGGATCGGACTCGGCATTCGCGACGGGAGGCTTGGCGGTGTCAACGGGCTGAGCGTCTTGAGCTTGGGCCGCAGCGTCTTCGCGCGGGCCGGGATCGAGCGGAAGCGTGAGCGTGCTGGAACGGCTGCCTGAAAACAAAGATTTGAATGAAAACGGCATAAGACGAAACTCATCCCCCGATGAGGACTGCGACTCGCGTGAAAGGCGCGGCGCTGTGTCAGCTATATAAAAGGGGGCGTCGAGACGCAGAACGCCCTCGGACCATGTTAATTCGGAACGGGCGGGTCGCACGGGAGACTAACCCGGCGGTTTCTGAAACGATTCCTGTACAAGAGTGCAGCGGAAGTACAGCTGTACGCGGGCTGTGACGGGCGAATCGAGTGCAGGTTGGGCGAGGCTGCGCGGGTGGGGATTTCGCAGTATCCTTTATTACAGTGGGTGCAAACGCGGGATGTGGTAGGGCGCGAGACTTCAGGAGGGGATTGTGGAATCGAAGGCGGCGGTTGTGGCGGATGCGAATCACCGGGTTGAATCGGACAGTATGGGGAAGATTCTGGTGCCGAACGGCCGGTATTACGGGGCGCAGACGGCGCGTTCGCTGATTCACTTCGACATCGGGAACGATACGATGCCGCCGGAGTTGATCCGCGCGTTTGGCATTTTGAAGAAGGCCGCGGCGCTGGTGAATCACGATTTGAGGAAGCTGCCGGCGGAGAAGACCAAGCTGATTTCGCAGGCGGCGGACGAAGTTATTGCGGGGAAGCTTGACGCACATTTTCCGCTGCGGATCTGGCAGACGGGAAGCGGCACGCAGACGAACATGAACGCGAACGAGGTGATCTCAAACCGCGCGATCGAGATTGCGGGCGGCGTGCTGGGGTCGAAGAAGCCGATCCATCCGAACGACGACGTGAACATGTCGCAATCGTCGAACGACACGTTTCCGACGGCGATGCATATTGCGGCGGCGAGCCGGGTGGCGGAGGCGCTGATTCCGTCGGTGACGAAACTGCGCGATGCGCTGGATGCGAAGGCGAAGGAATTTTCGAGCGTGGTGAAAATCGGGCGGACGCACCTGATGGATGCGACGCCGCTGACGGTGGGGCAGGAATTTTCGGGATGGGTGAGCCTGCTCGATCGCGACATTGCGCGGCTGAACGAAGTGTTGCCGGGGCTTTACGATCTGGCGATTGGTGGGACGGCGGTGGGGACGGGGCTGAACGCGCATCCGGAATTTGCGGAGCGCGCGGCGAGGAAAATCGAAGAGCTAACGGGGCTGCCGTTCCGTTCGCACCCGAATAAATTCGCGGCGCTATCGGCGCACGACGAAATTGTGTTTGCGAGTGGGGCGTTGAAGACGCTCGGCGCATCGTTGATGAAAATTGCGAACGATGTGCGTTGGCTGGCGTCGGGCCCGCGCGCGGGGCTGGGCGAGCTGATGCTGCCGGAGAATGAGCCGGGTTCGTCGATCATGCCGGGGAAGGTGAATCCGACGCAGTCGGAAGCGATGACGATGGTGGTGGTGCAGGTGTTTGGCAACGATGCGGCGATCGGATTCGCGGGCTCACAGGGGAACTTCGAGCTGAACGTTTATAAGCCGGTTCTGATTCACAACTTTTTGAATTCGGTGCGGCTGCTGACGGATGCGTGTCGCTCGTACCGCGAACACTGCGTGGAGGGAATGCAGATCGACGTGGCGCGGATCGAAGCGAACGTAAAGAACTCGCTGATGCTGGTGACGGCGCTGAGTCCGAAAATCGGCTACGACAAGTCGGCGGAAATCGCGCATAAGGCGCATCACGAGAGGACGAGTTTGCGCGAGGCGGCGTTGAGGCTGGGGTATTTGACGGCGGATGAGTTCGACACGCTGGTGGACGCGGAAAAAATGACGCGCCCGTAGGTGCGGCGGTAATAGTTGCCGAGCGGGGTGGAGAGTTTTTGGGAGATTCGAGTGTTGTGGGGCGAGCGCGACGTTCCGTAATGAAACATTGTTGCTTGGTTTGACAAAATCTTACGTAGTTATTCAGATTTCCTTTGACACTTGAATCAACCTTCATTAGATTTTTCTCCCCCTTCCTATAAATCTTGAGGCCTTCCCCTTCCTCAGGAGCAACCCATGCGTTTGTTATTGGCGGAAAGCGATCCGGCGCTCGCGGCGTTTTTGCAGCGCAGTTTCGATACTGAACATTACGCGGTGGAAGTGACGAAAGAAGGCGACGAAGCCGAGTCGCTGATTCAGGACCAGGAATTCGACCTCACCATCCTGGATTTAAATGTCGCGCGGCCGGACGGGCTGGAAGTGTTGAAGCACATCCGCGCGGCGCGAAGCCAACTTCCCATCCTTGTTTTGAGCAATCGCAACCGGCCGGAGGATCGCGTTCAGGCGCTGGATATGGGCGCGGACGATCTGGTGATGAAGCCGTTTTCGTTCAGCGAGCTTTCGGCGCGGGTGCGGGCGCTGTTGCGGCGCGGCGGGCGTTCGCCGGAAGGATATTTGCGGATCGACGACCTGGAGCTGAATCGAGTGGAGCACTCGGTGAAGCGCGCGGGGCAGCTGATCGAGCTGACGCCGAAGGAATTCTCACTGCTTGAATATTTGATGCGGAATGCGGGGCAGAACGTGACGCGTGCGCAGATTATCGAGCACGTGTGGAATCTCTCGTTCGACACATTATT